>MAXH01000285.1 GCA_001750925.1 Desulfobulbaceae bacterium S3730MH12
CGTATCGGGATGTATCATGCCGATCTCACAAATAACGGCAACACAGCGGTTTGCAAGGGCAGCGGAAACATAATCATGACCATCATACTCTGCGCCTCTGATTGCTACAAAAAGTGCACCAGCCTCAACCTTTCGGGAATCGGAGAAAACGGAACTGATCTCAATATCCCTGAGAGTTTTAGAATGGTTTCCCCTGACAACCCTGTATTCAACTCCCTGGAGAAGTGACTCTAGTGAGAGGAGATATGATGGTTTAATATCGGTAATGTCCATGAGATTTATTTTTTCAGCTCAATATCTTCCACATTTTCGAGAATCAGAATACATTCCGACAACCCTTTAAGAGGTGTACCCGGAAGAGGTTTCTGTGAAACAACTCTACCGGTTCCCTGAAAGCGTATCTTTACGTTCTTGTTCTGCAATAACTGAAAACTCCTTCGCAGACTCAAGCCCTTAAGATCCGGCATTATTCCCACAGCCTTCTTTACTTTTTCCTGACTTTCCAGGTTGCCGGGAACTACGGTTCCATCCTGTTTTTTAACCGGATAGTTATCTTCATCCTGTATTTCTATTTCCACAACATCTGAAACACTTTTTGCAACCTGTTGCAATACGGAAATTCGATCAACTATCTGCCCGACACGTTCTTTTAGCGATTGTCCTGTTGGTCTTTTTTTCGAAGCAGGGTGTTCTGCTTGTCCTTCGACCACAACAAGCATTATTAAAGGTGAGGTATCGGCAGGAATTAGAACAATCAACATTTTACTGCTCAGAAACTGCTCGCCTTTAGCTGATTGTGCAACCAGAACATTTTCGTCTTCAAGAAACAGTGTCCCTGAAGAACCCTCACTAGCCTGACTCCTCAACAATTGACCAACCTCTTTTGCGCCGGCTTTTATAACCCTTCCATACCCTCTGGATTCATCCTGAGATGCCGGCAGGTGATATTCTTTTCCAGTCTCCTGATCTGAAACTGCAGCAACCACATGGGGCCTGATTTTAGTACCACCATTGAAGATACCGGTCATTGCGGTCAGTATTTTCAATGGTGTGGCATATTCCGGAACCAATCCATAGGACTGGCGCTGTGAATGAATAAAAGGCTTATAAACTATTTCTCTGCTTTTAACAGCCCGATCATAGGTAGAAAAATCCGTGAACCATTGTTCTGTCATCCCCAGCCATTCCCATAACCTCAACTGACGGCCAAGATTTGTTTCAAAAGGTTGGATAGACCACGGATACAGTATCGATCCGGCTTCCAGAATGCTGTAGATGCCGGCAACATCTCTAAATAAACGTCGAAATTTATCGGGTACAACAGTTGGTTGCAGAAAATTATTTTCCAATACCTGAGGTGAATATTGGGTAAACTTATTTGGATTGAATCCTGGATATTGCGCCCCTCCGACAATTTCCCCGGTTGCTCCCTCCATAACATAGGCCGCAACCTTTGTATCCCTCTGCCAGCCACCGATATCTGCCACAAGATCTTCCAGAATTCTCTGAATTTTCAGATCAACCGTCAGAACCAGATCCTGTGATTGATTTAAATGACTGCCTGTCGGTTCTCCATCAACTTCCCTGTTTGCAAGCAGCCTGTCAAAAAAAAACTCAATCCCTGCCAAGCCGATATTATCATCAACATACCCGATTATATGGGCTGCATATGTATCATTAGGATAGAACCTTACCTGCTCATGCTGCAGATATACACCTGGAAGATGTTTCTTCTTTACTGCAACCTCCTGCTCTTGACTGATATCTTCATCAATCCACACACGAAGTGAACCGGTTTCCAATTTTTTCTGCAGCCTCTCCTTATCAATCGAAAGTAGAGCACCCAGAACCTCTACAGTATCGGGTATGGAATCAACCTCTTTTGTTCGTGCATAGACCGAAACCCGCTCCAGAGTGACAGCAATCTGCTTCAGGTTCCTGTCATAAACCGTTCCACGGGACGATACACTCTGTTCAGACAAGCTCTTTTTTACTACTAGAATCTTCTCTTTCAGATAGGTTGTGATGCCAATTTTTTTATTTACCTGCCAACAAACAGTAGTAATTACAATAATAAAGAGAACAGAGAGAAGGGCCCGCCTACGTTTTTTTTCTTTTTGCACTCGCAGGCGGGATTGTTTGACCATATTCTGATGGCGTTGTAGATGGTATAGATTTCAGGAACTCTTTCTTACAACTTCCAGCTCGTGTCATGGGAGGAAATATTATCCTCTGAAGTACCGTCTAGAGATAGATAAAATATCCTTTCCGGGGGTTATACTTACCCACCTGCCCCTTTGAATGCACAAAAAGTGAAAGTTTATCAGCTGCAAGTTTCTGCAATTGCTCAGGATCTCTTACTCTCGCCTTCACAGCCCGCAATTCAATATTTTTGTCCATAAGCTCATGATAGTTGTTATCAGCTGCTATTATTGAATCGTTGATTTTACTAACAGAGGAAACAACATAGAGATTGACAGCCAATACCAGGGGAAGAAGAAAAAACAAGGTTTTTCCAACAGGCCTCCATAAAATTATACCGCTCGGAAGTTTACCTATCCTCAGCCCTTGTGAGCGCTGTCCAACGGTGACCTGTGCCGCCGAACTCACAGATGGCTGAAATGAATTATTGAAATTCATATATCCCTCCTTGTTTTGTTTTCTTTTTTCTCTGCGACCCTCAACCGAGCACTACGAGACCTTTTATTTGCGGTAATCTCTTCAGATGAAGCCATAACTGGTTTGGATGTGAGAACATTCAGCTCTTTATTGCTTTTAAATTTTGCTTTCACAACCCGGTCCTCAAGAGAATGAAATGAAATCACACAAAACCTCGCACCGGGTTTAAGATAGGCAACACCATCATCCAGTATCTTCGCAAGATTCTCCAATTCTGTATTAACAGCAATCCTCAGAGCCTGAAAAACTTTAGTAGCCACATGAATTCTGCCGGGATGGAACCTTTTGGGTACTGCCCTTGCCACGATCGTTACCAGCTGCTTCGTTGTTCTGACGGGTTCGCTGACTCTGGATTCAACTATTGCTGAGGCAATGGGTCTGGCCTGACGCTCCTCACCATAATAAAAAAAAATATCTGCAAGTTCCCCTTGGGAACAAGTTGCCAGAATAGACTGTGCGGTTATTTTTCTTCTGTTATCCATCCGCATATCAAGAATTTCATCCCGCTGAAAACTGAATCCTCGATCGCCCATATCAAGCTGCAGAGAAGAGAGCCCTACGTCTACCAGCAAGCCATCAACCTCGGTCACTCCCTCTTCGTTCAACCCCTCCGATATTTCTGCAAAATTTCGTCGTATTATCTGCAGGCGATCTTTATATGGCGACAGGCGGGCTCTTGCCAACTCTATTGCAGTTTCATCCCATTCAAAGGCAAATACCTTCCCATCAGGTGCTGATCTCTTAAGAATTGAGGAAGAATGTCCTCCCAAGCCAAGAGTTCCGTCCACATACACCCCACCAGATGCGGGATTTAGAAATTCGAGTGTTTCTTCGAGAAGTACAGGGGTATGGATCTGTTCAATATCTGAACCTGAAGCCATCAAAAAATACCCATTTTCGCAAGGCTTTCTTCATGACTCTCAAAGTTGTCACGGGTTGTCCGGTTTTCGACGTGCCATACGCCCTTATCCCAGATTTCGACCCAATCCAGCATCCCTGTCAGAACAATTTCTTTTTTCAAATCAGCGTCAGCACGTAAATCAGCAGGCAACCGAATTCGTCCCTGCTTATCGGGCACACATTCGGTAACACCACCCACTACATATCTGACAAAACTTGCAATCCCCGGCTGCTCTCCTCCCTGGGTCAGCAATTTTGTTTCCAAAGCTTCCCATTCTGCCACAGGATATGCACGTAGATGCTTGTTCCATGGTGCCACCATGAGGATTTCCGAATCACATTGGCGCAACACCTCTCGAAACCGACTGGGAAAATTCAATCTCCCCTTCGCATCCAAAGTATGCTCCGTTCTGCTTCGAAACCGATCCCTGATCACCCAACGCCTCCTTGCACCTACTCAAACCACCAAACACCCATATTACCCACTTTTCACCACTATCATTCCTTTTATAACAGAGAGCATCTCCGTGTCAAGAAAAAAATAGTTGTAACTTCAACTAGATAAGGAACAGTATCAAATACTGAAAAGATACAATATAGAGTGTACCACAGGCGTAAGAATACAACATGATCAACAAAAGGAGGGAAAGAGAACATGGCGGAATGCAATGAACTAACCCTATAACTGACTGTAACAACATACTATTAACTCATTCGTAAGAATATTGTAAAAGTAGATAAATCACAGAAGTGGTGAAAAGTGGGGAATGAATATTTTTGCTTCAGGATGAAACAGAAACAGGCAGACTGAATTAGCTCAGCCTGCCTGTTTAAAAGGAAAGATTTTTACGACGCCATCACTCATCAAAAAGAGACTGCTGCACCCCGGTCCCAGCCTGCCGAACCATTTTTCTGCCAAAATGGTCATACGCTGTTGCCGTCGCAACACGCCCCCTGGGGGTGCGTTTCAGGAAACCGGACTGGATCAAAAAGGGTTCATATACATCTTCCAGGGTATTCTTCTCCTCACAGACCACGGTTGCAAGGGTATCGAGCCCGATAGGTCCACCCTGAAACTTATCAATTATCGACAACATAATCCGACGGTCCATATCATCCAGGCCAAACTGATCGACCCCGAGAAGGTCAAGTGCTTCATTGGCAACTTCCCTGTCTACTACATCATGTTTGCCAACTTCGGCAAAATCTCTCACCCGCCTCAGCAGCCGATTAGCAATTCTTGGTGTACCGCGGGATCGCCGACCAAGCTCCAGAGCTCCTGACTGATCAATTTTCATTCCCAGAATTCCGGCAGACCGATGTACTATACTCACCAACTCTTCAGGAGAGTAAAATTCAAGGCGGAGAATAACTCCAAAACGATCCCGCAAGGGTGGAGTGAGCAACCCTGTCCTGGTCGTAGCTCCAACCAGCGTGAACCTTGGCAGATCCATCTTCACCGACCGGGCACCAGGCCCCTGTCCGATAATAAGATCAAGCTGATAGTCCTCCATTGCGGGATAGAGAACTTCCTCGACCACATGATTAAGACGATGAATCTCATCGATAAAAAGAACATCTCCCTCCTGCAGACTGGTAAGTATCGCCGCAAGATCCCCCTGTTTTTCAATGACAGGCCCCGAGGTGACCTTAATGCCGGCACCCATCTCATTTGCAATGATATAGGAAAGCGTCGTTTTTCCAAGACCGGGGAAACCGTGGAAAAGCACATGATCCAGGGGTTTTCCCCTGCCGATTGCTGCCTGTATGAAAATCCTCAGACTCTTCCTCAAAGTCTCCTGACCGATATAGTCATCAAGCCTTTTAGGCCTGATCCCGCTGTCACCTGCAGGCTCACGAACTATGGGATCCGGACTCACCAGGCGGCTGTCGGCGGTAATGTCTTCTTCAATGTTCATACAAGTGTCCTCAACGCCTCACGGATGAGATCCTCAACACCTAATTCAGCAAAACTCTCCTGACCCAGGCGTTTTTTTACTGAAACCAGCGACTCTCTGGCAACTGGATCAGAATAACCAAGGTTTGTCAAAGCAGACAGTGCATCGGCCACCGCAGACCCCCGGGCAGGCACAACAGGCTGAAGAGTACCGGATGTGGCAAGTGAATCAAATGAGAGATGTCCAACCTTCTCCTTTAGATCAACACAGACACGTTCCGCTGTTTTTTTCCCAACACCCTGCAGGGTTGTCAATGTCTTTATATCCCCGGCTGTAATTGCCCGGCACAGATCACTCACCCTCAGCCCTGAGAGCATGGCAAGTGCCAGTTTAGGGCCAATGCCGGAAACCGTTTTCAGGATAAGAAAGAGTTCTTTTTCCTCTTCCTCCAGAAAACCAAAGAGTGTCAGAGCATCTTCACGAACGTTGGTATGGATGTAAAGAAGAATATCTTCACCCTTGTCGGGCATCCGGGCTACATTATCCGTTGAGAGAAAAACTTCATAGCCCACCCCCGAGACATCAATAACTACCCTGTCAGCGCTCTTTGAAAAAACTTTCCCTGTCAATGTTGCAATCACTTAGTTATTTTCTCTTTTTATTTTTTAGCCCGCCATTATATTTGAAACTGGTTCGCATGGCATATCGCCACCGCCAGGGCATCGGCAGCATCGGAACTGGGTGATCTTGAAAGCCCTAAGAGCACCTTTACCATATGCTGCACCTGTGATTTTTCGGCCTGCCCGTACCCCGCCACCGCCTTCTTCACAGCCCTTGCACTATAATCATGCACAGCAAGACCGTTCTGCATTGCAGCCACCACCGCTGCCCCCCGCGCATGTCCCAGTTTAAGCGCAGATCTCGGATTAGTAGCCAGAAAGACATCCTCAACAGCTGCAATTACCGGATCGTGAATCTGGATAACCTCGTTGATTCCTTCAAAAATTTCATTTAACCGATGGGCAAAGGAGTATTGGGGTGTCGTTTTCACCACCCCGCAGGCTACATAGTGCAGGGATCCCTGGTCCGCATCAATCACTCCATAGCCTGTAATCCTGCTGCCGGGGTCAACACCGATAATTCGTTCCATGCTGCCGACTATGACAACTGCTCCATCAGTTCATCATCGATATCAAAGTTGGCGTGCACACTCTGAACATCGTCATGATCTTCCAGATTTTCCAGAAGCTTTAAAAGAGAACGTGCCACCTTCTCATCCGCTACATCGACTGTATTCTTAGGAATCATTGAGACAGAGGCTTCCAGAAAAACCACCCCGACTTCCTCCAGACCGGCACGGACATCCTGCAATTCTTCAGGAGCTGTAAGAATCTGAAATTCGCCCTCCTCTTCAATTATATCTTCTGCTCCCGCTTCAAGGGCATGATCCATCAACTCCTCTTCGGAAACTCCTTCCTTATCCACCAGAATAAGCCCTTTTTTTTCAAACATCCAGGCAACACAGCCGGATTCACCCAGATTGCCGTTGCTCTTGGTAAAGTAATGGCGAACATCGGCAACGGTTCTGTTACGATTATCAGTCATACACTCTACAAGGACAGCAACACCACCGGGACCATAGCCTTCGTACAAAATTTCATCGTACACCTCCCCTGCTATCTCGCCGGTACCCTTTTTGATTGCTCTGGCGATATTATCCTTTGGCATATTTTCAGTTTTAGCCGATGCTATGGCCGCCCGGAGCCTCGGATTGCCTTCGGGATCACCACCACCGCCTCTTGCAGCTACCGTGATCTCTTTAATCAGGCGGGTAAAAATCTTCCCTCTCCTTGCATCATTTGCGCCTTTTTTTCTCTTAATCGTTGACCATTTTGAGTGTCCTGACATATTCTCTACCTGTTAAATGATGATGGAACCGTAAAATCTCTTAAATCTTCTTATATTTCATACCGAGAACAAAGACTTCTCTGCTCTCAACCCGTGAACTTTTAGGTTTAATCACCTTAACCATTTCGAACCTTTTTTTTACCTCCTTAACAAAGGCGGGGAAATCTTCTCCCTGGAATACTTTACAAATATAATGCCCCTTGTTAAGCAAAAGCTGCTCAGCCAGGATAAGAGTTGCATGCACAAGATCAAGGGAATTCTGAGCGTCCACCCACCTGTTCCCCGATGTCTTTGGAGCAAGATCAGAAACCAGAACCCTGAATGCAGGACGGATTTTCCGTACCAGAGGTATCAGCTCCGGCTCCATAATATCCTGACAAAGCCAGTGAATGGTTCCGCCTTCACCTCTCGGACTGCAGTCTGCCTGTTGCAGATCCACTCCAACCACAACCCCTTTCGGCCCCACAATTTCAGATGCGTAAAGAGACCAACTGCCCGGATAACACCCAAGATCAAGTACACTGTCTCCACGACGTATAAACTTATACTTTTCCTGAGCCTCTTCCAGCTTATATATTGACCGAGCGGGATATTTTTCTTTCTTTGCTTTTTTAGAGTAAAAATCGTTTACTTTACGCACGTTTTAGTCCATTTATTTTTCTTTGACAAGAGGCAGCACCTTCCTCGTCCAACTCCTTCACTGTTTGCTGTTCTTTCTGCAGAAAATCACTTACCCACCTCTTCGCCTGGCTCCGGGTTGTCACCTCGCCTTCCACCCTGGCCAGCTCCAGCTTTGCAAAAATTGTTGAAAAAAGAGGTCCCGGCCGGAGGTCAAAATCTTCAATAAGATCTCTTCCTGTAAGCAGCCGCGGGCCACTCAACACAGGTCTGATATTCTCTTCATATATATTCAGTACCTTATCCAGAAGTGCAGCAATTTCCTCTTCCATCTGCTCCGGCTTTTTCTCCCCCCGCCCGGCAAGACTGTCGGCCATGGCCAGCAGAAAAAGCCCCGACAGCCGATCACCTGCCCGCTGACAGAGCTTTAATGCAGCACGTTTTGTCACCTCCCCCGTTCTCTCAATATTACAGAGGTGAAAGGGATGCATATGCATACCGATAAGGGCGGCAACATTGTCTTTATCCCTGTTGCTCCAGCGCATATGCTCTGCAAAACGGCAAAACATCTCCCGACCGGCCTCGTCGTGCCCATAAAAGGTCACCCGTCCATGCTCTTTTTTACTCTCTCCTCTGGTTGCAGGTTTGCCGATATCGTGCAGCAAAGCTGCCCACTTCAACCACCGAACAACTGCACCCTTTTTCAGATAATCTCCAAGCCTGTCCGCCAGTTCGGGGAAATATTCTCCGGGGTCAGCAATAATATCTTCCATCATTTCAAGTGCAAACATATTATGCTCAAACACATCAAGATGGTGAAATTCAGGCTGCAACACGCCTTTTCCCTGATAAAGTTCAGGAAGGAGTTCTTTGAGAAGAGTGGTCCCATGCATAGCCCAAAGGGTGGCGGAAGTGCGGCGAGAATCAAAAATCAAATCCAGCTCATATCTGATTCGTTCTGCTGCAACCTTATGTATCAATGACGCATATTTTTCTATTTTCTGCTCAGTCTCCTGCTCAAGAGAAAAGTTTAATGTTGCATACAGGCGGTATCCCCGCAGCATTCTCACCGGGTCGGCTGTAAAGGCTGATGGACAATGACGCAGGCGGCGGGAAACCAGATCCGCAAAACCGCCGGCTGGGTCGATTATCTGTATAGACCCGATAGAGGTCGTCAATTGTTCAAACTTTACCCCTATACTGTTAATCGTAAAATCACGCAATTGCAGATCTTCTTCGATTCCCTCAGCACCTTCTCGAAAGTTGGCAACATCGACCTGAATGCTATGCCATACCAGACGCGCGGCTTCATCTTCAGATCCGGAAAGATCTACGAATGCACCGCCTTTCAGCTGACGAATAAGATGACGAACAATTCCGGCAGCACCATCTGACACCGCAATGTCAAGATCGTTGGATCGTTTGCCGAGCAGAAGATCCCGAATGGTTCCCCCCACCACATAGAGCTTTTTCTTTTCCTTTTCCGCGACTGCAAGAAGACCGCTGATCAGTTGCTCAGGGTAGCACTCATGAAACTGCGATAGATTTTGAAGCTTTGCTTTACACACTCTTTGTTTTCCATTAACGTTGATGGCGTCTAACCCGAATAAATCAGAATTTCAGAATGCTTGGATAAGTGCCATGAAAATATATTCAACGATATAATTTTAAACGCCCTTCCTCGATTTCTTGTTATTTATTACAGAAGTGCTGGAGTAAGGCACTAAAAAAGTCGATCATACCATATCAGAGTAAAGAAGAATAGCTCTGCCACATGCCATCGAATTTGGCCTGACTCTCTTCCAAAAACCAGACGATGGCAATATACCAAACTGCTTCAACAATAAATAATGATTCCGATTTCTGACCCTAACCTGAGTGCGACGGATCACTACCTCTACCTGGCCCCCATCAGGGGTCTTACTGATGCCCTGTTTCGCAACACATTTTACCGTCATTTTGATGGTATTGATGCGGCAATGGCACCATTTATCAACCCCCAGAGAAAAGCACTTTTCGATGATAAGATGCTCTCAGATATCCTGCCGCAAAACAACACGATCAAACCTGTAATCCCGCAACTGCTGCATACATCCCCTGAAGACTTTATCACCCTGGCGAAACACATTGCTGATCTGGAGTTTACCCATATCAACTGGAATCTGGGCTGCCCTGCGCCGATGGTCACCAGAAAAAAAAGAGGTTCTGGGCTGCTCCCTTACCCTGATGAGATCATCTCCTTTCTGGATAGAGTCATGCCAAAAATTACCATGCAGCTCTCCTTAAAAACCAGGCTGGGGTTTGCTGACAAAAACGAACTGCTGCAGTTACTCCCCCTCCTGAACGATTTCTCACTTAAAGAGATCATCATTCATACCCGGTTGGGCAAACAGTTATACCGGGGAAAAACTGACCCGCAAAGCTTTGAAGCTTGCCGACGAACCAGCAGGCATACCCTGGTATATAACGGAGACATAAACAGTCGCACTGATTTTATATCTCTTGCCGGGCAGTTCCCAACGGTTAACCGGTGGATGATTGGCAGGGGCATTCTTATGAACCCGTTTCTGGCTGAAGAGATAAAAGGTTTTCCAGAGGAATCAGGGACAAAACGAATGGAAAGGCTTTATAACTTCCACCAGGCTCTTTACAAAGAGTATGGGGAAAAACTGAGTGGACCAGGGCACCTTCTCGGCCGCATGAAACAACTCTGGATTTACCTTATCTCCTCTTTTCCGGGAAATGAGAAGGGGTTTAAGAAATTAAAAAAGAGCAATTCGCCCGACCAGTATATTGATAGTGTCGAACGGATTTTTAACGGTTGATGATATCGTATTCCCACGCCGCGAACGCCGCCGGGTGTATACCGAAAAAACTTAAAGGAGAAATAGATCAAATGAAAATTTCAGACTGGCTGGACGAACAGGAATCAGCGGATGTGGATGTATCTCAAATCATATTGCCCAAGAATATGTCGTATGATCAAGACCCGGATGAAACTATTTTCTACCAGGAAGATAAGCCTTGCGGGCTCTTTTGTACAAAAAATCATCCCTTTTCTACAGTGGAACGATTTGGACACTGGTACCTCGCCAGAGGTCAAGACAAGAAAGCGGGTATTCATTCATCAAAAATGAAGTGGAAGCTGTTTACAAAGGATAAAGAGCATGCTCTCCAGATTGCCAGGGAACGTATAGAATAAGGTAGAGGAGGCTGGTTGAATTACTTATAACATCCAGGATCGAAAGATCTCATCCGGCAAAGGGTCTGCTATAATAATCCTGGAATCCTCCTGCAGAGTACAGGTGACCTGGCCAGGCGGACGAATGCCATCAATCTTTTTGCCGTAACGTACAACCAGAGATGCAGCACGTTGCAGATCTTCTTCCATATCCGCCGGATCACCATACCAGGTGGCGGCTCTTCTTAAGAGCGCCGCAGGCCCCGGACGCTCTTCCATCCATAAAAGGGCGTCTTCGGCTCCGGCCAGAGCTTCCAGTTTGTCATTATCGCGTTCATCGCGCCCAAGAATCATCCATCCACCCCCCGAAAAGACAAACTGCCGCCCTATGAACAACAGACGAACATCTGTCGTTGTAATCTCTGCCGGTTGCAGGACAGAATCCTCTGAATAAAGCTGGCTCACCCGGCGGCTGAGAATAGGGTCAGCCAGGGTGCATCCACCCGCCGGGGCCGGGAAGTCGGTTATACCATATTCCTTTGCCAGTCTGATCTGATTCGAACGACCACGACCACTGAAATTGAGCAATTTATCCCTATCTACCCAGCCTTCTCTTTCAGCCTCCGTTTCTACCATGAGCTTTGCACTTAAAGGACGTAGAAGAATTGACCTGCTGCCGGAATCACGTTCAATAACATTCAGTGTATCCCGCCGCTGGGACATGGGTCTCTGCCCAAGCACTTCTCCGGTTATAAGAAACTTTGCCCCAAGTTCATTCATCATCTCTTTTGCCCTGGAAAGCATATAAATCTTGCAATCAATACAGGGATTGAAATTCTTACCAAAGCCATGCGCAGGGTTTCGCAGCAATTCCAGATATCCTTTACTGATATCAACGACCTCCACATTGATACCAAATTTACTGCAGATTTTCTCCTTATGACCGGGTAGATCATCCAAAACATGATAGTTAAAAAAAGGAGTCACAAATTGAATCGCCACAACCTCAATTCCCTGAGACATAACCAGGCGTGTTGCCAGGATAGAATCAAGCCCTCCGGAGAAAAGGGATAGAGCCTTTATCTCTTTCACGAGCTGCCACCTCCGGAAACCAGCATCTGTTCGGCCCAGGCTGTGGTTTTTGCTGTGGCTGAATCACCGGCAAGCATCCTCGCCAGTTCTTCTATACGCGAGGCATGAGACAACCGCACAACCTCGGATTGGGTCCGCCCCCCATCCACCTCTTTTGATACCCGAAAATGTGAAGTTCCCCTGGCCGCTATCTGAGGAAGATGGGTTATGCAAATCACCTGGTGATGCTCAGCAAGCTCTTTAATTTTTCTTGCCACTGCCTCGGCAGCCTCTCCCCCAATACCGGCATCAACTTCATCAAATATTACTGTTTCGACCATATCCTTTCGGGCAAGAAGGCACTTCAAGGCCAGCATCAATCGGGATAACTCTCCACCGGAAGCAACTTTGGCCAGCGGCTTCGAAGGTTCTCCAGGATTGGCACAAAAGAAAAACTCGCCACGATCCCAGCCTGTTGACCTCATTGTTTCCGGAACCTTCCCCACCTCATGCCATTGCACATAAAACCCCGCTTTGCCAAAAGCGAGTGAATGCAATTCCCTCTGCATGGCCTCTTCCATTCTCACTGCAGTCTCCCTTCTTCTCTCGGAAAGCTGCTCTGCATGCCTGCAGGCTTCCTGCTCAAGAGTTGCCACCTCGCCCTGCAGTTCTGCTATACGTGTTTCCAGGTTTTCCAACCCTTCGAGTTCCAATGCTCCCCTGGCGCTGAATTCCAGAATCTCCTCAAGGGATTCCCCATATTTTCTCTTCAACTGCCGAATCATGTCAAGCCGCTCATTTACCATATCCAGCCGGAAGGGATCTGTCTCAATTGAATCCCTGTAATGCCTCAGTTCCGTCACATAATCTTCGGCAAGGTAGGAGTATCCGCTCACATCCTCTGCCAGCTTTTCAGCCCTGGAATCAAGGGAAGCGAGCTGGTCCATGTTTTGACGCAGCCGAACCAGGCCGTCCATAAGCTCTACTGACAGCAATCTGTAGCTCTCCTGGCTTACTTTTATCAGAGTATCACCATTCTTCAGCCTCTTCTTCTCTGCCGCAAGAAGTTCATCCTCTCCCACCACCAATTCCGCCTGCTCGATTTCACTCACCTGAAACTTGAGGAAATCACGCCTCTGCTCTTTCTCCTGTTCCTCCAGCCTCATCTGCACAAGTTGCTCTTTTTTCTGCTGCCACTGTTCGTACAGTTTGCCAAGTGCAATTCTATCGCCCCAATGTTCCCCGAGAGTATCGATAAAATCGAGATGGAGGGCCGGTTGCAGCAACTGTTGGTGATCATGCTGACTGGCAACACTCAGCATATCCATAGTCAGGTTTGAAACAGATCTGGCCGTAGCAATCGAACCATTTACATAGAGTCTGGATCTCCCCGCACTGTTGATCGTTCTTTTAATCACAACAACAGGCTCATCACCAAACCCGCCTTCTTCAAGTTTTTGCAGGAGGTGGTGATGTTTTGGATTCAATTCAAACAAAGCCTCAATTTCGCAGAGATCAGCGCCGTTTCGCAGCCAGTTCTGAGATGCTCTTCCACCGGTTAAAAGATGGATAGCCCTTAACATTATTGACTTTCCCGCCCCGGTTTCACCGGTCATAACCACCAGACCATCGTGACTGTTCCGATCAAAATTGAGTTTCATTGATTCAATCAGCGCGAGATTTTTTATTCTTAATTCACAAAGCATCAGTTTTAATCAGTATAGAAGCAATTCTTATGTCCCGACTTGACTCTCTATATAAAGGACAGTAGGTTAACACATATCAATGGATAGACAGACTCCGGGCCAACCGGTCAACAAAACGATCCACTCTCCATACCCGTTATTTGACCACAGATCAATATGAAAGAGAAAACAGATCTCAGTGCAAGCCTTGAAGATTACATTGAGGCAATTTATCACATAATTGAAGAAAAACTTGTCGCCCGAAGTAAAGAAATAGCAGCAAAACTCAGTGTCAGCCGGGCTTCTGTGACTGAAGCCCTTCGTGCTTTATCCAAAAGAGGCCTCATCAATTATGCACCCTATGAAGCGATTACCTTGACGGACGAAGGAAAGATAGTTGCTGAAGATGTGATCTTTCGTCATGAAGCCCTGAAACGTTTTTTCATTGAGGTGCTGGCAATAGATACCAGTATTGCGGAAGAAGGTGCCTGTAGGATCGAACACTCCGCTCCACCTGAAATTATTGCCAGGATGATCAGTTTCACTAAATTTATCAAGGTATGCCCTAGAGGAGGGGACGATTTGATTGCGGGCTTTGCCGAATATTGTGCCAAAGGGAAACAGGGTGAGAAATGCGACAACTGCGTCTCCAGCTGCCTTGAACCGTCACCTGAGGAAAAGTAACTCGCCGCATTCCATTAAGAACCAGATTTTTTTATCAACTGCTCAATCTCTCCATCCTCCGGAAACCTCTTCAGTTTCTTTTTTGAAAAGAGTAATTCTCCGTCGACAACTACCTCAAAAACACCACCCGACGAAGCTATCAGCCCAATTTCTGCACCAAGATCCTTTTTCAGTTCTTCCCCCAGACTGGAGGCGCGTGGTTCATAATTTCACTTTGTGCAATATTCAATAGAAATTTCCATAGCATCTTCCTGATTTAAAAATTATTGTTAATCATATTGCAGACAGGATACCTCCTGTTTCTTATTTGCAACCAACACTATTCATTTTTCAGAGACATCGCAATCACAAACCAGGATATAATGTCACCCAAAGAAGACCAATCCACACTTTTCTCAATTCTGGGAGAACTAAACAGAAATGAAAAAATCTACCTTTCGCCATATGCCACCTGCAGTAGTTCAGGCATAAGGAGATATCCTGAAGAAAAAAGAGGATACCGCCAGCAATTTGCCCTGGACGCTGATCGCATCCTTCACTCCCGTGCCTATATGCGATATATCGACAAGACTCAGGTATTTTGCCTCGTCGATAACGATCACATAACCCATAGAGTCCTCCATGTCCAGCTTGTCGCCCGCATAGCCAGAACAATTGGCCGTTTCTTGCGCCTTAATGAAGACCTGATAGAGGCAATCGCACTGGGCCATGATATTGGGCACCCTCCATTCGGACATGACGGGGAAAGCTTCCTTGCGGCATTGAGTGTAGAGCACGATCTGCCGCCTTTTCAGCATAATATTCAATCTGTACGTTTTCTTGATAAACTCGAGCGAAAAGGAAGAGGCTGGAACCTGACCCTGCAGGTATTAGACGGCATTCTCTGTCATGACGGTGAAGTGCATTCACGGCTACTTCGGCCGAATAAGATATCCAG
>MAXH01000286.1 GCA_001750925.1 Desulfobulbaceae bacterium S3730MH12
AAAGCTCCGTCTGAAAATTCTCTAATGATGATGGAAACCAGCGCTGCAGCAAATAAAACGTAAATCAAAGGGCTGGCAAACTGATGCAGGAAAACCTGGAACACACCGGGTGGTTTGCTTTCAGGCAGTGCATTGCGACCGTATTTTTTCAGTCTGGCAGCGACCTCCTGCAGGGACAAGCCATGGCTGGGACTCTGCAGCCTGGCTAGAACATTTTGGCCCGAGTCTGCATATGCTGCTGGATGTTGTGACAATGGATCGGAATTGAACAGATCATGTTCGTTCATATTCGCAATACATTTTAGGAACTGATTTAAGACAAATTTCCAAGATACCCTTAAAGGTGTTTTTCAATTTCTACAACCACCTGGCGCATCTTGAGAACAGAGTCAGGATTGAGAGAGATCGAATCGATCCCATTCTCAACCAGGAACTCGGTGATTTCAGGGTAATCTGATGGTGCCTGACCACAAATACCGATATACTTTCCCGCTTTTTTGCAGGCATCAATAGCCATTTTAAGCATCCGTTTCACCGCTTCATTTCGTTCATCGAAAATATGCGCCACCAGAGTACTGTCACGGTCTACGCCCAAGGTGAGCTGTGTCAGGTCGTTTGAACCGATACTGTAGCCGTCGAATACCTTTAAAAATTCATCGGCGAAGATAACGTTGCTGGGGATCTCGCACATCGCATAGATTTCCAGATCATTCTTACCCTGAATCAAACCCATCTCATTCATTATAGCGATCACCCTGCGACCCTCGTCCGGCGTCCTTACAAAGGGCAGCATCAGTTTGACGTTGGTCAACCCCATATCATCACGTACTTTTTTAAGCGCCTCACACTCCCACTTGAAAGCTTCTTTGTACGCCTCGGAATAGTAGCGACTGGCTCCACGAAAACCGATCATCGGGTTCTCCTCATCTTTCTCGTACGCTTCGCCACCGGGCATATGTTTGTACTCATTAGACTTAAAATCACTGGTGCGCACGATCACCGGGTTTGGATAGAAGGCTGCCGCAATCATGCCGATTCCTGCGGAGAGTTCATCGATAAAAAAGGCCTTTGGATCACTAAAGCCCTGCATCAATTGTCCAATCTGTTCACTGTCTTTAACAAATCGACCTTGATACATATCGTAAAGCGCCATCGGGTGGGCTTTGATATGATTGTTGATAATAAACTCCATGCGCGCCAGCCCCACCCCCTGATTTGGGATCAAAGCAAGGGCCAACGCCTTTTCAGGATTGCCGACATTCATCAAGAGTTTTGTTTTCGGCTCTTCCAGATCTTTCAGATTGATCGACTCAAGTTTGAAATCGACCCGTCCCTCATAGACATGCCCCTCTTCACCTTCGGCGCAGCAGACCGTCACCTCCATACCGTCCTGGAGGAGTTCCATTGCCTTGGAAGTACCGACAATGGCCGTCACCCCGATCTCCCGTGCCACAATCGCCGCATGGCATGTGCGTCCACCCTTACTGGTCACAACGGCCGACGCTTTTTTCATCAACGGCTCCCAGTCAGGATCAGTAATGTCGGTAACGAGTACTTGCCCTGCCTCAAATCGAGACGCCTCGCTGAGATCACGGATCACCTTCACCACACCAACACCGATCTTTTCGCCGATTGCTCTGCCGGTCAGCAGCCGGGTGCGCTTTGACGTATCCTCCAGCAGTCTGTACTTTTCTATAATATTTGCTCTTTTGGAAGTAAGCCTCCTGGAATGTACCGTCTCAGGACGCGCCTGTACGATATAAATATTCCTATTATCACCATCCATGGCCCATTCTATATCCATCGGCACACCGTAATGTTCTTCGATGGCAAGTGCATGGTGTGCCAGTGTTTCAATTTGATCATCACTGAGTGTAAACCGTGCACGCTCATCCGACGTGGTAGAGACATTCAATGTCTTACTCTTTTCATCATAGATCATCTTCATCTCTTTTGAACCGAGCAGACGCTTGATGATCGCAGTTTTGTCTTCTTTGAGTGTCGGTTTGAAAACATAAAATTCATCAGGGTTAACACGCCCCCCGACAATATTCTCACCCAATCCGAAAACACCATTGATCATAATCACATTGTCGTTGCCACTCTGCGTATCAAGTGTAAACATCACTCCACTGCAGGAGAGATCACTGCGCACCATTTTCTGGACACCGACACAGAGGGCGACCTTCCGATGATCAAACCCGCGGCTGTGACGATAGCTGATGGCACGGTCGGTAAAGAGAGAGGAAAAACATCTCTTTATATGTAAGAGCAGGGAATGTGCTCCACGGATGTTCAGATAACTCTCCTGCTGTCCAGCAAAACTGGCATCGGGGAGATCTTCGGCAGTGGCCGAGGAACGTACAGCAACATCAATCTCTTTTTCGCCGTACTCGTCTGACAGCCGGGTATACGCTTTAATGATCTCAATTTCAAGTTCAGCCGGGAGTCCCTCACTCAAAATCAGCTCTCTAACCGCCTTGCCGCATGACTGCAGCCGGGTGACATCCTCAACATCCAGCTCCCCGATAATTGATTCAATACGTCCGGAAAGATTGTTTTGAGAAAGCAGCAGAGTATAAGCATCACGGGTCGTCGAAAAACCATTGGGAACACTGACTCCCAGGTGAGCCAGATGTTGATACATCTCACCAAGGCTCGCATTTTTTCCGCCAACCAGCGCGACATCCTCATTGTCCACTGTTGCAAAAAATCTGATATATTCCATAGGGCCATCCTTTATTGTTTCTCCCTTAATAATATCATGAATCAGATCGCTTGCCAAACCTTACTCATCCCCCACCATTGCCACCAAATATTTCTCCCGGTTGCCGATATTCTTTCCCTTCCGGAAGTAATAAAGCATTAAATTAAATATGGACATTTGTAGGATACTTGCTAGGATTACTGAAAAATTAGCAACAGGAGATACTATGACAATTTCCAGAAGAACCTTTCTCAAAGGAGTCGGGGCAGCCGGGCTGGTTACACTGGCACCGGCAGTAAGGAGTGAGGCCAAAATCGGCCCGGACTCCTATGCCACCCTTATCGATCTCAACAAATGTGATGGCTGCGAGGGAAAAGAGACTCCCCTTTGTGTTTCTGCCTGCAGAACAGAAAAAAAGGATCTGTTTCCCAAGGTGGATAAGGATCAACTGCTCAATTACTGGCCCCAGAAAAAATACGAGGACTGGTCGGACAAGCAGCACTTGATCGACCGTTTCACCCCCTATAACTGGCTCTTTGTCCAGCAGGTAGAAGTTGACGGCAAAAAAATTTCCATCCCAAGGCGGTGCATGCATTGCGATAACCCGCCCTGCGCCAAACTCTGCCCTTTTGGTGTCAAACATAAAACAGCTGAGGGACCTGTATATATTGACCACAGCCTCTGTTTCGGTGGCGCAAAATGTCGCGCTGTCTGTCCCTGGACGGTACCCCAGAGACAAGCAGGAGTTGGCATTTACACCCTCTGGCAGAAATTTTTGCCGGTTGCCGGCGGTGGTGTCATGTATAAATGCGATCTCTGCAGGGATCTGCTGGCGGAGGGAAAAACGCCCTACTGTATGGTTTCATGTCCGCAGAAAGCAATGACGATCGGACGCCGTGAAGATATCTTTGCAAAAGCGACACAGTTAAAAGAAGATCAGCGGGGGTATCTGTATGGCATGGATGAAAATGGCGGCACCTCTACAATCTACTTTTCACCGGTAGCCTTTGACAAAATAGATAAGGCCTTATCCGCCGGCCATAATCCGAAAAATAAGAGCAAGCCTGTTCCCCTTCACAAAGCAGAGAATATTCTCGAAAAACAGAACTTGTGGACACAGCTCAGTCTTGCTGCCCCCATAATAGGTGTGGTTGCCGCTCTCGGTCTTACCAGGGGTGAAACCACAGAAACGGAGGATAAATAATGGCCACACGCATCCGCCACTCTCTTACTGTTCGCGTCACCCACTGGGTCATCGCCCTCAGCGGCATCCTGCTGCTATTTTCGGGTTTCGGTCAGCTCCCACTCTACAAGCGCTATAACCTTATAAAAGTGCCGGGGTTCGCCTGGTCAAGCAACTATGAAATCACCCTGGTGATCCACTATCTGACAGCCGCCGTTTTCACCGCTGCCGTTTGTTTTCACCTTGTCTATCACTACCGCAGGCGGGAATTCGGCATCCTGCCAAAGCGAGGGGATATCAGTGACTCCATTAAGGGATTTAAAGCCATGTTTGGACTTGGGGAGGAACCTCACCATGAGAAGTTCCAGGCCAAGCAGAGGGTTATTTACACCATCATCGGCTCCACATCCCTGCTGCTTATAGTAACAGGATTACTCAAATCCTATAAGAATCTCGGTGCCATTGTCCTTGATCCAATGTTACTGCAGTGGGTGGCCATCACCCACACTGTGACCGGTGGGATCTTTATGATGCTGTTTCTAGCCCATGTTGCCGCCTTGCTGCTAAAGAACCACAGGCCGATGATTCCATCCATGATTACAGGAAGGATAGATAAGGAGTATGCTGAGAAGCACCATCCTGGATGGTAAAAAAAACAGGTTGGTTAGCCGGTTAGGCTGAAGGTTGTCAGGAACAAACAATAATGCTCGTCATACTACCTATGACGAGCATTATTGTTTTGTAACTAATTACAGGTTATCTACCTGATTTTACTCTCCTGCCAGGGTAAGACCAAGATCAAACGCCCGGTTGTTCATCTCCAGAAAACTTTTCGGTACCTTGTCGCCGATAGCCTTCATCACAGATTCCGGTCGCAGCAGTTCGGTACTACCGATCAGGGCACCGAGAACACAGATATTAAAAACAATTGGTTTACCAATTTCCTTCATTACCGCATCGTACATGGGCAGCTCTGTCTGTCTGGCATCTACCTTTCTGGTTGTTTGCACAAAACGGCTGTCAGTGATCAGCGCTCCGCCCGGTCGGATAATTGAAGAATAGAGGTTATACGCTTCCTGGGTAAGACAGACGAGAATATTCGGCTGAACCACGCCGGGATAATTAATCAGCTCATCAGAGAGAATAATATCACTCCGGGTAGCACCACCTCTTGCCGCAGCACCATAGCTCTGAGATTGAGCAGCTTCCATCCCTTCGTACATAACTGCAGCCTCTGCCAGAATGATGGCAGCTGTAATTACTCCCTGGCCGCCTGATCCTGAGAACACAAGTCGGATATGCTTCATGACGCTTTCTCCTTCATTGCAAAGGCAATTATCTTTTCGTACTCTGCACAATATTCCGGTTTATCCAGATCGACAAAGATGCCCCTTGGAGTCAGGCTCGGATTTTTTTCCAGAGCCTTGGAGCCGATCTTTGCCGTATTGGTTTTATGAAACTCAAGCATGGATGCAGCATCCCCTTCCTTATTCTTCCTGCCGTAATGGGTCGGACACTGCGAAAGGATTTCAACCACCGAAAAACCTTTATGTTGTATGGCCTTTTTAAGAATATCGGTGGACTCTTTTGCGTGATAAGCTGTTGAGCGGGCAACAAAGGATGCCCCCGCAGCCGTAGCAAGTTCAACCACATCAAAATTATTGTCTATGGTGGTATACGGGGCGGTAGTTGCCTTAATACCAACACCAGACAGAGGAGAAAACTGACCACCTGTCATACCGTAAATCCGATTGTTCATAACAATTGCAGTGATATCAATATTTCTTCTTGCCGCATGGATAAAGTGATTGCCACCAATGGCAAGGGCATCACCATCGCCCATGGGTACAATGACATTGAGGTGGGGCCGACTTAACTTCACTCCCGTTGCACATGGCAGGGCGCGGCCATGCATGGTATGCAGAGAGTGAAAGTCAACATAGCCTGAAATCCTGGCGGAACAGCCAATACCGGAGGTCATGACTATATCTTTTTTATCCAACTCCAGCTCTTCGATTGCGCGAAGCAGGGAGTTAAGAATCGTACCATGCCCACAACCGGGACACCACATATGAGGGAAAAACCTCTGTCGTAAATAGTCTTTAACAGCCATATTATACTCCCCTCCCCTGGATAACCCGAAAGTATGTCTTTATATCTGAAGG
>MAXH01000287.1 GCA_001750925.1 Desulfobulbaceae bacterium S3730MH12
GCAAGGAAACCAGGCCACCGGTCTTGATGCTAAAGAGGTTGAGCGATGGAAAAAAGCCGTTGCCCCTGTAATTGATAAATATGCCGACGGATTAGCCACGAAAAAAATTGATGGTGCAGCAGTTATTAAGACTATCCGTGATTCACTGAAAGCAAATATGTAAGTTGTGAATTCATCTAACACAGGGGCCGGGTTGCTATCTCAATTCTGCCCCTGTTATTGATAATTCGTTTTCGGAGTTAAAGATTTTAATGGAATCATTCAGGAAAACGCTGTCGTTCATCTCGGATAAATTAAAGGTTGTTGGAGCTGCGTTTCTTTTTGGTATGGCAGTTCTGACTTGCCTGGATGTTATCGGACGGCTCTTTAAGCATCCAATATTCGGTTCTGTTGAACTGGTCAGCTTTATGGGAGTGATTGCAGTCGCCTGCTCATTGCCCTTTACCCATATGGAAGGAGGTCATATCGGGGTTGAGCTTGTCGTTCGTAAATTTTCCAGAAAAAACAGGGATACTATAAAACTGTGTACTGAAGTCCTCAGCTTAATCTTATTCTCGTTGGTGACCTGGAAAATGTTTGAGTATTGCATGAAAGTTAAGAATTCCGGTGAATTATCCATGAACCTCCAGCTCCCTGAATATGGGATTATCTTTTTCCTGGGGTGCGGCTTTGTTATCCTCACCATAGCAATCGCATACAGTATTCTAAAAACTATTTCAGACTTGAGTAAAATATGAGCTCCACATTAATTGGTGTCATTGGAATTATATTGATGGTCGGAGTTTTTATGACTCGGATGCCGGTGGCCTACGTTATGGCCACTGTCGGGTTTTTGGGTTTTACTGTTATGGCATCATTGAATGCCGGCTTGAACCTGCTGGCAAAAGATTTTTATGAAGTTTTTTCTTCCTACGGTCTGACCACAATTCCTCTTTTTATTCTGATGGGACAACTCGCATTTAACTCTGGTATAAGCAGTAAACTTTATGAAACGGGTTATAAATTTTTAGGCCATAAGAAGGGCGGCCTGGCCATTGCCACTGTTTCGGCGTGTACAGCATTTGGCGCAGTTTGCGGATCGAGTGCTGCAACAGCGGCAACCATGGCAACGGTAGGACTTCCGGAAATGAAGAAATTTCAATATGGAGACGAGCTAGCTGCAGGTTCGGTGGCCTCCGGTGGAGGACTTGGTATGATCATGCCTCCAAGTGTTGTGTTGATTGTTTATGGTATTCTGACGGAACAGTCTATAGGCAAGCTGTTTATGGCCGGTATTTTACCTGCTCTGCTGGTGACCGTACTGTTTATCATAACAATCATGATCTGGTGTCATTTTGTACCTGATCAGGGACCCAGGGGGAGAGTGTATTCCTGGAAAGAAAGATTTAAATCCCTGGGTGGCATGGGGGAGACACTTATTGTTTTTGCCCTGGTAATGGGCGGATTGTTCTTTGGGTTGTTTACTCCCACTGAGGCCGCAGCGGTCGGGGTGATGGGTGTTCTCGGAGTAGCAGTCATTCGTAGACAGATCAGCTGGCAAAGATTTGTCGATGCTTTATATGAAACACTCAAGACTTCCTGTATGGTCATGATGCTGGTGGCCGGTGCAACTGTATTTGGAAAATTTCTCGCAGTTACACGAATTCCATATGATATTGCTTCATGGATTGGGGGATTTGATCTGCCGCCCATCCTTATTCTTGGAATGGTGGTGTTTGTTTATTTTATCGGCGGATGCTTCATGGACTCTCTGGCCCTGGTGATGCTGACGGTGCCTATATTTTTCCCGTTGGTTATCGGTCTGGGCTATGATCCGATCTGGTTTGGGATTATTATAGTAATGGTAACTGAGATGGGGGTTATCACTCCACCTGTCGGCATAAATGTCTATGTGGTCTATGGTGTCGCCAGAGGACTCCCCGGGGGTGGCATGCCCCTGGAGTCAATCTTTAAAGGTATTGCTCCTTTTATGGTTGCTGTTCTTGTCGGTACCATTATCCTGGCAATCTTTCCACAAATTATACTTGTTCTGCCAAATTTGATGTATTGATGGCTATGCTAGGGCATCGTCTCTTTTCTCGATATACAGAACAGTTGCTGATTGCTCTGTCAAATTTGATAGTGACAGGTTTGCTTCCGGGATAGTGACGTCGGTGAATCAGTTGGTGGTTCCTAAGCTCACACTACGGAAGCTGGGGCGAGAACATACCTTAACAGGTTCAAAGACACTGAAAAGGGGTTAGGTGACTAAATCAAGTGAATTTAGCAGTCTTCCCCTAAAGTGGAGCAAGCCAAATTCTTTACACATATGATGGCTTTGATATTAACCGCCAATTAACAGATATTTGAAGGCTATGATCAATACCAAACCCACGAAGAGCAAACGGATAAATTGACTACCTTTCTTTATTGCTAACTTAGTGCCAAAATGCGCGCCTGCAGCCGTGCTTATGGTTAAAGGAATGGCCACAAGCCAACTGACGTAGCCGTTAATGATGAATACTGGCAGGGATGCTAAGGTAATAATCAGATTTGGAATTTTGGAATTAGCGCTGGCTTTTAAAAAATCATAACCGAAAATCACGATAAAATTTATAATGATAAAAACATTGCTACCGCCGCCAAATAATCCCGTATAAAACCCAATGAGTAATCCAGAAAGAAGGTTCCCGATCTTGTGTCTTCCGGTGTACGGAATGGCCTTTTCCACAAGACCTACTTTGGGGTTTAATAAAATTATCAGGGAAATAAGGCACATAAAAACAGCAACGATCTTCTCAAGGATGGGCCCATTCAATTCTACCGCCACCATAGACCCAAAAAAAGAAGCCAGTACCGCCGCAATGCTGAAAGGTATAGCACTTCTTAGTGATAATAGATTTTTTTGCCAAAAATGAATTGAGGGTATGATTTCACGACCAACGACTGAGATTTTTCCGGTTCCGATCGCAACCTGGATTGGCATCCCCAAAAAGTGCAACATGGGTACAATAATTAGAAGCGTGCTACCTATCATGGCTCCATAAATCCCTGCACCGAAACCAGCAACAACAATCAAACTTAAATTTAATGCGGAAATTTCCACGCCCAACTTTTATAAGATTTGCAGGAAAGAGGAGGTTACATTGCAATTATGGCAGCACAGCAACCCGGATCGCCTTACCGGATAAGGCCAGTTTCAGTCCTTCGTTAATATTATCAAGACTGACACTGTGAGATACCAGGGAACCAAAAGGATATTTCTCGCGAATCTTCGTCAGAAGATCGATCCCCATTTGGAGATGCCGAGTATCATAGTTATGGATGCCTTTGATGGTTAGCATCCGGAAAACGATAACACTGGCATCAATAGTGACGTTCGCTCCCGCGAAGACCGTACCTACACCAACATAACGTCCTCCAATGCGCAAACAATTCAAGCCAAGGGGGATGATGGAAGGTACACCGGCAGCCTCCATGGCTGCGTCTACCCCAACCCCACCGGTCAAATCTGAAACTGCTTCGATAATTTCATCGTCTTCCATTCCCGAGATATTAAGAGTATGGGTTGCTCCAAAATTTCGAATGACGTCCAGTCGTTCGTCGTTTACATCGGTAACTATCACACGATTGCACCCGTAGTGTGCTGCCAGAGCTGCCGCATATATACCAAGAGCACCAGCTCCCTGGATCAAAACGTTTTCAAATGGCTGAATCCCGATAGCTTCCCATGCCGCCACCGCAGTAGCAAGGGTGCAGTTTGCAGGAGCAGCTTCCCGGTCCGTCAGGCTGTCGGGCACACGGATCACACAAGTGCCTGGACTAATTAAACAATATTCAGCAAAGCCGCCAACAAAATGGGGCGCTTCCGCACAACTGTCGTGACCGTACTTCTTGAGATTTCTGCATTTCATCATCAATCCTTTTTCACGACAGTAGTAGCATTTACCGCAGTTATCCATAATGGTCCAGGTAATGCGATCTCCAAGTTTCAAAGGATGATCACCTGAATCGTGGGTTACACCTCTTCCCATTTCAACGATGGTTCCTACGATCTCGTGACCGAGTATTATTGGAAGCGGTGATTTTCTGCGACCCTGCCATGTATGAAGGTCTGATCCACAAATAGTACAACAGGTAATTTTGACCAGAATGCATCCGGTTTCAACTACTGGCAAAGGATATTCAAAAATTTTAAGATCTTCACCAGGTGCTGTCATAACTGCAGCCCTGGCTGAACGCGGTAACGCTGACATTTGTTTATTTCCTTGATTTATACAAACTACTTTGCTTTAGAAACACGTATCCTTGCCCAGGCCGATACAAATTCAGAAATTACAACTAGAAGAATAATCGAGATCAGGATCGCTGCCGTACGCTGGGTCTCAATCTGCATCACATTTCGTTTCAGATACCACCCCATACCACCGGCCCCTACAAAGCCAACAACGGTTGCAGCACGGAACGCCACATCCCATGTGTAAATCGCAATTCCTGTAAAAGCAACCCGAACCTGCGGGAAGACACCATAAATAAATACCTGCAGACTATTGCCACCCATTGCCCGGATTGCTTCGACTTCCCCCATGTGGATTGCTTCAATTTCCTCGGCGAATAATTTTCCGGCAAAGCCAATCGAAAACATGGTAAGAGCCAGCACTCCTGACAACATACCAAAACCAAGTATTGTGACAAACAGAATTGCCCAGATCATCTCATGAACCGAACGACA
>MAXH01000288.1 GCA_001750925.1 Desulfobulbaceae bacterium S3730MH12
GAGTTGGCAGGTCAAGCACCCAATCCTTTGCTTATCTCCTTGTCCCCTCCATAGACAGCCTCAGCAGGGATTCCCGGGATCGACTCAGAGCACTCATGGACTGCAATGAACTTGGAGGAGGATTTAAACTGGCCATGAGTGACCTCCAGATAAGGGGGGGAGGAAATCTGCTCGGCGTCTCTCAAAGCGGTAATATTGCTGCCATCGGCTATGATCTCTACCTCGACCTCCTGCAGAGAACAGTAGCTGATCTTAAAGCTAAAACAGCTGCCGGAGACCAGGAAGAAATCGTCACAACTATTGATCCCGAAATCAACCTGCAACTTTCAGCCTACATTCCGGAAACGTATATTCCCGACATAAGTCAGCGATACATTACCTACAGAAGAATTGCCGCTCTCAGCAGTTCATCCCCTGAAATATTTGAGGATCTTAAGGATGAGTTGCTGGACAGATATGGCAATCTTCCAGTAGAAACCGTCAATCTTTTTCAGATTGTTGCAATAAAGAAAGAACTTGCACAACTACGGATTCATAAACTTGAAAAAGGGAGGGAAACTCTGGCGTTCCACTTTGCCGACGACACCCCCCTCAGCCCCGAAATGCTTATGACCTACCTGCAGCGTCACTCCAGCAAGAGAAAGGGAATTGCGCCCAGAATCACCCCCGGGGGAAGGCTGATCATAAACGGTAAGATGACATCAACCGGGCAGACCTTTGATACTATCGCTGCAACTCTCAACAACCTCAATACACTGGCCCATGCAAGCAACTGAACTCGTCCGGCAGAATCCCTCCTCTTTTTCCTGGCATGAAATAGACACAGTTCTTCTGGATCTGGACGGCACACTGCTCGACAAATACTATGACGATTTTTTCTGGGAAACATTCGTGCCGGAAGTTTTTGCTAAAAAAAACCGTATAGAGATGAGTGCTGCAAAAACAACATTACTTCACACATATAAAAAGGTGGAGGACACTCTGGAGTGGACCGATCTTGATTACTGGTCAAACGAACTCGACTTGAATATTCCACAGCTGAAAAGGGACATCGGGCATCTGATTGCTGTTCGCCCCCAAGTCACTGAATTTCTGGAATATTTAAAAGAAAAAGAGAAGAAGATCTATCTGGTGACCAACGCTCACCCAAAAACCCTTGAGGTTAAATTTGAAAGAGTTGATATCGCAAAACACTTCACAGCAATGTTCAGCTCCAAAGAGGTGGGTGCTGCCAAAGAACAACCTGAGTTCTGGAACAGGCTGAAAGAAACGCTGCCCTTCACCAGAGACAAAACTCTTTTCGTCGATGACACCGAAAAAGTCCTTCAATCCGCCCGCGATTACGGACTTTGCCATCTAATTCATATTGCAAAACCGAGTTCAAAACTTCCACCAACCTTCTCCCGCAACTTTCCTTCTATACTCAGTTTTGAGGAGTTGATGTGAACTGCCGTGAAGTTGCCTGGGTGAACTTGAAAAACTTCCACAACCATTGTATTCTTATCTCTCCTCCAGATCTCCTAATTTACATTGATATGAGCTAACACCCATGAAATGAATTTCACAACAAAACATGAAAGTAATGTAACAGGAATTCGGAGGAGTGTTGCCAAACGTCCTCGCAGGCTGTGGATTGTTGTGTCAACACTCCTCCGAATCCCTTTCCTCCCGAATAGTACAGGACTTTCATATAAATAGACCATAATCCTCTCAACTGACCCTGCTATGCATAGACAAAATTTAAGCCGACCATCGATAATATACCTTCTTATCGCCTTTTCATTTCTTCTTTTCTGTTGGCCGGCCACTTTCAGTAGAGCTGAAACAAAGATCATCATAGCTGATAATGGTGCAGGAAAAAAACTGATCGAAGATACATTACCGGCTGTCGCTTTGGCAGCGGCCGGAGACATTGATTATATTGAACTCAATGTAATGATGACTTCCGACAACCAGCTTATTATCTTTGGCAGCCTCACCCTTGACCGTCTCTCAGACGTTGCAGAACTGTTTCCTGATCGCAGTCGTGAGGACGGCAGTTACTATGTTATCGATTTCTCCCTGCAGGAGATACGACAATTGCGGTTAAAAAATGTCCCTGCAGAAAATGAGTTCGCACTCTCTCTTGCAATCCCCACATTAAGGGAAACACTCAGTTTGATTCGAAGGCTTGAATCAATCCTGAATAAAGAGATCGGTATTATCCTGGAGATCAAATATCCCTGGTTCTACTCTGATGCCGATAAGGATATCAGTTCAGCAAGCCTTGATTCCCTGGCAGAATATGGCTATGTGGACAGTGGCAGCAAACTCTATATCCAGTGTTTTGATCCCGAAGAACTGCAACGGATACACAGTCAACTTTTGCCCAGAAAGCAGATGACCCTGCCGCTGATCCAGCTCATCGGCACCAACGACGGTAAAGAGACAAAACAAAAAAAATTCGAGATCTTTTCTCCATACAGCTATGACTGGCTTTATACCAATAGCGGTTTGAAAATGATCTCCAGCTATGCTGCTGCCATAAGTCTGCCCGGTGATAAGATCATCGACGATGATGGTGATCTCCTGTTGACCGATTATATTGCTGCCAGCCATAAATATGGTCTGGCTGTTTTTGTCACTGCCCTCGATAACCAGTCAGAAAATCTTCCACCTTTTGCTGATACATTTTTCTCACTCCTCACCTTTTATCTTCAAAATGTAGATATGGACGGGTTCTATACGGATTCTTTTGTTGAGGCGAAGATAATCACCGATCGTTTTGACGCAGATAAGGTAAAAAAGGATGAGCTTCCAGAATTTTTCTCATCCATCAACCCTCCCTCCGACTCAGCTTCCTTTAATAAGGAAGAAAAAAAGCTCTCTGAGTTAGAATAACTTTTCTTTGCATACTTGCTTTACTGATGCAATATGACTACCAATACTGATATTACATTAGACAAAATAATTAACTGATACAAACTCTACATCCGGAGATCCAGATATGAAAAATTTTATAATCCCTTTTCTTCTTATAATTGCACTTTCACTCAGCAGCTGCGCTCAAATGAACAAGGGCCAGACCGGAGCCGGAGTAGGTGCCGCCAGCGGCGCATTGATCGGCCAGGCTATTGGACATAACAGTGAAGCAACGCTTATCGGCGCGGCATTAGGCGGCCTGCTTGGCTATATTGTCGGCAATGAGATGGATAAATATGATAAAGAGCAGTTAAACCACGTTTATGAACGCGGAATATCAGGTCAATCCAACAGCTGGCGCAACCCGGATAACGGCAATACCTACCAGGTAACGCCGCAACCGGCTTACAGAAACACGCAGCAAAAAGATTGCAGGCAGGCAGAAATTCTTGCCACCATTGACGGAAGAACCGAGAAAACCTATACCACAGCCTGCCGTAACTACGATGGACAATGGGAACTGCAAAACTAATCTCGGTCTCCCCCCTGCACCAGTGTTTCATACCCCGCTTGGCCAAATCCATAGCAAACGGGGTATGAAATTGCAAAATATCACCATCTCCAGTTTTTATAAAAACCGAGGCAAAACTGTGGTCGCCCCGACCCTGGACGCCAACAGGAGAGCCTTTCCCACAAGTTGATTGATCTCTGCAATATTCCCTCTGCTGCGAGTATGAAGTTTTTTTATAGTTTCATAAGGAAAAAGAGACATGCAGGCAGCACCGTCAATTTTTGATGCAATCTGAAGACAAAACCGAAGATAATCGGCAGTGTCTTCAATGGTCAGTGATTCAAGTGCTAGAAAACAATTAGTCTCATCTTCAAAATAATTTCTGATAGTATCCACCAGCTTGCCTTCAATTTCATCTGTTCCCACAAGTATGATTTGCAGCAGTTCTTCATCTTCCCCATGGAGATTGGTCAAGCAGCGAATGACTCCCTCTATTGTCGCAGGATACATTGTCTGTGCATCATCTATGGCCAGTACAATCTTTTTATCCTCCCTGCCCACTTTACCTGCTGCAGTTTTGATCCGGTGAGCCAGTTCATTTTGCGACTCTCCCTCCTCCGGTAGAGTCCCCATAGCGGCAGCAATAGTCGCCAGAAGATCCTTTACTGAACCGACAGGCTCACTGAGAACAAACAGTTTTGTACTGACTGGCAATTTCTCGACCAATTTCAAAAGAAAGGTTGTTTTACCGCAACCTCTATTACCTGTTACCTTAATAAGCCGTTTCCCTTTCTGCAGCAGATTCAGTGCCTGATCAAGGAGTTCTTTTCGCTGAGACCAGGGTACATCCATGGCACAACATCTCTCCCTTTCATCAAAAATTAAACGTATCTTCTCCAGATCAACCTGAGGAGAATCAGGCTGAATTTCTTCATCAACACTATTCTTTTCAGCAAAAATATCAGCAACACTGCTCTGCAAAACACAGTCGATAGTTGATCCTGAGTCCGCCTCAAGCTCTCTGGTCTCCACAGTACCCGAGTGACAGCCACTCTTTCTCATGACAAATCTGTCTGATATGACATTGCCTTTAATGTGCCCGAAACATTCGACTTCATCTGCTGTAATTTGCCCCTCAATCCGGCCGCTCTCTCCTACAATTAAGGTACTGCTACAAAGGATACCGTCAATTTTTCCTTTAACGATCACTCGTCCGGAACACTTAACTTCACCAATAACGGTCATCGATTGATCAATTATACTTTGATTATCATCAACCATGAGCATCTCGTTTTTGCCTTAAAATAAGATATCCTCCAGCCACTCTGGTCAAAACAGTCATCCAGCAGACAGAAGCAAAGCAGTATGCAAGCCACTCAAAAGAGTGGGGAAACAGACAGAAAAGAATAAGAACAAGAAGTGTTTCCGTACCTTCAGCAAGTCCTCCCAGGTAGAAAAAACCTTTACTGGGATAGGCGATTCTTTCAATACCCACTCGTTCAGCCATAATTGCAAAACTGAGAAAACTGGCTCCTGTTCCCACAAATGAAAAAAGCAGAGCAGCAGCAGCCAGGCTGTTCTGTTCCGGGTCCGCCAGGGCAAAGCCAAAGACAACAGAGGAATAAAAGATGAAATCAAGAACAATATCAAGGAAACCACCAGCATCGGTGGGTCCAACCAATCGTGCAAGCTCCCCGTCAAGACCGTCAGCCAATCTGTTCAGCAGTATACATACGGAAGCAAACCAATACCAGTGCATAAAAAGAGCGGGTAGACAGAGAGTGCCGATAAAAAAACCGGCGAGCGTTATCTGGTCCGCTTTAATCCCATGGCGACATAGAAAACACGCCCCCATATGGAGAGGCTTTTTCACCAGCGGCAGAGTCCAGCGATCTAACACTGTTTCCTTTTTTCTTGTTTTTTTATACCTGTTCGAAAACAGACATTTTGTTTAAAACAGCTCAAGAAACTGCTGTTCAGATTCAGTACTACCGATGAGAATAAGTTCATCCTGGCCGTTCAGCGGTAGTGCCGGATCAGGACCGACCACCAATTTCTCTGTTGTCTTCAGGGCGATCACACTGCAGCCGGTGGACTCCCTGATGTTGCTTTGTGCGAGGGTCTTTCCCATCAGAGTTTTCGGCACAGACAAACTGAAGATATTCAACCCTTCAGTAAACATCGTGATCTCTTCAGGATTGAGCAGGTTGATAATATTGTTTGCCCCCATTGACGCATATGACAATACCAGATCCGCTCCGGCCATATGCAGTTTAGATACGCTGCGTTCGTTGGTCGCCCGGGTGATAATCTGGATCTGAGGTCGAAGCTGGCGGCAGTAAAAGGTCAGATAGATGTTCATCGCATCATTGTGGGTTGTTATAATAACTGTTCGCGCTTTCTTGACTCCAGCTTTTTCCAGCACCTCCAGGTCTGCAGCATCCCCCTGAATAAAGGTATCGCCTTTGCCGGCAGCAATGGTGGGTCTCTTTTCAACGATTTTATACGCCATACCGTGCCGGTCTAAAGTTTCCGCAGCAGCAAGACCGACCCTGCCTCCTCCCAGTATCAGTACTGGGGAGTCTGGAGAATATGAAACCTCAGAAGTGGCAAAAATATCTTCAAACCTGTTCAACTGTTCCATGGTTCCCGCCAAAAGCAGCACGGTTGCCGAACTTATCCGTGTCTGTGGTCCGGGAATTTCAAATTGTCCTTTTTCCCAAAAACCGACAACAGTGACCCCTGTCTTCTCTCTCACCCCGCTGTCAACAAGAAACTTGCCTCCAAGGGACGTCTGTATAACCGAAATTTCTGCGATATGCAGTTTATCGAAACTTGAAATAATATTGATCGATCGGCCAAGTCCCCAGGTTCGCTCTCCCAGCAGGTTTCCCAACATTTTCATAAATTGAAAAACCCATGTATTTTCATGGTATTGAAGAATATCAAGAGAATGATCATTATCAGCATTGGTAATAATTGGAACCTTGGCAGTAATTCCTCTCACCGTAAAAGAAATAGAGGTGTTGGTCAGGTCATCATTTGTGGCAACAACAAGAGCAGCATTTTCCACACGCAGGCGGAGATACGTATCAGGGTCATCAGGTTCCCCCACCGCAACTCTATAACCGCTGTCATGCATCTCAATAGCCTGCTGTGAATCATTGGCCAGGAGGACATATTCCAGCTGTCGCCTTTCCAGCTTGGAGATCAATTTTTTGGTTATCGGGTCAAGATTGGTTATGATAACATGGCCCTTTGTTTCTTCAGGTAATTCTCGTGGAGTAAGGCTGTCGGACTGCGCCTCAAGCCAGGGGGCATAAAAAAACTGAATAAAAGAAAAAGGCAGCATAATGAGCAGTAAAACCACCCCTGAAATCAATACCAGAAGAGTAAAAAGCAGACCAAGATCCGTTGAAAAGGTAATATCCCCGAAACCAAGGGTAGACATGACAGTCAGGGTCCAGTAAAAACCGGTTACCCAGCTGAAATTTTTGCCCTCATGAAGCATGATCACATGAAAAAACACGCTGTACAAAAAAATAATGGCTATAATAAAAGCAAGAAACTTGACCAGCAAAACCATATTTCGCTTGGTTGACTTATTCCGAAAGAAAAAGAGCAGCTGGGATGGCAGGTATTTCATAGTTGTAGGTTTGCAGAGTGGAATGTAGAAATGGAGCAGTTCGTCGCTATCATGGCATCTTCCCCATCTTGGACAAATTCATGAATATCCCTCCCATTATCCTCAACTTGAATGGTAAAGTCAATAATCACAGTTTTTAGCAACCGGCCAAAAAACATCGATAATAACGACAATGTATCTTGCGACCCTGCAGTACGGAGAAAAAACAGTATACGAAGTCCGTCAGTCCTGCCCTGTGGACAAATACAATACCTGTAAATTAAAAACTTTTTTAACCTGGGAGAGATCCCTGGGACTATATGGAGGATTTCGACAGCCATATAGTCCTTTTTCACAGTGACCTGCTGGCTGCAGTATCATCCCATAAAGGAGAAGATGACCTTCTGGAGCAGTTTCTGATTGGGAGTCAGAAGGGTGTTGCCACAACAAGTAAGCAAGCATGTGAGACTCCGATCCACAGCCTGCGAGGACGTTTGACGACACTCCTTCGAATCCCGGTTACATTACTTTCATAACAGCGAAGCGGTGTCATTGTTGTGAAATTCATTTCATGGGTGTTAGCAAATAAATGTTGAATATCGATTTGTAAATTCGTACCTTTCATTTCAATTGATTTGTTACTACTTTTAAAATCAGTTGGAAGTTTTTTGGACAATAGACATTTTTTTCGGAGAGGCACTGCTAATGAGCGAAGACAAAGATAGAAACGAAAAATCACGAAAGTACAGTAAGGAAGAAGGTGAATCCATTGAAAAAGGTTTTGAACAGATGGAAATGATCTATAAATCGCGATGTGTGCAGGTGCCGACCGGTTCGAATGTTACTGTTAGAGAAATAAAAAAAGAAGAATAAGATGGTTTATGTTAAATACAGTATTTAACTAAATAAAGAAACTCCTGAACCAGGCAAGGCTTGTAAGCCATTAAAGATTCCATCAGCAATATTTTTATATCCGGATAACAGGGCAGAAAATGGGTGAAAAAAAAATAGGTGTCCTCATTGGCGGTTCAGGCCTGATCGGCGGCACTATTGTCAATTACTATAAAACCAGGCACGCTGAAACTGTTGATATTCGTGCTCCCAGCAGCAAAAAGTTGTCCATTCGGGAAGAGAGCGACATTCGCAGTTACCTCTCTGAGGTCAAACCTGACTTTGTCATAAACGCCGCAATGGCCAGCCTTGCATCTGATGGTCAGATGGCCTATGAAGTGAATTATCTTGGTCCTCTCAATCTGGCCCGAGCGGCAACTGCTCTGAAAATTCCGTATATCCATGTCAGCTCTGCGGCAACCCTGTCCTCCGGAACTGATCTGAAAGAAGATGATATCATACCGATAACCCCAAAACTGAGCAACTATGCCAAATCTAAACTGATGGCGGAACAGACCCTGCGCCTGATGGCTGAACAGGAGGGACTCGACTATTCCTGCGTACGGCTGGCAATAGTCTATGGAGCACACGACCATAAGATACAGGGTTTTCACCGGTTGTTTTTCTCTATTGCGGATCAATCCATGCCCGTTCTCTTTACCCAGAAAAACACATTCCACTCATATTCAAACGCCAGAAAACTCCCTTACTTTATCAACCATATGATTGAAAACAGAAAGGAATTCAGCGGCATTACCTGCCACTTTGTCGACAGAAATCCGGTGGATCTTGCCACCCTCATACTGACCATAAAATCTTACCTGCAGCTGAAATCTCCAAGAGAAATATATGTGCCTTATTTGATGGCCAGTTTTGGGAAAAAAGTGATAGTGTTTCTGTTGCGTTTCTTACGAAAGTTCGGATTAAAGGCGGATCTCCCCCCCGAACTGATGTTTCTTGACAACTTTTATAAATCACAAGCCCTCTCAGCAGCACGCCTGGAGGCATCTTCCTTTGTCGACCCGATGCCTGAAGAGACTATTTTTACCCGGCTGCCGAATCTGGTTATTTACTACCTGACCCGGTGGAGTCACCAGAACCTTATCACTACCTATGATGAGACCCTCGATTTCAAAGGATCAGTGGAAGATGACTTCGCTCACAATCCCTTGAAATTACTCGAATCAGTACACGCCAAAAGCATTGGCCCTTTTCCCGAAATGATGCAGGATCAATAATCAAATACAATGGCTTTAGATTCTGCAGCAGTAATTCAATTTATCAAATATGGGCTGGCTGGAGGAATTGCCACCATCACTCATATCACTATTTTCCATCTCATTGCCTGGAAAATTTTTCCGGCATTGCAGGAAAAAGATCATGCAGTACAATTTTTCAACCTCACCATCAAAAAAGTAAATGATGCCACCCGTGCCAGAAATTCGATGATTAGTAATTTCATTGCTTTCCTCATCTCCAACATGGTTGCCTATATCACCAATATTCTCTGGGTGTTTGAAGGTGGAAAATATCCTTTTTTGATTGAGATCCTCCTTTTTTATTGTGTATCTGGAATCAGTGTTTTCCTGGGAACGATGCTGATGGGAACCTTGATTAGACGCTTTGGAATGCTCACGACCTACGCCTTTTCTACCAACATAGTCACAGCAGTGATGATCAATTATGTAATGAGAAAATTCTTTATTTTCCATGGGTAATGGGTAAAGTCGAGAATATGATTAAATACGGTTTTTGGCAATCAACCAGTATATTCGAGATATTTATTCCGTTAACTCTCTTAATGCTGTTACTAACTTCCTGCATGCAGAGCCAGGAAGATCATCCAATTGCTCCATTTGAACTGCCATTTCAATTCTCTCTATCGGGAAATGCTGCCGCCCCCGCTCAATGGTGGTTGGATATAGATGATCCTGCCCTCCCCACCCTCATAGAACACGCACTCTCAGACAATTTTTCTCTGCTTATCGCCAGAGACCGCCTGAGAGAGGCAAGAGCATCTGCCAGACAGGCCGGTGCACGACTCAGACCTGCCCTTGACGGTGAAGCCAGGGGGACGGCAAGAAGAGATTATCAGACTGACCGCACGACAAACGGACTGCTGCTCGAGCTTGCCGCCTCCTATGAAATTGATCTCTGGGGGCGACTCGCTGCAATACGAGATGCAGCTGTTCTTAACAGCCAGGCCACTCAAGCTGACCTGTTCACCGCAGCCACATCTATAGCCGCCGAAGTAGCCCAAACCTGGTATCGTATTGTAGAGACCAGACTGCAACTGCAATTGATGCAAAAACAAAAAGAGACAAATGGTCATGTTCTTGAACTGATTGAAGTCCAATTTCGTGCTGGACAAGCTGGAGCCCCTGATGTACTTCAGCAGCGTCAACTCGTCGAGACAAATAATGCTGAACTGGCTGAGCTCCAACGTAACCTGCAACTCCTTGAGCACGGACTCTCCCTTCTTTTAGGTGAGATTCCCGGCAGCTATACATTCCCCGAATTTTCAAGACTACCGTCTCCACCACCTTTGCCGGACACAGGAGTAGTTATCGACCTGCTGACGAGACGACCTGATATCAGAAGCAGTTATCTTCTGCTCCAGGCTGAAGACAAAAGGGTGGCTGCCGCTGTGGCTGACAGACTGCCAAGGTTGAGTATTTCAGCAGAACTTTATACCTCGGGAAGCAGGGCCAGTGACCTGTTTAACAACTGGTTCACCAACCTGATCGCCAACCTTTCCGGGCCCATCCTTGACGGTGGGTATCGAAAGGCTGAGGTCGAAAAGCGCAGAGCTAAAATGGATCGGCAACTGAACGAATACGGACTGACAATCCTGCGGGCAATCGGCGAAGTGGAAGATGCGCTCATCCAGGAACAAACTGAGGCTGAAATAGTGGACAACCTGGGTTTGCGTCTGAAACTGGCAGAACAGACCGTCGACCATGTGGCAGTCCGATACAGGAGGGGTGCGGAGGATTATCAGCGGGTTCTTCTTGCCCTGCTCTCCTATCAGGGTCTGCAGCAGAAAATCATTAAATCCAGGCGACTGTTAATAAACTACAGGATCGGACTTTATCGGGCCTTAGGAGGTAATATCCCCCTGGAAACAGCTGATACAGGCGGGACATCCGACCCTGACAGGAATTTATAAATATACTTTTTACGACGCCATCATACTTAACTTACCGACATGGAAAAACAAACAACACCAAAAAGTGAAAAACGGTCAGTTATACCTGCCCTGCTCCAGCTTTTCTTTTCCCTTGTTGTGCTTGGAGGCGGCATTGCAATAGCCACCTACTACCTCAAATCCGCTCCAGAAGCAAAACCGCGTAAAAGAGAGCCCAATCCTTTAACGGTTCAGGTTGAATCAGCAAAGTATACTACCCACCAGGTGATTATCAGTGCCATGGGAACAATTCTTCCAGTAAGAGAAATTACCCTCACATCGCGGGTAAAAGGTGAGGTGGTAGAGGTAAGTGAGCATCTTGTTCCCGGTGGTTTTATTGATAAAGGCAAACGACTTCTGACAATTGATCCCATTGATTATAAACTTTCACTCCTGCAACACACCAGCGATGTTGCCAAGGCGAAAAGTGACTTGGCTCTTGAAATGGGCAATCAGCTGATTGCCCGGAAAGAGTTTGAAATTCTCGGAGAAAAACCATCTGATGACGAGAAACAGCTTATGCTCAGACAACCCCATCTCGATCAGAAAAAAGCTACGCTCAGAGGAGCTGAAGCAAAACTGGATCAGGCGGAATTGAACCTTAAACGCACCCGGATTGATGCTCCTTTTAATACAGTCATCCTCTCCCGTTCTGTAAATATCGGTTCACAGATTTCAGAGACAACCCCCCTTGTCCGCCTGGCCGGGACAGATGAATTCTGGTTGAAACTCTCAGTTCCACTCGAACAATTGCAATGGATACACATCCCTGACAACAATTCATCCACCGGTTCCAAGGTGAAAATCATAGTTCACGAAAACCGTAAAAACCAGGGAATAAGAACAGGCAAGGTACTCCGTCTCGCCCCTGATCTTGAGGGACAGGGAAGAATGGCCGTGCTCTATGTGTCAATCCACGATCCACTCTGCAGGCTTGCGGAAAATACAGGTAAACCAAAACTCCTCATAGGATCATATGTCAAAGCGGAAATTGATGGGATTCAACTCGAATCTGCCGTTGCCATCAAAAGAACCCATATTCACGATTCAGATACTCTCTGGATTTTTTCTGAAAATAACACTCTGACAACTCGCAAAGTTAACATTACCTTTAAAAATCGAGACTACGTTTTTATCACCTCCGGCATCCTTGAAGGTGAAAGATTTATCACCTCTCCGCTCTCTGCGCCGGTGAAAGGAACAGCTGTAAAATTACGACAGTCCCCGGATAGTAGAGATCATTCAGATAACCTTGAAGGTTCCTCCAGAAAGACAGGCAGCCGTATGGAGACAAAACAGTGACCGAACCCTCTGCCCGGGAAAAAGGGATATTAGCATGGATGGTGTACAACAGGGTCACTCCAAACCTGTTGATGATAGTGCTGTTGCTTGGAGGATTTCTGATGTCTTCAAAGATCAAACAGGAAGTCTTCCCGGCATTTGAACTTGATATCATCAATATCACAGTACCCTATCCCGGTGCCGGTCCTGAGGAAGTTGAACAGGGGATCATTCTTGCCATCGAAGAAGCGATCCAGGGGATCGAAGGTATAAAAGAAATGACGGCCACGGCTCAGGAAGGGAGTGCACGTGTCAGAGCCGAACTGCTCAAAGATGCCAGACCGCAAAAGGTACTTCAAGATATTCAGCAGGAAATAGACAGTATCAGCACACTCCCTGTGGATGCTGAAAATCCTGTCATATCTCTGGTGACTCGAAAAAGACAGGTAATCCGCCTCAATATTTTTGGCAATGTTCCCGAACACGCTCTTTTACAAACAGCCCGACAGGTGCGGGACAAACTGCTTCAGAATAAAGATATCACCCAGGTCGAACTGCGCGGGGCCAGAGATCATGAAATTACAGTTGCCGTACCGATTGAAAAACTGCGTATGCATAATCTTACTCTTGCCGAAGTAGCCGAAATCATCAAAATCAGATCGATTGAGATTCCCGGAGGCAAGGTTGAGACAGATGGTGGAGAAATTTTACTTCGAGTCCGGGACAGACGTGTCTGGGCGGATGAATTTGGTCGTATCCCCATAGTCACTACCTCCAGTGGAGCAGTTCTCTATCTTGAAGATATTGCGGATGTCCGAGAGGGATTTGAAGATTCGACCCGTTTTGCAACCTATAACAGGATGAAAAGTATACAGCTTCGTATTGCCAGAATCGGCGACCAGACACCGATTTCTGTCTCCGAAGCAGCCCATGCAGCCATGGAAGAAATCCAAACCGACCTGCCTCCTGCTATTGGCTGGGCCTTCTCCAGTGATCGCTCCAAAATTTACAAACAACGACTGGAGCTTTTACTGAAGAACGGGCTTCTCGGCCTGGTGCTGGTCCTTATCCTGCTTGGTTTTTTTCTCGAATTAAAACTGGCCTTCTGGGTGACTATGGGAATTCCCATCTCCTTTCTGGGCAGCCTGCTCTTTTTGCCATTTATTGATGTTTCCATAAATATGATCTCCATGTTCGCCTTTATTATTGCCCTTGGCATTGTTGTAGACGATGCGATAATCGCCGGAGAGAATATCTACGAATACCAGCAACGGGGTATGTCCTTTATCGATGCAGCCATCCAGGGTAGTCGGGATGTAGCCGTCCCTATCACTTTCAGTATCCTTACCAATATAGCGGCCTTTCTTCCCCTCGCTTTTGTTCCCGGCATCATGGGAAAAGTCTGGCGCGTCATCCCCCTGGTTGTCATCACCGTATTTCTTCTCTCATTAGTTGAAGCGCTTCTGATTCTCCCCTCCCATCTGGCCCATAGCAAACCGAACAAACGTAATCCGGTCAGTCGTCTATTACACGGTTGGCAGCAAAGCTTTGGACGCCTTACTATAAAATTCATTAATCGAGGTTACGGCCCTGTACTTAATTGGATTCTACGTTATAAATTTTTTACCGTCTCTGTTCTTGCGGCACTATTTTTAATAACAATCGGTTATGTTAAAAGTGGTCGTATCAGTTTGATTCTAATGCCCCGGGTAGAATCAGACCGGGCAGTTGTCACCGCAACCCTCCCCTATGGCAGTCCCATTTCAGAAATCAATCGCGTCCACGATCAACTTTTGGACGGTATTGAAAAGGTGGCTAAGGGTCATGGAGACAAACAACTCTTGGAAGGAATATCCTCTCTTGTCGAAGAAAACAGTATTGAAATTAATGCATATCTTACTTCCCCCGATATACGCCCTTTAAGCACCCGGGCGGTCACCAAACTATGGCGGAAAGAAGTTAGCTCCATTGCCGACATCAAATCGGTCCGCTATGAATCCGACAGAGGAGGCCCTGGAAGTGGCGCAGCAATCTCTGTTGAACTCAGCCATCGCAATATAGATGTGCTGGACAGAGCCAGTACAGTTCTCGCTGAACAACTTCTGCGATTCCCTGCCATCAAAGACGTTGATGAAGGCTATGCTCAGGGCAAGATCCAGTTTGACTTCAAAGTAAATGAGCTTGGAGCAAGCCTCGGCCTCAACACCACAGAAGTCGGCAGACAGGTACGCAATAGTTTCCAGGGTATCATTGCCTTGCGTCAGCAGCGTGGCAGCGACGAAGTGACGGTCAGGGTCAGATTGCCCCAAATCCAGAGGATGAGTGAATATGATATAGAATCTTTACTGATCAGCACCCCCGCATCAACTTTTGTCCCCTTAAGTGAAATTGCCACAGTCAAACAGGGACGTGCATACACCAGCATCAGCAGGCGTGATGGTTACCGGACGGTAATGATTTCTGCCAACGTTGACCCCATAGGTCAATCATCCAAAATACTTGCAGCTCTGAATAGTACTATTCTCCCCGATCTGGCAAAAACTTTTCCGGGGTTAAACTATGGCTATAAAGGACGCCAGGCCGACCGGAAGGACAGTCTCAAACAGCTGGGACAGGGTTTTATCTTCACCCTGGGATCTATCTATTTTCTGCTTGCCATACCCTTTCGCAGCTATATACAGCCGATTGTAGTCATGATGGCTATTCCCTTCGGCATGATAGGCGCTGTACTTGGACACCTTTTAATGGGCTATAACCTCAGCCTCATGAGTATGATGGGTGTAGTCGCCCTGTCGGGTATTGTCATTAATGATTCCCTGGTCCTGATCGATTATGCAAACAAGCAGAGAATAAAGGGCGCACTGCCTTTTGATGCAATCAGACTTGCCGCCCTGCGCCGTTTTCGTCCTGTTCTCCTTACAACCCTTACCACCTTTGGCGGCCTTGCTCCAATGATGCTGGAGACCTCACGACAGGCAAGATTTCTCATCCCCATGGCAATTTCACTTGGTTTTGGCATCGTCTTTGCGACAATCATCACCCTCGCTCTGGTGCCTTCGCTCTACCTGATCGTTGAAGAGACAAAAGAGATGCTGAGAATTTCTTGATTATTTTGTGACCACGGCAATCCTGGTTGCAGCGCATTTAGTGCCTTACTCCATAAAAGCTGTGATAAATAACAAGAAAATCTCGAGTGCTATTAAATGCAACTAGTGATTACAGCTTCAAGGCACTTATCCAGTGTAACTAAAAAACTATCCGACTTGTCGGGATAGAAAAAGACAAAATTACAATGGAACTACTCACCCTGCTAGCCCTGGCCACAGCCGCCGGTTTTGTGTTCAGCAAAATGACCGGACAGACAGATGGAAAAGGGGATCCGGCACCAAAGGAGTTTACATACAGCAACGACATTGTAGCCCACATGACTCCCGACAACAAATCTGAGTTCGACATCTCATCTATTGATGTACTGCCGGAATTCAGGCTTATAAAGGCGCTGGCGGAGCATCAGTTCCCTCTCATCTTTGTCACCGGCGGGGCAGGCACGGGGAAAAGCACCTTTGTCAGATGGGTGATGAATGAATTCAAAGGATCGGTACTCCTGGGTGCCCCGACAGCTCTATCAGCAATAAATATAGGCGGCAAAACTCTGCACTCCCTCTGCCAGCTCCCTCCCGGCTGGATCGTTAAAAAGGATATCCAGTTAGCCCCGAAGCGCAAAGACATCCAGGAGGCCAAGTTGCTGATCATAGATGAGATCTCAATGGTCACCGCCAACCTTCTGGACGGTGTAAGCGGCTTTCTCCGTTTAAACAGGGGGATCGACAAACCCTTTGGCGGTATCCCTGTAATCATGGTGGGTGATATGTTTCAGTTGCCACCGGTCGTAAAGGATTCCTCCCGCACACTTTTTGAACGGGTCTATGGCTCTGCAAAATTCTATAATGCGAAATGCCTTAAAGAAACAACCTATTACGCTGTTGAATTCACAAAAACCTATCGCCAGTCAGATCAGCATTTTGTCAACCTGTTGAGCAGGCTTAGAGAAGGTGTCGATCTATCTCAGTCTCTTACAAAACTGAACTCTGAATGCACAGTAACCAGAACACCTGGAAACGATGCTGTATGGCTCTCTCCAAGAAACAAAGAGGTGGATACCCGAAATATTCGACAACTGGCCAAAATAAACTCTCAAGCAAGAACATACAAAGCTGAATCCACAGGCAGGTTTAAAAGTAGCCAGCTTCCATCTCCAATCGAATTGACACTTAAAATCGGCGCCCAGGTGATGTTCACCAGAAATGACTCCTCAAAACGATGGATCAGCGGAACCGTTGGTACTGTTCAAAGAATGCTTGACAGGAAAATATTTGTCAGCCTTGCAGGTTCAAATACAATTGTAGACGTAGGGAAAGCAAAATGGACCGAATACCACTACGGCTGGAACCCGCGTAAAGGCAAAATTCAACGTTCTGAGATTGGCTCATATACCCAGTTCCCTCTGGTTCCGGCATGGGCCATTACCATCCATAAAAGCCAGGGTAAAACCATAGAGCGGGTACACCTTGATCTTGGTGAAGGTGCATTTGAAACCGGCCAGACCTATGTTGCACTCAGCCGGTGCAGATCCCTGAAAGGACTGTCCATGGCAAGATATCTTACATCTTCTGATATTCTTGTAGATTTTGAGTCCAAACAGTTCTACGATCATCTGCGCAACGTTATCAAAAAGCTTCCTGCCAGGAAAATGATGAAACAACTCAAGTTGCAGTGAAATAGAATGACCTCACTTTCTCCTCAAACCTCACTCATATCCCGCCAGGCGGCAGGCTGGTTTGCCGTGTTTTGTTCCACCTTCTGTTTCTACCTGGCCACTGTTATTATTCGTTGGGCGGAGCCAAGGGTGGATATCGAAACCTCATACTTTGTCTTTGGCCGGTTCTTGTTAGGCTTTCTGGTGGTATGTACAACGATGCTTATCAAAAGACAGCGCTTTAAACCTAGAAAATACCATTACCTTATTGGTCGAACAATGGCCAACACTGTAGCTGTATTCTGCTTCTATAAGGCAATCGAGACAGGATCCGTGGCCGAGGCAAATATCCTGAATATGACCTACCCTCTTTTTGTAGCGCTTTTTTCCTGGTTCTTCCTGCGTGAGCAACGCGACCTCCTCGCTCTTGTTATCGTCGCGGCGGCCTTTGCCGGTATCTGGCTTATCCTTTCCCCGGGGGACATTGCAGTAGCAGCAAACAATCTCTGGGGTCTCAGTTCCGGGATCACTGCGGCGGCGGCGATGATATACCTTAACATAAGCAGAAGGCATCACGATTCCCAGACTATCCTCCTCTTTATGTTCGGCTTCGGCGCACTTGGGATACTGCTCCTGTTCCACCAGTCCATCTTCATGCCGAACAGTGAAGAATTCTTTTTTCTTTTTAGCTGTTCGGCAGTCGGGGTACTTGGTCAGTATCTGCTGACCTTTGGTTTTCTCTATGTCACCGCAGTGGAAGGTTCCATCATTTCATCGAGCCGAATCCTGCTAGCAGCTCTTCTTGGACCCATACTGGTGGCCGATCCGCCCCTGGCTCTCAGTGGATGGTGCGGTGCTCTGCTGATCTTTTTCGCAAATACGACTCTCGCCCTGCGAAAATAAAAAATTACAAATGCACGCATTCGACATAACAAAACAAAGAGAGGTAAAACAGAATGGGTAAAATAAGAGTGTTTGGACCTGTCCCATCAAGACGCTTGGGAAAAAGTGTTGGAATAAATAATATCCCACCCAAAATATGTACTTATTCCTGTGTGTATTGTCAGCTGGGCAGATCTTTTAAAATGGTAGCCGACAGACAAGAGTATTACGATCCAAATGATCTGTTACTAGAGGCAAAAGAAAAGATAACGAACGCCAAAACAAATAATGAAGCCATTGACTACCTGGCTATTGTACCTGATGGCGAGCCTACACTAGATAAAAATTTAGGAGAATTAATTGAGCTATTAAAACCATTAGGCTTCAAGGTTGCAGTAATTACTAATTCAACATTACTGCAACGACCTGATGTTAGAGAAGATATATGTAAAGCTGACTGGGTCTCTGTTAAAATTGATACCCTGGATGAGACAATCTGGAGAAAAATTGACAGACCTCATAAAAAAATTGTTTTTGATTCAATGTTAGACGGAATCAAAACATTTTCGAGAGAATATAACGGACAGTTTGTAACAGAAACAATGCTGGTTAGAAACCTCAATGATGATATTGAAAATATAAGAAAAGTGGCTGAATTTATCAGGGAGATTAAACCTTCAGTAGCTTATCTCAGTATTCCAATAAGACCACCTGCAGAAAAATGGGTTGAAGCTCCCGAAGAACAAAAAATAAACAGAGCCTATCAGATTTTCAGAGATCAATCTTTGACGGCTGAATATCTGATAGGGTATGAAGGAAACGAGTTCGCATACACTGGTAATATAGAAGAGGATATTTTAAGTATCACCTCCGTTCATCCAATGCGAGAGGATGGTGTTAAAGAATATCTGAAAAAAGCAAACAGCAATTTTTCAATTATTGAAAAAATGATAAAAGAAAACAAAATTATTGTCTCAGATTATAATGATGACCGTTTTTACTTAAGAAAACTCATTAGCAGATAATTGAAAAAACACACACGAATCATTGCACCTGATATTTTTCTGCTTCAAAAATTCAAGTGAACTCAACTGTTAATATTGATGAACTTTCACAGCGCCGATCACACTAGGGAAAACGGCAAGACACTATTTCGCTCCTAAAGTGTTGGCGGTGAACAGGCACTAACCATTTCTACTTCTTCTTCCCCGACATTGCGGAATCGGTGCGGGATTCGGCTGTCGAAATAATAGGCGTCGCCAGGGCCGAGGATGTAGGTTTCTCCTCCCACGGTCAGTTCAAGCAGGCCCTGGGTCACTACGCCGCCCTCTTCTGACTCGTGGCGCAGCATATCTTTGCCACTGTCTGCTCCCGGTTCGATTCTCTCGTGGAGGATCTGCATTGCCTTGTCCTTGAGATCTTTTCCAACCTGTTTGAATGAGAATCCTGCGCTGCCAATTTCTACCAGCTCATCTGCCTTGAAGACTATTTTTTCTTGGCCGCTGAGGTCGGTAGAGAAAAAGTCCGCGAATGTAATAGGGATTGCATCGAGAATTTTTTTCATTGTTGCCAAAGAGGGACTGTTGCGATTCTGTTCGATCATCGAAATCATCCCGTTGGTTACTCCTGCCTTTCTGGCAAGCGCTCGCTGAGATAGATCGTATAATTCTCGAATGGTGCGCAATCGTTTTCCTGCATTAAACTCCATCTGTTCTTCCCCTAATAAAATTTTCTTGCAAACAATTCCGGTTGTGGAAACCGATCACACCCTACGATTAATTTTGTACGTGGCTGCGCTATGCCTGTTCAATATATAATAACACTCTATGTAAGTATACGCAAAAGTGACCAACCCCACAATACTATATTTTAAACACTAAAAAACATATTTATGGTTTTTAAAAAATAATTAACCGGATCAATTTAAATTAATCTCTATAAACAAAGAGTTGTGCGTACACCGTAAAAGATACAATTATCTCTAAGAAGCAACATATGTTTAAAAAACAATCCGCTCTAGCATATTTCCTTCTTGGAACCATCTCAACCCGGGCAAAGAGTCTGGATTTATCATTTTTATTACATTTAATAACAAATAGTTAAAACATGTTATGAGCATGTACGGCATGATATCCAGCAGTGTTTTCTTAATCACAACTAGTACAATTACGAGGAAATATTTGCTGAAAATCTGCATTGAACTACCTCGGAATGATCAATATTTTTTGTGAAGACTCTTGCTTTGAACTAATACATATGCGCAAAAACAGCTCATTAAGTAATTTATATTTTTCCCTTGTGTAATATGTTAAACATTGATAGGTTGTGCTTACATTTTAAACAAATAACTTGAAGTATATTTTTTCTTGTCTCTAAATATTAAACAGTTCGGCCCATAGATATTCGTGTGCCATTTTAAAGCATAGTTGAGGAAAATATGACAAAGATAGTTGAGCATTTAATCAATGGTCAAAATCAATCCGGCATCGGAGATCGGCACCAGGATGTTTTCAATCCGGCAACCGGTGAAATCACCAAACAAGTGGCCTTAGCCACCAAGGCTACAGTTGAAAAAGCAATCAGTGCAGCTGAAGCAGCGTTTCCAGTCTGGCGCGACACCTCACCGCCAAAGCGTGCACAGGTCATGTTTCGGCTGAAAAATCTCTTGGAGCAAAATGCTGATAAAATTGCCAAAATGGTCACCGATGAGCACGGCAAGGTTCTTCACGATTCTATGGGTGAACTGGGAAGAGCAATTGAGAATGTTGAGTTTGCCTGCGGGGCACCTGCATTGTTGAAAGGAGAGCATTCCAAAAATGTTGGAACTTCGGTTGATTCCTGGAGTGAATTCCAGCCACTTGGAGTTACCGCAGGGATTACCCCGTTTAATTTCCCAGCCATGGTCCCTTTTTGGATGTGGCCGCTGGCTGTTGTTGCAGGTAATACTTTTGTGCTTAAACCTTCGGAACGTACTCCATCTACATCTATGTACATGGCAGAGCTAGCCTTGGAAGCCGGTTTACCTCCAGGTGTTCTGAACGTAGTCAACGGTGATAAGGAGGCGGTTGATACCCTGTTGCACGATCCCCGTGTCGAGGCGATCAGTTTTGTCGGTTCGACTCCGATCGCCGAATATATTTACTCCACCGGTACCGCCAACGGCAAGCGGGTACAGGCCCTTGGCGGCGCGAAGAACCATGCTGTCGTAATGCCGGATGCGGATTTAGATAACGCTGTCAGCGCCCTGATGGGTGCAGCTTATGGCTCCTGTGGTGAACGTTGCATGGCTATTCCTGTTGTTGTGGCCGTCGGTGATGAGGTGGGAGATGCTGTGGTTGCAAAACTGAAAGCCGAATTGGACGTGATGAAAGTCGGTCCGGGAATGGACAATAATAACGACATGGGACCGCTTGTTACCAAGCAACATTTTAACAAGGTCAAGGGCTATGTGGATCTTGGGGTCACAGAAGGTGCTGACCTGGTAGTGGATGGCCGTAACTTTGTCGTAGATGATTATGAGAATGGCTACTTCCTCGGCGGATGCCTTTTTGATAACGTGAAGCCCGGCATGAAAATATACCAGGATGAAATCTTCGGCCCTGTTCTCTCTGTCGTAAGGGTTGAAACCCAGCAGGAGGCAATGGACCTGATCGATGCCCACGAATACGGCAACGGCACCTGTATCTTCACCCGGGACGGGGAGTCAGCCCGATATTTTACCGACAACATTAAAGTCGGCATGGTTGGTGTAAACATACCCCTGCCAGTGCCTGTCGCCTATCACAGCTTTGGTGGCTGGAAGCGATCTCGATTTGGCGATCTTTCAATTTATGGCCCGGATGGGGTGCGTTTCTACACCAGACGCAAGACGATCACCCAGCGTTGGCCATCTGCAACTTTACGCGAAGGCACCCTATTTTCCTTTCCCAACAGTAAATAACAGTACCTAACAGTGGGCAACACTTGTATCGCAAGTGTTGTCCAATGCCTTTATAATTTCCTGATTAAGAACATAGAGAAGGTGTTATCAATTCTAAGCCAACAGTTGAAACAATATTCACCTGGTTGAATATCAAATCGTGAGAGCCCAAATGACCATTCCTATTACATTAGCAGACAGGGTCGAAAAACTTGGAATAGAGACAGCATTCGTTGTAGCTGCTCAAGCAGCAGCACACGCTGCAGCAGGTAACAAGGTCTACCCTTTCCACCTTGGAGATCTTAACCTGAAGACTCCTCACAATATTATTGAAGCGGCATATCGGGCGCTGCAGGATGGTAAAACTGGCTATACAGCTAATGCAGGGATTCCTCATCTGCGTGAAGCCCTTGCGGATGATTTTAACCGTACCCGAGGCACTGGCTATACAGTCGATAACGTAGCTGTTCAGCCTGGAGGCAAGCCGGTTATTGCAAAGTTTCTCCTTACTCTTATGAATCCGGGAGACGAAGTGCTCTACCCTAATCCTGGTTTCCCGATTTATGAATCCCAAATAGAATTTCATGGCGGTATAGCAGTTCCGTACGGAACCGTTCCGGGAGATAGAAACTTTACTTTCGATATTGAGGGAATCGAGGCATCTATTACTGAGCGGACAAAACTGCTGATCGTAAACGATCTGCACAACCCGACCAGTGCAGAATGCAGCCCGGAAGACCGGCGCCGAATTGCAGAACTGGCAGCAAAATATGATCTCACCGTGCTGCTGGACGAAGCGTACTATGATATTCGCTATGACGGTGAATCCGCCTCACTGATTTCTGAGCCTGGCATGGCGGAGCGAAGTGTGATTTTATATACCTTCTCCAAACGTTTTGCAATGACCGGGTGGCGTATCGGGGCCGCCCTGGGGCCGAAAAAAATCATTGGTGTGATTGGTAAACTCAATGTAAATGATGAATCCTGTACAAATCATTTCGTTCAATATGCTGCATTGGAAGCCCTGACTGGCCACCAGGGAGAAGTGCTCAATATCCTCAAAGTTTTAAGGGAACGCCGCGACCTCTGTGTCGACCTGCTTAACGATATTGAAGGAGTGTTCTGCTATCGCCCGAATGCAACTTTCTATTTGTATCCCGAGGTCACAGCGGCCATGACAAACAAGGGCTTCGATAATTACCAGGATTTTCTGGCGGCTGTTCTAGAAAACACAGGAGTTTCAATGTGTGCCAGAGCACACTTCGGACCCCCTCTGCCTGGCGAAACAAAACAGTATGTGCGCCTTGCCTACTCAGGGATTAATCTGGATTCAATTAAAGAAGGACTGGTAAAGCTTAAAAACTATCTGGAAAGCTGATTACCAACAAGGTAAGTGAACTGTCAAATCTTTCAGCGCAATGTTGATGGACAACCCCGGGAGCTAACTATCCCAGGCTTCGTTCACGGGCCAGAACATCCAGTTCCCGAATTGTCTTCATAATACTCTTCCTTTTCCAATAACAATTTTACGTCACGACCAATTGCCAGTTCTTCATTGGTCGGGATTACCCAAACTTGCACTGGACTATAGATGGGGCTTAACAGCAGCATTGGATATAAGATATTTACAGAGAGATCTACGCATTGTTTTTATCTTCGCAACTATTTGTAATAATAGTAAAATAACAGTGCCACACTTGTTTGATATGGGCTATACTCAAGTCTGATTTATTGTGAGAAAATTCTAAGACACTTAAATGGACGATAAAATTTGTTTTCGAATTATACTCTGCTGGTACTCCCTGGCGGCATTGTTACATGCGTCGTGGAACGTACTGATAAAACTACAGGGAGAAAGACTTGCCTGTCTTGCCTGGATGTCCCTTTTTGCGGGCATATGCTGGCTGCCGATATTAGTGTACCTGCCACCTCTTGATAAAGAAGTGGTGCCGCTGTTAATCATAACGTCACTATTCCATCTACTCTACAAAATTGCATAGCAAAAGCTTACGATTATGGTGATTTTGCCCAAGTCTACCCGATTGCCCGGGGATCTGCTCCTCTGCTGGCAACAATTATTGCTATTCCCTTAGCAGGAGAATGGCTAAGCATCTCCGAACTGTTCAGCCTTTTTCTTATTATTGGCGGTGTTCTATTATTGAGTTGGAATGGACGCAGAATTGACCTATCCAGAAGCGTTTTATGGGCGATAGCTACCGGTATATGTATAGCCTGCTATACGGTTGCAGATGGTCTCGGTGGGCGGACCACCATAAATGCAGTGACATTTGCCGGCTACCAATGCGTTGCAGATTGAATATCGATCTTTATAGTTGCGGCATTTTGGAGTCCGAACAGGCTGTCTGCAATATTACCAAATCAATGGCATAAATTATTGATAGCCGCAATTTTTTCAGCAACGGCATATGCTATAATTATTTTTGTAATGTCTCAGACAAAGATAGGTGCAGTTGCCGCACTACGTGAGACCAGTGTATTATGGGCGGTATTGCTGGGTGTGATTTTCCTTAGAGAAAAATTCGGCAGGCTCCGCATCCTGGCCACACTGGTAATTTTGTCCGGTGTAATTTTTCTCAGGTTGTCATAACAAACTCCGCTGTCTTTTTACAGACAGCGGAGTTTCTGCATGGTTTTATCTGCTACTGGGCAACACAACTTCTTACCGAGTTGTCACCATCAGCTTTCTTGCCCTCGTCACTTACTCCCGCGGGAGGTGCAACACGAATAGTAGCAACCTTATTCTGAGTAAAGAAATCAATGCCATCTTTTCCCTGCACTTTATTGGTGCCTAGATGGGAATCTTTAATGCCGCCAAAGGGCAGATAAGGATGCGGTGCACATACACCTACGTTTACACCTACCATTCCTACATCAGCTTCAGCAATGAACTTTTCAGTGTAATACTGGTTCTGGGTAAAAATGCATGCACCGTTGCCAAAATCCTGCTCCCTGATCAACTGCAGAACATCATCAAGATCCTTGATTTTCATTATGGAGACCACAGGGCCAAATATTTCCTCTTTGGCAATTCTTCTGCATGGAGTGACATCCGTGAAAACAGTGGGTCCGACAAAATAGCCGTTTTGATTTTTTTCCGGAAGCTCAGGGTTTCGTCCATCAAGTACCAGTTTTGATCCCTGTTCAATACCGATCTCAATGTAGTTCTCAATGCTGGCTTTTGCTTTACTTGATATAACAGGTCCCATATATATATCGGGATTCATGGCATCGCCAACTGTCACCTTTTTGGAGGCCTCAAGTACACGTTCTATCAATTCGTCATAAACTTCAGGTACTGCTGCAACGATCGAACCGGCAAGACAGCGCTGACCGGCAGATCCGTAGCAGGAGTGAATAAAATTATCGACAAAGACATCCCAGTTAACATCTTCCATGGCAACCAGAAAATTCTTGGCACCGCCAAGGAGCATGCTGCGCTTTCCGCCTCTGCCGCATGCCTCGGCCATTGATTTGGCTGTGGGAGTTGATCCTACCAGGCAGACTCCGGTCATTTTGGGGTGTTCATACCAGGTACCGGGAATAGAACGATTACCATGGACAATATTAATAACGCCTTTAGGCAGGCCGATTTGGTTGAAAATATCACCCATTTTCTGCATAAACAGGGGAGACTGAGTGGAAGGCTTATAGATAAACGTATTGCCAACTCCAATAGCATAAGGAATAAACCAGCCAAACACTAATGCGGGGAAGTTAAAAGGAGCAACACCGCCAAAGACACCGAGGGACTGTTTTACTACACGTCCGTTAATATTGTTTGCAATACCATCCAGATTTTCACCCTGAAGCAGTGTAGGAATGGCACAGGCAGTTTCGAGAATTTCAATAACTCGTCGAATCTCACCTCTTGCCTCGCTGATATGCTTTGCCTGATCAACTGCGATGGAAACGGCAAGTTCTTCTTCCTGGTCAATCATGGCCTGACGCATATCGAAAAGAAACCTCATCCTTTTGCTAACTGACAGTTTTCTCCATGAGCCATAAGCTGCGTGGGATGATTCAACAGC
>MAXH01000289.1 GCA_001750925.1 Desulfobulbaceae bacterium S3730MH12
ACAGAAAGGGCATGTGAATTGCACTCGGCCCTTTATCACACGGAATGTTATAGTTTTAGCCATGAAGTTTCCCTCCTTGCTTACCCGGTATAATGCAATGGGAATGATACTATATACTCAATTATTCTTGTTTACCAAATTTAGTGAGATCTCTTTAGCTACAAGACATATCTCCGGAAATCGAAAGTGACAATCTGTCTTATTTCATACTTGGCGGATAGGTTCTTGGAAGACTATCTATATATCAGCTCATAGAGAGCTACTCGCTGTTCAAGAGACAGGCGTTTAAACTTCAATCCAACCGTCGTAATATATTTGCAGGTATGTTTCTTTTTGTCCTCTGCTGACTTCCAAATTCTTTCTACGGGAAACTCCTCAAGATGGATTCCTGTACTGTCGACGATATCAATCAACCATTTTTTGGGAATATTCTGTTCATTACGGCATCTAAAAGAAATTCCCCCTGAACTGATATCAATCACCTGGCTTATTCCTTTAGCACCGATAGTGACAACATCATTAAATTCGTGTCGTTGGTGTTTTCTTCTGTCCTGTATATTCAAGGTCATATTTTTCTATAGGTTAAAAGCTGATTCAGCAAAAAACTATAACTTCCTTGCAAAAAACACTCCACTCACTATTTGTACCAAAAGAACCTGATGAATATTAATCAATATGGTTGTTATCAATTGCGGGGAAGTTTTGATAGAAATTCTAAAAGAGCATTTTTCCGAGTTAGAGGAAAAGAGTTCCGGATAAAAGAAATGTATCAGACTGGAATTTCATAGAAATCTCATAACGAGGTATGGAGGCAAGGCGAAAGATATTCAAAATAAACGAAAAAGTATGCGTAGTCAGTCGGATGGTGAATACCGGGATGGTGGGAGAACGTTCTAAAATGGTTAGATTAGTACCTTCATGAGGCTGATTTTATGCTACGAACAGGCAGAAAACAATTGCGAAGGCACTAAATTGGTGAAATAAATTAGCCGATGAAATTGCCAAGATTGATATATTGTGCGTCCATTATTTCTTTTTCACGGGATCCCGAGATAACTACGTCGGGATCGGGCACAAAGTCAAGGTCTTTGTTTCCTCTTTCATAAGGGACGGAATTAAGGATGACCTTCATTGCATTCAGACGAGCTTCGAATTTATTGTTAGAACGGATAATGATCCAGGGTGCGATGTTTGTATGAGTCTTTTTCAGCATCTCATATTTTTGGTTAGTGAAGTCATCCCATCGATCCTGAGCCTGGACATCAATTTCCGAGAGTTTCCACTGCCTGAGCGGGTCAGTTTTCCGTCTGTCAAATCGCCTGGCCTGCTCTTCATAGGTTACGGAGAAATAGAGCTTAACCAGTATGGTGCCCTGCCGCACCAGATCTTTTTCAAAACCGATAACTCCCTGCATAAAATGCTTGTATTCTTCAGGAGTACAAAAGCCAAAAACCGGCTCGACAACGGCACGGTTATACCAACTCCGATCAAAAAGAACGACCTCACCACCTCTGGGTAATTGTGCTATATATTTCTGGAAAAACCACTGCGTTTTTTCCCGATCAGTTGGTTTACCTAATGCAACAACCCGATAATGCTTTTCGTTCATATAACGGGTAACCCGGCGAATAGTTCCACCTTTACCAGCAGCATCTCGTCCTTCGAACAAAATTATCATCCTTCGACCCTTGCTTTCAAGGCCTTTCTGCATTCTTATTAATTCTGCCTGGTAAGGTTTCAGTGCCTCCTCGCGATAATAGCGCCTGATGGCTTTTTTCTGAAACTTATTCAAACTTGGAGCACCTTTTTTCACCTGCTTATAATCTTTCAGTAAGTCTTTCAGAATGATTTCTTTTTTCTGAAACAGGATAGTTTCCGGATTTTTTGGATTTTTAATTTTTGCTTTCTTTTTGGCTGTTTCTGTTTTTGTTATTTTTTTGGGATTAGAACAAGCAGACTTAGCCTTAGTTTTTTGTTTCTTTTCGGTTTTGGCAGGGGGAGATTTTTTCTTGTTGGGATTACCTTTTTTCTCTGTCATGGCTAGTCTTCTCCTGTTATTCAATTATTATGGCCAAATACTACAAAATAATTGCGTCTGTTTATTCGTGCGAAAATCTTTTATATAACAAGCAATATCATTTAGAATAGCCACAATGTCAATGTCTGAAAAGCTTTTTTATATCATAGAAGCTGATTCTCTTGAGAATGCACTCAGGCTTGCGTATGGGTATTTAAATCCCATAGAGAAATAAAAGGTTAAGGCAACCGATCATAAATCCAAGGAGTGCTCCGAACAGATTAATATATTTGAACTGCTCTTCCATTATTGTCAACAGCAGCCCCTCAAGTTTTAACAAATCAAGAGAGTTAACTTTTTTGGTTACAATCTTTCTGATATTAAGAGTCCGGACAAGGTTGGGTACTCCGGTTTCGAGCATGGCAGATGCCAGGTTCTTCAAAGATCGAGCCCCCCCTTCCCTCACCCCGACAGGAATTATTTTCGCCAGTTTTCCAATCTTTTTATCCAGCAATTTTGCTATAAGGGACTCGACCATGGAATCTATGGCAGAGAGGGTGTGGTCAGATTTAATCAGAGAGATTATCTCATTTTTGAACCAGCCTTCCCCTTTTTCCATGGCTTCCTGTCCGATCAGTTCTGTCACTGCGGTTTTCACTTCAATATCACCAGAATCGATATAGTTCTCGATATTTGATCTGATCATATTGGAAAGTGTGACGGCCACCTCTTCATCACGTATAAGAACCAGAATTTGTCTGGTCAGTTGAGTGCAGAAATCATCAACAACATTTTCATCGTCCGCTTTAACATAGCTGGCAATAGGTCTATGCAGAAAATCCAGACTGCGTTCTCTCAACCCTGTTACCAGCTTGGACTGAACTTTCTCTGATTGTAGCCAGGCAACAATATCATCATTTTTTTCGTCCAGATATTCATGAATTTTCTCCTCCACTGTATCCATATTCAAAAAACCTCGGGCCATATCTGCCATGGGACCAAGTGAGTCAATAAAACTTGAGACTCCGGCGCAAACACCTTTGACGATTTTTTCCCGAACGTCGGGTTCACTAACTATCGTTGTAAGTTTTTTGAGAAGTGGGGGTGTCTGTTTTTCCAGACTGTTCAGCAAAAGTTCCTGTAATGATTCGGGGAGAAGATCTGCAAGGGTTTTTTCCTCTGACAATGTTGTGTAAACCTTCTGGCAAATAAAATCCTTAACCCATTGTTCCATTTCTGGGCTCGTAAACATCCTGTTCATATTTTTTTCAATGAACATGTACAGGTTTTCCCGATTGGAACCCGGCATAATATTCCCGATCTCCCGATTAAGGAATTCTTCTATGCGATTGTCGATGGCTGCGGCAAGAATTGAGGCAAATTTTTCTGAATTAATAAATGAATGTATACTTTCTTTGGCCTGATAAGTCAGGGTCCTGCGAGCAAGATCGAAATAGACACGAAATTTATCAGGGATAAGAGAGGGAAGAGTATCCAGATCGGACCCCATAATTTCATTAATCTTCTCTTCTATTAGAAAGAGTAGTTTATCTTGAAAAACATCCTGATTAAGTCCCCGGCTGATCTCTTTGCTTGTGAGGAGATGATCACCAACGACCTCACCCATGTTTTGTGCAAGTTCAAAACGTTTTGATGGAATAACACCGGGTGTCATAGGGATCCTTACTCCTCCCACCCTCCATGCTTTTAAAGGCCTAAAGAGCATTTTAATAGCAACTCTGTTGGTAACATAACCAATCACTGCGCCAACAAGAGGCGGGGCTGCATATTTAATGTAGGGAAGGAGTTCAGGTGGCAGATAAGACATGTTTTACTATCTCCGAAGGACTGTTCACAATGATTTCAGCTCTATTTTCTATAAGTTCTTCTACACTTCTATATCCCCAGGATACACCGGCAGTTCCCATGCCCGCAGCCCTGCCTGTCTGGATGTCGACATCGCTATCACCGACAAAAAGAGTATTTTCGGGTCTGGATTGTAGAATCTTCGCAATATCAAGTGCACCGGCCGGATGAGGTTTTTTTTCCACTCCATCTCTCTGGCCGAAAACTACCCTGAACATATCTTTTGGGAAAAACTCATCAACGAACAGGCAGGTAAATGCGTGGGGTTTATTGGACAACACAGCAAGTTTGATTCCCTGATCCGAAAGATTGGCTAACATAGTGCTAATCCCCTTGTAAGGACAACAATTTTTCTTCCAGTTGTTCGAGTAGATCTCCTTAAATGCTTCACTACAATCCTGAATAACGGATTTTGCAGTGTTTTCAGGAACACTTTTGGATATCAAATTATACAATCCATTGCCTAAAAAAAGCTTATATGATTCATTAGAGTGCAAAGGAAAACGGTGACTGATGAGTACTGAATTTACGGATTCTGTTATACCATCCAAGGTATCAAGAAGAGTCCCGTCCAGGTCAAATATAATTGATGTATAAGACATGATTTAAATAAGTTCTGGAAATTATATTGGTAATATGATGAATTTTTGGATATTTTAGTTCTAAAATTAAATTGAGCAAGTGTGTGCAACTGAAAAAACAAGTTTTTTCTTTTATTTTTCTCCATTTTCTTTATTATCAGGTAGAAAAATTTTTTAGTTTTAGTTCATAACCATTTACACCAAGGAGTACTTATGTGGTTTGTCAGATTTTTATCATCCTCGATTGGCAAGAAGTTAATAATGGCAACTACCGGGTTGTTGCTGCTCCTGTTTTTATGTACCCATGTGGCCGGCAACGCTACCATTTATATGAGTAGTAAGGTCTTTCAGAGTTATGCGGATGAACTTCACAGTCACCCTTTGATTGTTATCGTCTTCAGCACCATTTTTCTGTTTATTTTTTTAGCACATATTGGAATGGGACTTTTTCTTTTCTATCAAAACTGGCAGGTGAGTAAGTCGAGATACAGTGTTACAACACGGGTTGTTAAAAACACCTTTTCTTCTGAGACCATGCCCTATACCGGGCTTATCATTCTCACTTTTCTCATTGTTCATATCTTCAGTTTTACATTTTCCTCCTCGGAGGTGCCTATATCGGTAACCGTAAAAGAGCTGCTTGGCGGTTTTTTCTACGGCCTATTCTACATAGTTTCATTTATCGCTCTTGCCTTTCACCTGAATCACGGATTCTGGAGCATGCTGCAGACTTTTGGACTAAATCACCCTAGATATAATGATGCAATTTCTAAATTGACTTTAATTCTTCCACTGTTTTTTCTTATTCTGTTCGCTGGAATACCGCTTTATTTTATGACAGGACTCGGTGCCTCTTACTGATAGGAGTCATTTAGCCTGACCACAGCACATTTTGTTTATCAGAAACTAATCAAGCTACCCACTATCAGAAAAAAGAAACTAGCCAAGGTTTAATATGGAACTCAATTCGCGTGTACCTTCAGGCCCCCTTGCAGACAAATGGAATAATCATAGGTTTTCCAATAAACTTGTCAATCCAGCCAATAGAAGAAAATACAAGGTCATCGTTGTTGGAACAGGACTTGCCGGAGCTTCGGCTTCCGCCACTCTTGCCGAGCAGGGATATGAAGTACAGACCTTTTGTATACAGGACAGTCCTCGACGTGCTCACTCTATAGCTGCCCAGGGCGGGATTAATGCAGCCAAAAATTACCAGAATGACGGTGATTCTGTTCACCGTCTTTTTTATGACACCATAAAAGGTGGTGATTTCAGAGCAAGGGAGGCCAATGTTTATAGACTTGCTGAGGTAAGCAATGAGATTATCGACCAGTGTGTCGCTCAGGGTGTTCCCTTCGCCCGTGAATATGGCGGCACCCTGGCAAACAGATCTTTTGGTGGAGCCCAGGTTTCTCGAACATTTTACGCCAGAGGTCAAACCGGACAACAATTGCTGCTTGGCGCCTATAGTGCTTTGTCACGACAGATCCACGCCGGCAATGTGAAAATGTTTAATCGACGGGAAATGATGGATGTCGTTCTCGTTGACGGTAAAGCAAGGGGTATCACTGTACGGGATGTTATGACAGGTGAAATCGAGAGCTATTATGCTGATGTTGTCATACTTGCCACCGGCGGATATGGCAACGCTTACTTCCTCTCAACAAATGCAATGGCTTCCAATGTGACTGCTGCCTGGCGAGCCCATAAAAAAGGTGCCGGATTTGCCAATCCATCCTTTGTGCAGATTCATCCAACCTGTATTCCGGTACATGGTGATTATCAGTCCAAACTTACACTGATGAGTGAAAGCCTGCGTAATGATGGTCGGGTCTGGGTGCCAAAGAAATCCGATGACAAACGTCCTGCGTCTCAAATTCCCGAAGAAGACCGAGACTATTATCTCGAAAATAAGTATCCCAGTTTTGGTAATTTGGTGCCAAGAGATGTCGCCTCAAGAAACGCAAAAGAACAGTGTGATGAGGGAAAAGGTGTCGGAAATACAGGTCTTGCTGTTTATCTCGATTTTGCAGATGCCATAAAACGGGATGGGGAGGAAACCATCCTGAAAAAATATGGTAACCTTTTCCAGATGTATGAAAAAATCACTGACAGTAACCCGGTTGAGGAGCCGATGCTTATCTATCCAGCAGTTCACTATACCATGGGTGGGCTGTGGGTGGATTATGATCTGATGACTACAATCCCAGGGCTTTTTGCCATCGGCGAGTGTAATTTTTCCGATCATGGTGCAAACCGTCTGGGTGCCAGCGCCCTTATGCAGGGACTTGCAGATGGATATTTCATAATCGCCACTTCGGTCGCCAACTATCTTGGCACAAATAGTCTGGACAAGGTTACTGGTACCGAAGCACCATTCAAAGATTCCAAACAGGAAGTAGAAGAAAGACTAGACAAACTCATGCAAAACAGTACTGGTGGCCCTGCCGACAAACTTACTGTTGATGAAGTTCATAAAGAACTTGGCAGACTGCTATGGGATCACTGCGGAATGGCCAGAGAAGAAAAAAGTCTGGAAAAAGCACTGGAAGAATTACCTGAGATAAAGAAGAAGTTCTGGGATTCTGTTTATATCCCCGGCATTGGTAAAGATTTGAATCAATCTCTTGAGCGTGCCGGCCGGGTAGCAGATTTTTTGGAATTTGCTGAAATAATGATTCGTGACGCCCTTGCAAGAAAAGAATCCTGCGGCTGTCATTTGAGAGAAGAGAGCCAGACCGAAGAACATGAAGCCAAACGTGACGATGAAAACTATACTCACGTTTCGGTCTGGGAACATATCTCAGATGAGGATCCTCCGCAAATGCATAAAGAAGAGCTTGAATTTGAATTTGTCACACCAAGCCAGAGAAGCTACAAATAATAAGGTTCCTCTTTCTGGAAAACCTTCAAATTGAAATCTTAAGGTAAAACATAATGAGCAGCATTAACCTGACACTGAAAATCTGGCGACAGCATAATAGTGATGCCCTCGGCAATCTGGAAACATATGACCTGGATGATGTTCACACAGATATGTCGTTTCTTGAAATGCTTGATATTCTCAACGAGAAACTGACCAAAGAAGGAAAAGAGCCGGTTGCCTTTGATCATGATTGCCGTGAAGGGATCTGCGGTATGTGTGGTGCGGTTATTGATGGAATTGCCCACGGCCCGGAAAAAGAAGTGACACTCTGCCAGTTGCATATGCGTAACTTTTCTAATGGTGACACCATAGTGATTGAACCGTTTCGCTCACGGGCTTTTCCGGTAAAAAAAGATTTGCTGGTAGATCGTTCCGCCCTGGACAGAATTATTCAGTCCGGTGGTTATGTCTCTGTCAACACAGGGGGAACTCCAGACGGAAACTCTCTTCCAATTCCATCAAGTAACGCTGAACTTGCAATGGATGCAGCGGCATGTATTGGATGTGGCGCTTGTGTTGCAAGCTGCCCAAACGGGGCGGCTATGCTTTTTACCAGCGCCAAGATCTCTCAACTCGCCCTACTGCCTCAGGGCCAGGCAGAGAAGAAGCAGCGTGCTCTTTCCATGGTTGCCCAGATGGATGAGGAAGGGTTTGGTAACTGTACAAATGCCAAGGAATGTGAAGCTGTCTGCCCGAAAGGCATATCTATCAGGAATATAGCCCGTCTTAACAGGGAATATTTATTTGCCGCGTTAACGGAAGGTTAATCTTAATGGAATAAATAGCGGGTATTTACGTACTCTCTTTGATAAAAAGCTGTTCATTGCCCCGGTTGCCGTGAACAGCTTCTTTTGTTATAACAGAACCGGTTTTTTATTTCTGGGGACCTCATTATTTTCGTTACTTGTTTTCACCCATTTTTTTTGAGTTATGTCATATGATATCGTTATCATAGGCGCAGGTCCAGCCGGTCTGGCATGTGCAGGGGATGCTGCAGAAAAAGGGATGAAAACTCTTGTACTTGAACGCAAAAAATCTATTGGAAGAAAAATCTGTGCAGGGGGAATTACCTGGAATGGACTCATGCAAAAACTCCCCGGGTATGTTGCTGAAAAAGAGTTCTTTTCCCAATATCTCTACTCTCAACTTCAACAGGCAAAGATAACTTCAGAAACCCCTATAATTGCCACGGTTAATAGAGAACTGCTTGGTCAGTATATGGCAGAGAAGGCGCTAAGCAAAGGAGCGGAAATTCGTACATCCTCTCTGGTAAAAAAAATTGATACGAATGCTGTCACTGTTATCAATACAAGCAATGGCAGAACTGAAACGATTAGATATACATACCTTGTCGGCGCTGATGGATCTTCTTCAATAGTCCGGAGGTATCTTGGCATTCCTGTCTCTTCGTCGGGTGTCGGTATTAATTACCAGATCCCCGGAGAATTTTCAAAAATGCAGTGGCATTTGGATGGCTCACTCTTTGGTAACGGTTATGGATGGGTTTTCCCCCATACCGGTACAGTCTCAGTGGGAGCCTATGCTGGTGCGAAGATAATGAAACCGGTAATACTCAAAAAAAACCTGTTAAAATGGTCGCATCGAAACGGTTTTAATCTTTCTGGTTATAAGGCTCAAGCAGAGTTTATTAATTACGATTACAGGGGATACCGTTTTAATAATATATTTCTTGCAGGTGATGCCGCCGGGCTTGCTTCTGGCCTTACAGGGGAAGGGATTTACCCGGCGATTATTTCAGGTGAAGCAATTGCAGAGAATATTGTAAATCCGCAAAAGCCACTCACTGAATTTTCACGATTGGTTGCTATGCATGGGAAACATAAAAGAATGGCTTCTATTACCGGAAAAAGTCGTTTTATTAGAACCGTTTTATCAGAGATAATTGTCTTTGGTTTACGTATAGGATTAGTCAAATTTGATAAGATAGAAATGGCAAATTGATACTGATAAGAGGCTGTCTGCAATGAAGAAGAAAAGAAATATATGGGTCTTGAACGGGGCGTTTGTGATAATTTCTGTGGCAATAGTTGCTTTTTTGCTTAATGCGCCTGAAGAAACTACTTCAGCCCTGCCAAAAGATGACAATCATATAAAGCTATACGATATTAAGGGGAAAAAAGAGGCAGAAAAATATTGCGGGGAATGCCACGACGCTGGCAAAGAAGCTCCCCTGCCTGAAGGCCATCCCCCCAAATACCGATGCCTGTTCTGCCATAAACGAAAGTAACACAAAGCATATAATTGTAAATGTACCAGCTTACCTGCTTTTATTAACGATTTCGGCCACACCTCTTGAAAGCCCTTTTTGACCTGCAATGCGATCAAGTTGTTCTCTCATAAGTGCCTGCCTACCTTTATCATAACGTTTCCAGTTTATCAAAGGGGTTATAAGACGTGCCGCAATCTGCGGATTAAGAGTATTGAGCTTGATAATCATATCTCCTAAAAAAGAATACCCCTCTCCACTGTTGTCGTGAAAACGAACATGATTTGCACTGCAAAATGCTCCTATCAGGGAGCGAACCTTATTGGGGTTTTCTATGGAAAACAGCTCGTTCCTGGTCAGATGTTTCACATTCTCAAGGGTGTTTGGCAGAAAAGATGTGGCCTGCAGGGTAAACCATTTATCCATAACAAGAGTATCCCTTTGCCATCTTTCATAAAAATCTTCAAACAGTTCGGTTCGTATCGAACTTTCAAGGTTGACTATACATTGTAAAGAGGCAATGGTGTCAGTCATATTGGTTGCCTGTCTATATTGATCTACACAGAGCTGCAGGATATCAGAAGGCAAGGGATCAAGAGACATAAGGTAGGAAAGAGCAGTGTTTTTCAAGCTTCTTTTGCCTATCTCTCTGGATGTTATCTGGTAGTCGCCACCGGTTTTATTGTTATGATAGAGATGGGACAATTCACTTTGATACCGGGTAGCCAGTTCCTGCTTCACAGCCTGTCTGCTGTTATGAAGTGCGTCCGGATCAACCGTAGACATCTCCTGAACAAGTGTCGTTTCTGCTGGTAACTGCAGAGCTAGAGCCAAAAGTGATGGATCATCGACAGGAGTGGTCAGACTGTGAGCAACCCCGCTAAAAAATAATTCATTATACTCGGGCTTGTCTCCCTGGTGGATCATCTCAACAATGTCAAGGATTGTCGATGCTGCAAGTTCTGTCGCTGCATTCCAGCGATTAAACATATTTGAATCATGTTTCATCAAAAGAGCAAGTTCCTTCTGACTATGAAAAGGCTCCACTTTGACAGGTGCAGAAAAGTCCCTCAGGAAGGAAACGACAGGTTGTTCATGAATATCTGAAAAGGTAAAAGTCTGCTTTTTCTCTTTGAATTGTAATATTTTTGTGGTGCCAGATTCAGCGGTAATAAGATTTTTTCCTTCACGGTTCATAAGCCCGACAGTCACAGGCAGATGAAAGGACTCTTTTTCATTTTGTCCGGGTGTCTCCGGACAATGCTGGCTAATTGTCAGCTTATACTCGTCACGAGTCTCATTCCACACCCCTTCAACCTGCAGCACCGGTGTTCCTGACTGGCTGTACCAGTTTTTAAATTGATCGAGATCCTCACCTGAAGAATCGCTCATTGCAGCCACAAAGTCATCACATGTTGCAGCCTCACCATCGTGTCTTTCAAAATAGAGATCCATCCCCCTGCGAAAAGCATCCGCTCCCAAAATGGTATGCATCATGCGAATGACTTCCGCCCCCTTATTATATACGGTGACAGTATAAAAATTATTTATTTCCTGGTAAGATTCCGGACGTACAGGGTGAGCCATGGGACCGCTGTCTTCGCGAAACTGAAAATTTTTCAGGATACGAACATTCTGGATTCGCTGGACGGTTCTTGAGTTCATATCAGAGGAAAACTCCTGATCCCGGAATACAGTGAGCCCCTCCTTCAAGCTGAGTTGAAACCAGTCACGGCAAGTCACTCTGTTGCCTGTCCAGTTATGAAAATATTCATGGGCAATAACACCTTCGATACCGATGTAATCTTCATCTGTTGCAGTCTCAGGTGTAGAGAGCACATACTTTGAATTGAAAATGTTCAAACCTTTATTTTCCATTGCTCCCATATTAAAATCGTCCACAGCTACGATCATATAGATATCCAGATCATATTCGAGACCAAAAACATCCTCATCCCATTTCATCGCTTTTTTTAAAGAAAGCATCGCGTGGCCGCATTTTAGTCGATTTTTCTCTTCAACATAGATTTTCAGATCGATGCTCTTCCCTGATCTTGTAATGAACTTCTCTTCAAGACAGACAAGTTTACCGGCAACGAGGGCAAACAGATAACATGGTTTGGGGAAAGGATCTTGCCATATGGCATAGTGTCTATTGGCTTCCAGTTCTCCTTTGTCAATACAGTTGCCGTTTGAGAGCATCACTGGACAACTTTCTTTATCAGCCTCTATCCTGACGACAAACTTTGCCAGTATATCAGGACGATCAAGATAGTATGTGATTTTTCTAAAACCCTCAGCCTCACATTGTGTACAGTAGTTCCCACTGGATCGGTATAATCCTTCCAGGGACGTATTTTGCGATGGATCTATTTCAGTGACAATTTCAAGGGTGAAGGTGGGAGGAGGGTTAGCTATTGTGAGAGTTTTATTGTCTACACTGTATTTGTCTGCGCTAATCAACTGGCCGTCAAGCTTCACTGAGATAAGATGAAGATCTTCACCGGATAGAATAAGGGGTGCATTCGTTAGCCCTCCCTGCTCATTTAAAGAGAAATTACTTTTTGCGGTGACTCTCGTTTTCTCATTGAAAAGTTGAAAGAGTAGTTCTACGCTTTCGATGAAATAGTGCGGAGCAGAGTAATCTTTTCGAAAGATGGTGGTTGATTTTTCTTTAGCCATATCTGGTTTTTCCTCTCTATCAAGGGTGTTTCTCTGACTATTTTACTGGTTGACTCTCAGGTGTATTTAATTATATTTATGAACCAGGACAGACACTAACTATTTTTACTCACAAAACAACAGGGAAAGGCACTAACCCCGATGAACGGGATAAGTACCATGTCTATGTTCCTAACATTTTCATTTAAATTATGACTATCTACGTTCAATAAAAAAAAACAAGCAAATTAGGAGTAAGGTACTAAATGATCACTATCAATGAACATTATCTTAAACTGCAGGCATCATATCTTTTTTCTGACATTGCCGGACGAGTAGCAGCTTTTCAGGAAAAAAACCCGGATAAGGATATTATCAAGCTGGGAATCGGTGATGTGACAAAGGGACTCACCCGATCAGCTGTCGATGCTTTCCATAAAGCTGTTGATGAAATGGCAGACACTACTACTTTCCGGGGATATGGGCCTGAGCAGGGCTATGGATTTTTGAGAGACGCCATTGCTGCAAACGATTTTCAAAGCCGCGGAGCCGATATTTCAGCGGATGAAATATTTGTCAGTGATGGGGCAAAATGTGACACCGGAAATATCCAGGAGCTTTTTTCCCGGGATATTAAAATTGCAATTCCCGATCCCGTCTACCCTGTCTATCTTGATACGAATGTGATGGCCGGACGCACCGGAGAGTTTGCTGAAGGCAGATTTAAAGGGCTAGTATATCTCGATAGTACGAAGGAAAATAAATTTGTCCCGTCGCTTCCCGCAGAAGATGTTGACTTGATTTATCTGTGCTTCCCAAACAATCCAACAGGATCTACAATTACCAGAGAAGAATTGAAAACATGGGTTGATTATGCCAGGGAACATAAAGCTTTGATACTTTTTGATGCAGCCTATGAAGCGTTTATACGGGATGAATCTTTACCAAAATCAATCTATGAGATTGAGGGAGCAAAAGAGGTCGCCATTGAATTTCGGAGTTTTTCAAAGAGTGCCGGTTTTACCGGAACCAGGTGTGCATATAGTGTAGTGCCAAAAGAGTGCACAGCTTACGATTCCAAAGGAAACAAACAATTGCTCCATAGTCTGTGGAACAGACGGCACTGCACAAAATTCAACGGCGTCTCATATCCTGTTCAGCGTGCTGCCGAGGCAACCTACAGTGAGGCAGGTAAAATCCAGACCAGAGCACTTACCGACTATTATATGAAAAATGCGGAGCTTATATGTAAAACCATTGCAAAGCTTGGGTATGAATATGCCGGAGGGCAAAACTCACCATATATCTGGATTGACGGGGGGATGGATTCCTGGCAATTTTTCGATATGCTGCTCAACAAAACAGGAGTTGTCTGTACTCCCGGCGCCGGTTTTGGTAAATGCGGCAACGGTTATATTCGTATCTCCGCTTTCAATAGCTATGAAAATGTAGAAATTGCAATGGCAAGGGTGAAGGAGGCTCTTTCATAAAAGTCAGATCTTCCGGTATCGGCAATTCTCTTATGAGAGAATTGCCGGTTTGAAATGAATTTTTTCCGTAATCCCCTCCATCTCTATCACCTTCTTCCCACCATGCAAAACCATCCAGTCGATAACACCTTCAACCAGCCTCTCTGGAGCTGAGGCACCGGCGGTAATGCCCACTTTTTTTATACCTCTGAGCCATTCAGGATGAATGTCATCTTTATCGTCTATGAGATGAGTTCTAATGTTGCACTTCAGACCAACTTCTTTCAATCGGTTAGAGTTTGAACTGTTTCGTGATCCTACCACAAGAAGAAGATCAGAACTTTCTGCGAGTTGCTTAACTGCATTCTGGCGATTCTGCGTGGCAAAACAGATATTGGACCGTGGCCCCTTAATGTCCGGAAATCTCTCTTTCAAGATGGCAAGAATGCCTCGCACATCGCTTTTACAGAGTGTTGTCTGGGTAACATAGGCAACCTTTTTTCTATCATTCACCTCAATTTTTTCTGCTTCAATTTCATCTGCTACTATATGCACCCGTCCAAAAACTCTGCCTGCAGTGCCCTCAACCTCCGGATGATTATGATGGCCGATGATAAGTACGTCGTAATCAATTGAATGATATTTTTCAACCATTCTATGTACACTACTCACCAGCGGACAGGTCGCATCTACAGTCCTAAGCCCCAATTCAGCAGCATATTTTTCAACAGCTGTTGATACTCCATGAGCGCTGAAGATACAAACCTCGCCTTTCCGTATATCATTAAGGTGTTCCACAAAAATTGCCCCTGATTTCTCAAGTTCCATAATAACATGCTTATTATGGACAATTTCATGGAGCACATAAACCGGTCGACCATGCTTTTCAAGACAGAGCTTAACAGTCTCTATCGCTCGTTCTACCCCGGCACAAAATCCTCTCGGAGAAGCAAGTAGAATATCGAAGGATTCGTTCATCAGAAAAATCAGTGAATTGGGATTACAAGAACCGGGATTTTTGCCAACCTGCTGACCCTGCGTGCATTGGATCCCATAACTCGTAGACCCCGAACCTTTTTGATAGACTTACCCATGACAATCATATCCGCTTTTTCTTCTTCGGCAACGCGCAGAATCTCCTCGCTTGGTTTGCCGGCAACAACCATAACTTCTCTGATGGAAATTACAGATTTTTCATCGCTGTCACATTCTTCTTCGTAAAACTTTTCTAACCGAATTTTCATTTTTTCCTGAACTTCCTTCATGTTCTTTCGCTCTATTTCTTCGGTAACGGTGTGATCCACATAGGTTGAAATCACTGCCCATGCTGTTTCGCTTATTGGCTCAACAACATGTAACATAATAATTTCAGCCTTATAATGTTTTGCCATATCTATTGCATATCTGAAAACAGGCCGTGTTTCATCACCCAAATCGGTGGCGTATAGAATTGTTGTTACTTGCGGATCGTATTTCATTTTTTACTCCTCCATTATATCTGATTTTAAACCACAAAAAATGGTACCGGGAATCAGTAGTGCCCGGTAAGGATTTTGCAAAAAGGGTTAAGGTTTGCTCCAGGGAGCGTCATCCTGAGAATCTCGTAGTATTTTTGCTATTTTTACTATTCGATTTGTATCAGTTTATGCGAGGAACTCGCATGATACAAATTGGATTGGAAAAATAGTCTAAAAATCAAGGAATTCACAGTTAAAGCGGACTGGAGCAGACCTTAAACCCGCTTTTCGACTAATGCAATTTTCTAACCGGACACTGCTGATTGGAATATAAGCATCAACAAATTGCAAATCCATTGACAAACAATGCCTGCTGGTAGATATAATACTGGATGCGTCTTAGAATTATCATATTATTTTTGGCGGCATTTGCATTTTTGTCAGCTACTACCGGTGCATGGCTATACTACTATTCTTTTAAAAATGCTGCTTTCCAAAAATTGGAAAGAACGGCTCACACAAGGCTTGAACTGCTGAGAAGGCAATTATCATTCTATTTATCCGAGCATATTAAACCGGTAAAAACTCTTGCCGGAACAAGGGAGCTTCAAAATGCTCTGGGAAATACCAGCCTGGATTCCATTTATCAGGCTAATCTCATTCTCGATAATTTTACGAGTTCCCTTGACATTAATGTCAGTTACCTAATGGGGATTGACGGGGTGACGATCTGTTCAAGCAACCGGAATGATCGTGACAGTTTTGTAGAAAAGGATTTTTCATTCAGGCCATATTTTCAAAAAGCAATATCCGGACAACCTTCAACATATCTGGCCTTAGGAACCACTTCCGGTAAAAGGGGTGTTTATTACAGCCATCCTGTATATGACAGTTCAAAAGAAAAGATTATCGGTGTTGCTGTAATCAAAGCCTCCATTGAGCATGTAGAGGAAACATTATTCTTTTCATCTGAAAACCCGTTATTCTTTATTGATCCCAATGGAGTCATCTTTATTTCCAATAAAGAAAATTATAGATTTATGCTCTTATGGGAGCTTTCGCAAAATGCCCTATGGGATATCGCAAATTCTAAACAATTCGGCAACGGTCCCTGGCAGTGGTCCGGCTTTTCAATGGCTCAAGACCAGAATGTTTTTGACAGACAGAACATAAAATATCTGTTTTCATCAATGGATCTTGATAATTATCCGGGCTGGAAAATCATTTATTTAAGGGAGCATAAGGCCATTGAACGTCAGGTAGCGGCCCCCTATGTCCAGATCGTCGGACCTGTAGTTTTAAGCGTTTCCCTGCTGACGGGTATTCTGGTTCTTATCCTCTATCAGCTCGCTGCCCGGGAAATCGTTAAACGAAAAACTACAGAAAAAGAACTTCGACTCAGTGAAGAACGCTACCGGCGCATTTACCACAAAACCCCGGTCATGCTTCATTCTATTGATATCTCCGGTAATATTGTTCGGGTGTCGGATCACTGGTTGGATGTGATGGGATATGATCGCAAAGAGGTGATTGGTAAACCTTTAACCGGTTTTTTTTCGCCTGAGTCTCGAGAGTATGCAGAAACTGAAATTTTCCCAATATTTTTCAGGACCGGGTTTTGTAAAGACATTCCCTATATTTTTATAAAAAAAGACGGAGGAAGAATTGACACTCTGCTTTCTTCCTATGGTGTGCGAAATGATCAGGGGGATGTGATACGATCTCTTGCGGTCAGTGTTGACGTCACAGAGAAAAACCGGAATCAGAAAGCCCTTCAACATGCTAAAGAAAAATTGAGCCGATATTCCATGGATCTTGAAAAGCGGGTAAACCAACGAACAGAACAACTTCAGAGTGCCCAGGAAAGCCTGAAAGACCTTTCTAAAAATATCATTGCCTCCCAGGAACGTGAAAAAGCATCGGTTGCACGAGAACTTCATGACCACCTGGGTCAGGTCCTTACTGCTATGCGAATTGATGCAGTATGGATTGAAAAATATCTTAACACTGTTGATACGAATGCCGGCATCAGAGCTGCAAAGATGTGCTCCCTTATCGATGATACCATTGTTGATGTCAGAGATATGGCGTTCAGGCTTCGGCCAAGGGTTTTAGATGATCTGGGCCTTGTAGATGCCCTGGAATCCCTGCTGTCTGATTTTGAAAAACGGTCGAATGTGTCATGTGTATTTAAACATGACGATATCCCCAAAATAAATGATACCCTTGCCACAGCCATTTATCGGATAGGACAGGAGGCAGTCACTAATTCTCTGCGGCATTCCAGCGCCACCACCATTATTGTAGAATTATCCATGAAAAATAATAATTTGATTCTTGTGGTGCAAGACAATGGCAGCGGTTTTTCCGTGGAAAAAGTAACCAATATTCCCAGACTGGGGCTTGAAGGTATGAAGGAAAGGGCTATTCTGGCAGGAGGTCGGTTGGATATTCTCTCAAAACCCGGCAAAGGCACTCGGATCTGTTGCACCATTAAATTAAGAGAGGGAGACAATGATTAAAGCACTATTGGCTGATGACCACAGTATTGTCAGAGAGGGTTTAAGAAGAGTGCTTGAAGACAGTGGAGAAATCAAAGTTATTGCCGAAGCATCTGATGGCAGGACTGCCTTTGATGAAGCTATGAATAAAAAACCCGATGTTGCGGTAATTGATATTTCCATGCCCGGCATGGATGGTCTGGAAGTGGTTGCCCGCATGAAAAGTTCCTGCCCGGATGTTCCTGTACTCATCCTGACCATGCATGAGGAAGAGCAATATGTTATCAGGGCGATTGAAGCGGGGGCTATGGGATATGTGACCAAACAGTCCGCGCCGGAACAGTTGGTGGAGGCCGTGAAGAAAATTCATTCGGGCGGACGATATTTAACGGAAAAAGCAAGCGAAGCCCTGGCATTAAGGGTAATTATGGGCAACAAATCCCTATCTTTGACCGAATCCCTCTCCATGAGGGAATTGCAGGTGTTGCGAAAACTCGCCATGGGCGGCACCAACAGGGAAATTGCCGAAAACTACAATATCAGCATCAAAACCGTTGATACCTACCGGGCCAGGATCCTGCAAAAACTTAACCTGAGAAACAATGCCGAGCTGTCCAGATTTGCTTTCCAGAACAAACTGGTTGAATGGTAATCAGGGACTAATATTAAGCAGCTTTTTTTGTAAAAATTCCTTTTATACTGCCTATCCAGATACCACTGAGAAACCATGAATAGGCCCAGGTTCCGATAATAATAAAAATAAATGCCTTAATTATATCTGTTGAGCTGCCATTCAGGGAAAATCCAGGCACATAACCAAAGAGCAAGGGACCCAGATATAAAAACTTGGCAAATTTAAAGGCTGAAAATGCCGTTTTCCACATATTGGCCTTGGCAATGGTTGCGCCGGCAAAGGCGGCGATGCAGACAGGCGGGGTAATATTTGAATCCTGGGAAAGCCAGTATACTATCATATGGGCTGCGAGTTCATTGACTCCAAGGTGGGTCAGTGCAGGCACAGCAACAACTGCTGTAATAAGATAGGCAGCCGTCACCGGTACTCCCATACCGAGAACCAGCGATGCCAGGGCGATTAGTGCAATAGTCAATAACAGAGAACCACCTGCCAGTTCAATCACGATGTCAGCAAATGTCAAGACCAGGCCTGAAAAGGTCAATACACCGATAATGATACCAATGATGCCGACAACCGCACCAATTTTCAAGCTGTTGATAGTCCCCTCTCTTGATGCTTCAACAAACCGTTTCGGACCGATCCGGGTATCTTCTCTGACCCAGGAAATTACAATACAGGACGAAAGGCCTAAAATAGCCGAATACGCAGGAGAATATCCTAAAAGCATAAAAATAGTAATTATAACCAGGGGAAGAATATAAAACCATTGTGTTTTAAAAATATGGGAGGCGGAAAACTCGGATTTTTCTCCGACGATATTGTACTTTTTGGCCTCATAATGCACCATAACAAACACAGAGAAAAAATACATGACAGCCGGAAAAATTGCCACCAGCATGATTTGTGAATATGGCAGGCCGGTAAGCTCTGCCATGATAAATCCGCCGGCGCCCATAATCGGCGGCATGAACATCCCGCCGATGGAAGCAGCCGGTTCAATAGCACCAGCCACATGGGGTTTAAATCCTGCCTTTTTCATCATTGGGATGGTAAACATCCCGGTTGAGACTGTATTAGCAATAGCGGATCCGGAGATTGAGCCAAAAAGTCCTGAAGCAATCACAGAAACTTTTGCAGGACCACCGATCTTATGCCCCACAGCTGCAAGGGGCCAATCAATAAAAAACTTCTGGGCGCCGCATTTTTCCAGAAATGCTCCAAAAAGGACAAACAGGATTACATAAGTGGCCAATACATTGGCCATGATCCCGAACACTCCGTCACTTTTATAAAAAATGGAAATACATAGCTCCGTAAACGGTGCTCCGGCATGGGAAACCAGATCCGGCGCGAGATATCCATATACACCATAAGCCAGCATAGCCACGCCTAAAAAGACAAAAACATTGCCTACTACCCGTCGGGCCAGTTCAATGCCGATCAGTACTCCAATAATGGCAAAAACCATATCCGTCTGTGTCTCAGCACCGGTACGGTAATTAATTGCCTCAAAATTAAAAATCCAGTAGCCGATGGAGATCAGGGAAAGCAGGATTAATATATAATCCACAACTCTCATGATTTTAGATTTGGATTTGTAAATCAGGAAAACAAGCACATAGGTGATGATGATATACACTCCCCGGTGATATTGTGTGGCCATAGGTTGTATTACAGCGGCCCATGAGTAAAATACCACCAGAATCACAGAACAGATATCAAACACAATTTTTTCAAATTTATTTAGATTCTCAAACACGGCTAGCCTTCCTGTCTTTAAAATCTTTTTTATAAATTTCTTTACTTACAATAGACAATTTGGTGAAAAATCCGATAAATCGTCATTCCCGCGCAGGCGGGAAATAAGCATGAACCATCCGGTTGGGTAGCAGGAGAAGCGTCATGCCCGCGCAGGCTGGAGATGAAGGGATAACGGAGAATTCGTGTTTTTACGAGGCCATCACAATTACGATACAGGTAGATCATAGTTCTACCTGTATCGTAGATTGTTATGCTTGTCAACAAAGGGAGGTTTTTATAATAGACCCTTTTCCTTCCAAAATTTTTCTGCACCCGGATGATATGGAGTTACCACACCCTGTGGACCTGTTTTAAGCGACATATGCTTAAAGGTCTTTTTCTGCGCTATCATATGGGCCAACCCCTCATCTGTGTAAATCAAAGACAACATTTCGTATACAACATCTGCAGATACTTTTGAATTTGCTACCCAGAGGGCAGAATCCTGGAAAGATGGTGAGTCATAATCCACACCTTTGTAGGTATTTGCCGGTACAGTAAGTTTGGCAAAATAGGGATATTTCTCGTAGAATCCACTGGCAGTTGCATCAGCATCGAGATTCACCAAGGCAATATCATTGGTCTGGGCCGCCATGATTACCGCACCGCTCGGGAAAGCTGTGAACAGCCAGAATGCATCCAGCTGATTGTTACCAAAGGCCTGGGCTGCGTCATTATATCCCATTGCGTTTCTTTCAATTTTATCCCAGACACCCATATGGGTAAAAAACAGTTCACAATTGGCAAATGCACCGGAACCGGCATTTCCAACCCCTACTTTTTTGCCAACCAGATCCTTAACACTATTGATACCAGATCCTTTCCGGGTGACAAGCTGTCCGGGTGCACCATAGAGCCATGCAACAGCAAGAACATCTTCATATTTTTTGGTATCATTTTTCATCATACCATTACGGCCCAGATATACATGGCCCGAATAAACAACACTCATCTGCTGCTTGCCGGAATTTGTTTTCCTCAAGTTTTCAACAGAACCAGCCGAAGATTGAGCCTGAACCTTAAACCCCGCAGCAGCTTTCATTGGTTTGTATACCTGAATCGCATTGGCTACAACCTGGAAAGTCCCCCCTGCCGGGCCGCCGCCAAAAACAATTCTATCTTTGGCAAATGCCGGCAGACAAAATGCCATTGACACCAAAACAATAAATGTAACTCCTAAAGGGGTTAATAAATGTCTACTTTTCATACCATCCTCCTGTTAATTGGTTAAAAAAAATTAATACGTCTGTGTACAATATGCAAGTTACCAATTGATCTATGTCAGATCAATTGGAGGATTTCTGATTATGGTGTAAGAATTTTTCTTACAAACCCACATTCAAAAGTTTTATATTGACCCGGAAAAATTTGCCCGGGGTCAAGAATCGACTCTAATCATCTTATTTCAATTCCGCCAGCTGTTACTGCCGCTTTTACTTCATTGATAGCCACCTCTTTTCTGTGAAAGATGCCGGCGGCAAGAGCTGCTTCAGCATCTGTTTCTTTAAATACCTCTACAAAATGTGCAGCATTGCCTGCTCCACTTGAAGCTATCACGGGAATAGAAACTGCTCCTTTTACCATCTTGATGAGTTCAAGATCAAAGCCGCTGTTGGTGCCGTCTCTGTCTATGCAGTTCAATAAA
>MAXH01000290.1 GCA_001750925.1 Desulfobulbaceae bacterium S3730MH12
CTGCGCCGGACACCAAAGATCGCTTGTGCTTCAGGTACCAGTTGCACCGGCATAAGAGGTATATAAGCAATGAGCATCAATACAAGGACAATGGTACCTGCTCCAATCTTCATTATTGTTTTCATATGGTTCCTCCTGATAATGACATTCAAAATGGCATAAAGTTGATCGCCTGCACCCCTTTGGGTGGAACGAAGATGAATTGGTCGTCTGCTACCCCGGGTTCCACGTCCCAGTCAGTCATGAGCGTACTGATGCTCAGATGCCCCGAGGTCGCTGTGTCAGTGACAACATATTTGAGCGGCAACGGCTTGGGACCTTCGCTAACCCAAATCTGGAAATCGACACCCGGACGGCTAAACAGCAGGTGATCACACTTAATTTCACCTATATACGTTTTATCTAACACTGCCGCATAGTGAACATCCTGCATTAATAGGGGGTAGGCATCGCTGTAGATCAGGTCGGATACCGGGATGGCGAAACCGAGGGACTCATACATGTATTTGAACAACCCCTCAAAGGAATCAGGTACAGTCTCTGCCGCATACACATTGAAGGTCGGGTTGTACAGGACCAGGTCCTTGCCGTCGTAATAGAATATCTGGTTGACCAGATCGCCCTTGCGCTCGGAGCGCAGCTTGTTCGGTCGGCTGACGATTACGTCTGCTGAGATATCGAGATCGACACGATGCCCGGTTGGAAGTATGTCTTCAAGACTGTTTTGCGCCTGCAGGCTGAACTGCTTTAAACTGCCGAGGTAGTCTGTCATCCGCTTCAGAATCTCTGTCGCAGCTGGATCAACTGTCAGTGGTTCTGCCCGAGTCTCTACCGGGACGGTGGTTGATAGAGTGAAAATCGCGAGCGCAAACAATGTTACGATCGCCCTGCACTTTAATTTTCTCATCGAGTTACCTCCTTCTTTGGGGTTGACAAAACTACCGAAATGCATGTTCGTCTGGTGGATTTCATTAGTGTTCTCCTTTGCCCATTATGGCGGGTTTCATTTGTATTACGCTTGCACTTTTCCGGGCGACAGCGTCAAGCAGCATGATCCACGTTTTCACCTGGTGTGTTGCTTCATCGTCCTGTAATCTGCCGGCCAAATGCTTAAAGCTGAGTCCTGCTTTTTGATGGCCGGTCGGAATCTCTCCACAGTCATCATCGTCTGCAGGCAGCAGCACCTCGGAATGTTCATGATTGATAAATGCACCAATGCTCTGTTCAGAAACCGCGGCAATGGTAAACGGGGCAATCAGGTGTTCACAGGAAGAAGTGTCAGAAACAGCAGTGGGCTCATAAACCGAACCCACCCAGATCAGGCGCAAAGGTCGGGCACCGAGGTTATAGGTACGTTCCCATTGCGGGGAACCATGCAGGATCCGCATTTTTTTATAGATCTTTCCTGCAATGGCGAGGCTTGTCTCGGTTGCTGCCTGTTGCTCCATTTCTTTTGACAGTGCGGTTGCCAGGTCAAATATCGGTACGGAAATGAAGCAGGGAACAGCAGGCTCGAGTCCTGCCTCGATACGCCGTTCAATACCTCGCAGGTACGCTTCAGCAGCGTTCAAGTATTGATCGCAGGAGTAGATGAGAGAAATATTGATTGGGATTCCGGCAAACACAATCTCCTCTATTGCTCCTAACATTTCAGGTAATCCCGGGATCGTGATAAGTGTATTTTCACGTTTCAGCCGTGCGTGTAAAACTGTAACAGACTGCAGCAGGTCATCCGAATTGCTTGTCATTAAAAGAGATAGAGGAAGAACCGCCCAGCCGCTGGCACCGTCAGTTTGATTGAATACATGCCTGAGCAGGTCAGCTGCGTAATGGAGATCCTCAAGAATCAGATCAGTAGCCAGCGGTTCCCCGAACAAGCCATTCCTGAGCTTTTCATATATACCATCATCATAGACGGAGCTGCTGTTCATTGTATGGCAAATGGCCTGTGAAGAGAGGACTAAACCCGATATAACCCCGTCCCCAATATATTGCATGAGAGAGCCGTTATATATCTGTTTGCGATCAATATGATCCATCCACAGGCTTTGCCCGACACTGTGTACTTTTTCGTTTGCTTTCAATATCCATCTCCTCAAGAATACCGATAAACGACAGAAACAAGCAGCTGCACCATGGTGTTCGGATGGAAACTTTTCAACTGACAAAAAAGAATCACCTTGTAAACATAATTTAGCAATAAGCAAGCCAGGTTATGGAAAGCAGGAGAAAATATTTTATGCTATAATTCCCGTTAGTTCGTGGCATGGGTAGCAATTCACAGTTCAATGATTTGCCATAGAGCCCTCAATAAATTGAGGGGCCGCAAAATGTTGAGGGAAAGGGGAATGTAGATTTAATGGTGCAGGCAGGTCGGTAGAGATAAAGGATAGACTGTCAGGAAGGCCTTTTGATGTCTAATTTTTTAAGTCTGAAACGCAGCGTACTTGGGTGAACATTGAGGATGGATGCTGCACCGCCGGGACCCTCAATCTTCCAGTTTGTCTGGTTGAGAACTTCCTGGATATGATCCCGTTCAACAGACTGGAGGTCTTTCATTGCAGCATCCGCTGATGCGGTGGGCAACATGGCAAAACATTTGTCACTTAGAGCAAGAGAGTTGCCGGGGCTGATGATCACACACCGTTCAATCAGGTGTTTAAGTTCTCTTACATTGCCCGGCCAGGTGTAGTTCAGCATTTTTTCAAGTGACGCTTTAGGTAGGCGGTCGATCTCTTTTCCCATTTTACGGCAATATTTCTCAACAAAATGCTGAGCAAGCAGAGGAATGTCGTCTCTTCTTTGCCTGAGCGGCGGGATTGTGATTGGAAAAACATTGATGCGGTAAAAAAGATCTTCCCGAAAACGGCCGGTTCTCACATCATCAATGAGATTACGGCTTGTCGCGGCAATAACTCTGACATCAACCTTGACGGTTTTGGGGCTGCCAAGCCTTTCAAATTCACCTTCCTGGAGAACCCGCAGGAGTTTGGTCTGCATCTCCAGCCCCATTTCACCAATCTCATCAAGAAAAATAGTACCTCGGTTGGCGACCTCAAAGCGGCCCATCTGCCTTGTATGTGCACCGGTAAAAGCCCCCTTTTCCCGGCCAAACAGTTCGCTTTCAATGAGGTTTTGGGGTAAAGCGGCACAGTTCACAGTGACAAATGGTTGTGCCTTACGATCGCTCAGTCGGTGGAGGGCATGGGCAATAACACCCTTGCCCGTTCCGGTTTCACCAAGGAGTAATACGGTGGCAGTTGTTGACGCGACCCTGCTGGCCGAAGTGAGAACCTCCTGGATTTCTCTACTCTGCCCGATGACATCCTCAAACCCCTGCTCCAGGCGCAGGTCTTCACGCAGGTAGTAATTCTCCTGTTCCAACTGTTGCTTGAGCTTCTCAACTTCTGCCAGACTCTGCATCAAGTCTAATTCCAACTGTTTTCGCCTGCTGATGTCAATGTTCACACCGAGCATGCGGGCGGGTGTCCCATCAGTATGATAGTAAGGCTGCCCCAATGAACAGACCCATGCATAGCTGTCCGTGCCGGAAGATATGCGATACTCAATATCAACTTTTTCTCCTTTCTCAAAAGACTCGGTCCTTGCCTGTCGCACTTTTTCAAGATCTTCGGGATGAATGGACTGTTCAAAAAGCTCCATGCTGATCGTCTCATCAGGGCGGTAGCCGAAAGGCTTGCGAGCCTGAGTTGAAGCCCAGAAAATATTAGTCGTGTAATCAAAATCCCATATCCCTGCCTCAGCGGATTCCAGCGCCAGAGTGAGCCGGGCTTCACTCTCGATGATCTTCTGTTCCGATTGCTTTCGTGCAAGGGCGTTGCTGAATATTTCTGTCACCAGTTTGATACGCTGCACGTCCTTTTCACTCCAGGAGCGCTCCTTATACAGCGTATCGAAGCTCACTACGCCCAGTATCGGCTTGCCCCCCTCCTGAATTGGAATAATCACTGATGACTTTACGCCAAAGGACCGGCGACTTTCCTTGTCCAGGGAGGCTTCCACAGGTAATTGTTCGGTGGAGATTGCCAGGGGTGCACCAGCCAGTATTTTTTGATATATCCAGGGAAATATCTTTGAAGCATCCATGTCCACCGGGCGCTCAGGACCTGCCGGTGGGCCGTGGAGATGGGTGATCGTCAGGAGATGGGGGTCTTTATCCGACCACTGATATAAAGCGCTAAGGTCAAAATTCAACGTCTCGCAGATACGGCGTTGGGCATCTTCAATGGCATCATCAATGGACTCGGCAGGCAGACTGATAAATTGCGCGGAAATCTCCAGCAGCAGCTGTTCAAAGTTCTTTTGCTGTTCAAGGATCTGGTACAGCTTTTCGCTAGACTGGGGCTTCTTGTTCAATTTAAATCTCGGTAAGACTGAAGTATGAAAAAATATACTCAGCCGTTTGACTGGAGGCCAAGTTCTATCAGCTTTTCCAGAAATTCAGGAAAGGCCAGTCCATATTCCGCTGCCGCCTGCGGCATAAGGCTGGTAGGCGTCATTCCCGGTATGGTATTGGTCTCAAGCAGGTAAAGCGACCCATCTTCCGAAAGCATTATGTCCGTCCTGCTATACCCCGTCAGCCTGAGTGCTTTATGTGCCGCCACACCGTACTTCTGAACCAGAGCAGTGAGTTCACCACTTATCTCTGCAGGGCAGATCTCTTCAGATGCTCCTGCTTTATATTTTGCATCATAATCAAAAAACGAAAACTCCTCACCGGGGACAATCTCAATAACAGGAAGCCCCTGAAGTTCTTCGTTACCAAGTACTCCCACCGTCAGTTCCCGTCCACTTATGTATTTTTCAATCATTGTCTGGGAATCATGGCCCTGTGCCTTTTCAATACCATCCATCAACTGTTCTTTGGTCTCCGCCAAGGTCAGGCCCAGGCTTGAACCCTCCCGTACCGGTTTAATGACAACCGGCAGACCAAACCTGTCAACCAGAGCATCAATGTTCACCTCATCCCCCGAACCTATAATCTGCCAATCCGCTACAGGCAGGCCGTTCAGTTTATAGAGTTCTTTTGCCAGATGCTTATCCATTGCTATAGCACTGCCAAGAACCCCTGAGCCCTGATAGGGGACTCCGAGGAGATCAAGAAATCCCTGCATAGTGCCATCCTCACCAAAGAGTCCGTGGAGGAGAATAAAGACAAAGTCGAGTTTTGGTGCATCGGCAGCTAACCGGGCAAGATCCGTTGCCGGATCATAGCGACTGACAATAAATTTTTCAGAATCGAGCGCCTTTTCCACTCCTGCGGCTCCACTCAGTGACACCTCGCGCTCCCCTGATGTTCCCCCGGCAACCAAAGCAATATGAAGTTTTTGTGCTTGCATTCTCGTTTACCTCGTTATTAAGTGAATCAATTCTGATGGCTTCGAAAAAACTCTAATAAATTTATGTATCATAACATAAGAGATGAAGGCCTGCACTGCTACTCCTTCGGCAGACATAGAAAAAAATATCATCAATCATTGTCTTAAAAAGACATTGACAAATCCTCCTGCTGTTTAGTATATAAAAAAGATTGTCGTTATGATATTGAGATTATTTCCATAGAGATCGATAACCTGTTGATCTGTATTGAAAAACATTTGATTAATTTGTTAAACGGAGCCGCAGATGATAGAAGTTGAAGTTCGAGGAGATCTTGAGTACGCAATCAGGCAGCTGAAAAAAAAGTTGCAGATAGACGGAATTAAAAGAGAACTAAAGCGTCGAGAGTACTACGAAAAGCCAAGTGTAAAGAAGCGGAGAAAACAGGCTGAAGCCCGCAGAAAGCTCCGCAAATTCAATCGAATGAGAAGATCCTTCTAGCACTGCACCATAGCAGTATCTAAGAGATAAGGGCTGAGGAAATATTATATCACCGCCACTTTCCGGGCAGTTCAGTGCTGCCCGCGACCTCTTTTTGCACCATCTCATCTCGGAAAGACGACTGGCAGAAAACAGTATAGAAGCATATTCTGCCGATATCACTTTCTTCCTCACATTTATTAAAACCCAGGGAAAGAGAAATCTGAACAGCGTTGATGTTTCTTTAATTCACGCTTTTCTGGAACACTGCCAACAGAAGTCTATCTCAAATCGAAGCAATGCCCGACGTGTCTCAGCCTTGAAAACTTTTTTTTCCTTCCTTGCCGAACAAAATATCGTTAAGCAGAACCCTTTTGCTGTAATTGACCTCCCCAAAAGCGGTCGTACGCTGCCAAAGGCCCTTTCCCTGGAGGAGGTCAAACGATTACTGGCACCACCACTTAAGGTGACGCCTTACACCCGGCGCGACAGCGCCATGCTGTTTCTTCTCTACTCAACCGGGTTACGAGTCTCTGAACTTATCCGCCTCCCCCTCTCCGCCTGTAATCTTTCCGCCGGTTTTGTACGGGTTCTCGGCAAAGGGAACAAAGAGCGACTGGTTCCCTTTGGTGAACAGGCAAAAGAAAAGATAGAATTCTACCTTGAAACAGCCAGACCCTTAATCTTAAGGGGTAAACAGAGTAACTACCTGTTTATCACTCGTCAGGGCAGCTGTATGACCAGGCTGAGATTCTGGCAGATAATCCGCAAAACCGCCCTTGCCGCCGGTATCGAAAAAAATATATCCCCCCATATGATCCGCCATTCTTTTGCTACTCATCTTTTAAGTCATGGTGCTGATCTCCGGTCTGTACAACTCATGCTTGGCCATGCGGACATTGCAACCACTCAGATTTACACTCATATTGATCAAGAAAGACTGAAAAGCATCCATAAAAAGTTTCATCCCCGTGGCTAATTCAGCACACAATTATCACACCCCTGTAGCAAAAACATCCTGAATGACCTACAATGCTCAAGGTAGATTACACTTTGTTCATTAATCAGAATAGATGTTACCTTTTATAATGCGCCTGATTACTACACATCTAAATGCCGATTTTGACGGTCTGGCATCAATGATTGCAGCCCGAAAGCTCTATCCGGGAGCTATACTTGCATTCCCGGGATCACAGGAGCGCAATATCCGGGACTTTATCTCCCAGAGTCTGCTCTACCGCTATGATTTCCTTAAGACTAAACAGGTTGATTTAAAGGCCATTGACACTCTCATTGTTGTCGACACACGATCGTCAACAAGGCTTGGACCATTGGCCGGATGTCTTGATAACCCAAATCTGAAAATCCACCTCTACGATCATCACCCACAAAACTCAGGGGATCTGACTGGTGAAATAGAGAGAGTTGAAAATTATGGCTCCACAACGACCCTTCTCACCGGCATATTACGAGAGAAAGGGATTGAGATCACAACCGAAGAGGCAACACTTTTTGCTCTTGGCATCTATGAAGACACCGGCTCCCTGACCCACCTTACCACCACTCCGGCAGATCTGAAAGCTGCAGCATGGCTTGTAGAAAAAGGCGCGAAGCTGGATCAGGTAGCGCAATTTTTAACTCACGAGTTAACCTCTATCCAAATCAGTCTGCTGCATGAACTGATGAAAACTGCCAAGCAGTATACTATCCAGGATATTCCTGTAGTAGTCGTTACCCACTCGCTACCGGAGTATATGGATGAATTTGCTCTTATTGTCAGGCGCTTTATGGCTATGGAGAATATCAATGTACTCTTCGCGGTCATTTCAATGGGGGGACGAATCTACCTCATCGCCCGCAGCAGAATAGCTGATGTCAATGTCGGTAATATTGCCCGGGATCTTGGAGGCGGCGGTCACTCCACTGCGGCCTCTGCAACAATGAAAGATATTACCCTCATACAGGCCCAGGAAAAACTCATCCATACCCTGCACAAACATATCCACCCGCAGCCGATAGCCAGTGAGATGATGTCTCAGCCGGCAATCACCATCGCCATTGGGGCAGCGATCTCAGAAGCAAAAGAAGTTCTCACCCGCTATAACATCACAGCACTTCCAGTCTGTGATGTTACAGGTCCATCTGTAGAACAGTCGTCTCCAATCCATGGCATAATCACCCGGCAGATAATTGAAAAAGCTGCACATCATCATCTCGGCCAACGCCCCGTCAGTGACTTTATGACCAGCGAGGTAAAAACCCTGCCTCTAAAAGCGTCCCTTGCTGATATTCAAGAGTTAATCATTGAACATCATCAACGACTTATCCCCATTGTGGAGAACAGCACACTCATCGGTATAATCACCAGAACCGATCTGCTCAACCGACTGGTGAACGACCCTGCTCATTTACCTAAGGATCTTCTCCACGAATCTGAACATCCCTCCCTGGAGAGAAAAAGAAACGTCAATACCCAGATTATTGAATGTCTCGACAAGGAGATGATCCAGCTTATCCAGACCATCGGAGAAGTGGCGGATTCGATGAAATATAACGCCTTTGCAGTGGGCGGTTTTGTCCGCGATCTATTGTTGAAAAAGCAGAACCTTGATTTGGATATTGTCGTTGAGGGAGATGGCATCCTCTACGCAAAACAGCTTGCTCACCACCTGGACGGCAGGGTCAGGACCCATGAACGGTTCAAAACAGCGATGGTACTCCTGCCAAATGGGTTCAAAATTGATATAGCGACCGCCAGGTTGGAATACTATGAGTACCCGGCAGCTATGCCGACGGTAGAACTCTCTTCAATTAAACTTGACCTTTACCGACGGGATTTCACCATCAATGCCATGGCGATCCACTTAAACCCATACCATTTTGGAACACTGATCGACTTTTTCAACTGCCAGAATGACCTCAAGCAAAAAACGATAAAAGTCCTCCATAATCTCAGTTTTGTAGAAGATCCGAGCAGAATATTTCGTGCGATCCGTTTTGAAAAACGAATGGAATTCCTTATTTCGCCACATACAAAACGACTTATTACCAACGCAGTCAGTATGGATTTATTCGGCAAAACCAATGATCCTCGCTTTCTTTCCGAACTGAAAATTATCTTCTCTGAAGAAAACCCGCTGCCGGCAATCGAGCGTATGGCTGAGTTCAAACTTTTTAAATTTCTCTGGCCCGACCTTCGCCCTCATCTCAAGATCGACCGCAGATTCAAGCATATCCTGACCCAGGCTCAGAGGGCGATATCCTGGTTTCGACTTCTCTACCTGGAGGACAGCTGCCAAAACTGGATGGTCTACCTCCTTGCCATTATGGGCAGATCCCGCCTGGCGGAACTGAAGGCTTTTTGCCAGAGATTTGAAGAAAGCCAAAAGGTTACCGATTACCTCCTCCTGCAAAAAGAATGTGCTGACAGAGCAGTACATCATCTTGCCCGAAGCAACGGTCTGAAAAACAGTCAGATCGTTGCCTCCCTGGAAGAACTGAATATTGAAGGATTGCTCTATATTATGGCTGTTGCCCGAAAAAATCATATTAAAAAAGCAGTGTCCCTCTATGTCACCACCCTCAGACAAATTGAAGGTGAGCTGACAGGACAGGATCTTGTAAACCTGGGTTACAAACCCGGCCCGCAATTTAAAAAAATCCTGGTCACTCTGCGAAATGGGCGGTTGGACGGTCTAGCAAACGACAGAGACGAGGAACTTGTCCTGCTAAGGAACACTTTCCCGGTTTAAGAGGTTGCCCCGCACTGAACAGTGCTTACTATTCTCGGACAACCTTCTCGGCAAAAGCCGTACACTACTTTTACAACCCTTTTAAATTCATGAATAATTTTATAGTCCAGCTCATCATTCTTGCACCGCCCCTTCTTCTTGCCCTTACAGTACATGAGTTCGCCCATGGGTATGTAGCTTATCGCCTGGGAGATCCCACCGCCAAAAATGAAGGCCGACTGACCCTCAATCCCCTTAAACATCTCGACCCAATAGGTACCATCGCCTTTTTCTTCATCAAGTTCGGATGGGCAAAACCGGTTCCGGTCAACCCCAATTATTTTAAAAATCCAAGAAAGGACATGCTCTGGGTTGCCTTGGCAGGTCCTGCGACCAACCTGGGCCTGGCCATAATAAGTGCAATTGTAACAAAATTGATCTGGGCCCTGGCCTCCCTGCTCCCATATTCAGCGGCCGCTGAAGCAATTCTCGTTCCCCTTAATGCAATGCTGATTGCCTCAGTCTGGATTAATCTGGTTCTCTGTATTTTTAACTTCCTTCCCATTCCGCCTCTTGACGGCAGTCGTATCCTGTCAGGGATTCTTCCCGATGATCTTGCCCGCTCCTATCAGCAGGTGGAGCGCTACGGCTTTATAATTATCCTGGTACTGGCCTTCAGCGGTATCCTCTCCAAGGTTATTTTGCCGGTTATCAGCTTTGCCAACAGTTTACTACTCTCGTAGAGGCAGGCTGTAGGTTGCTTAGGCTGTAGGCTGTTAGCAGAATAATTTATTAATTACTGGAATTGATCTATATCAAGGAAAAGGTATTTTTCCTGCTGTATCATCTTTGCCATAATTCGATATTTGAGAAAGTTTTTTTTATTTCAAATCAACCTCATAACAATAACAACAAAGAGGATAACTATGTTCTGTTTTCAATGCCAGGAAGCTGCAAAAGGTACAGGCTGTACAATCAAAGGAGTGTGCGGTAAGGAGGAAGCAACCGCCAACCTGCAGGATCTACTGATTTTTGATCTTAAAGGTATTTCCGTAATAGCAAAAGGACTGAAAGAAGCGGGGGTACAAATTGACCCGACAGTTGGTCTTTTTCTCTGTCAGGGACTTTTTACAACAATAACCAATGCCAACTTTGATGATGCCAGCCTGCAGGAGTGGATTGGGAAATCCCAGAAAATCAAGCAGGGACTCAAATCTCAATTTGACGCCCTCAATCCCGGGCCGGAAAAAATCTCTATTGTGCAAAAATTCCTGCAGTACTTTACCGGAAGTCCTGAAGCAGAAGAACAGGTTCAGCTTGATGGATCTGCACTTTGGTTTTCAGGTGATCTTGCCACATATCAGGAAAAAGCCAAAACCGTAGGAGTCCTTGCCACCGAGAATGAGGATGTGCGATCCCTGAGAGAGTTGTTAATTATAGGACTCAAAGGTATCGGCGCCTACGCTGACCACGCTGCTGTTTTAGGAACTCAGAAACAGGAAATTTTTGACTTTGTAATTGAAGGCCTTGCCTCAACCACAGAAGAACACACTGTCGACGAGATGGTGGCTCTGGTACTAAAAGCAGGAGAGGTTGCGGTAACAACCATGGCCACTCTTGATGGCGCAAATACATCCGCCTATGGTAATCCTGAAATTACCGAGGTAAACCTTGGTGTAGATACTAACCCCGGTATCCTGATCAGCGGCCATGACCTGAAAGATATGGAAGAACTCCTGATCCAGACTGAAGGAAGTGGAGTCGATGTATATACCCATGGAGAAATGCTGCCGGCCCAATCTTATCCTGCCTTTAAAAAGTATTCACACCTGAAAGGAAACTACGGCGGCTCATGGTGGCATCAAAACAAGGATTTTGAGACCTTCAACGGACCAATCCTTATGACCACCAACTGTATTATTCCAATTAAAGAATCACACACCTATAAAGATAGAATTTTTTCTACCGGTGTTGTTGGTTATCCGGACATTACTCATATTGCTGACAGAACCAATAGCGGTGCAAAGGATTTCTCTCAGATTATTGAACTGGCTAAAACCTGTGAACCTCCGCAGGAAATTGAGACAGGAAAGATCGTTGCCGGTTTTGCCCATAATCAGGTTCTCGCTCTTGCAGACAAGGTGGTTGAGGCTGTTAAATCAGGCGCTATCAAGCGTTTTATTGTTATGGCAGGTTGTGACGGCAGACAAAAAGGGCGCGCTTACTTCACAGAAGTGGCAGAAAAGCTTCCTCAGGACACCATAATCCTGACCGCAGGTTGTGCAAAATACCGGTACAACAAACTTGACCTTGGGGATATAGGCGGGATTCCCCGTGTTCTTGATGCAGGACAGTGCAATGACAGTTACTCTCTTGCAGTCATTGCCCTGAAATTGAAAGAGGTCTTCGAACTTGATGATATCAACGATCTGCCGATTTCTTTTGATATCGGATGGTATGAGCAGAAAGCGGTGACAGTACTTTTGGCCCTGCTCCACCTGGGAGTAAAAGGTATCCGTCTTGGACCAACCCTCCCCGCTTTTGTTTCTCCCACCGTACTTAACGTGCTGGTAGAAAACTTTGATATAAAGCCTACCACTGATGCTGAGACTGATATTACAGCAATGATGGCCGGCAACTAATAATGGCGTTGTAAAAACTCTTCATCTACTTCGTTGCTGTAAATTTTCTATCATTGCGACGTACTTTAGTACGCCAAAATGATAGAAAATTTCCGCGCCTCGTATATGAAGTTTTTTACTTAGCCATCAGGGAGGATAGTGCTGGCTTTTTACCCTGACCCTCGACTCATGAAAGGTTGCACCTCCCCCCATATCAGTCAGCTTTTGTGAGGTCAGATCATTGATCGCATTCCTCCTTGATTCTGTCTGCCAGAAAATTCCTTCGGCAACAAGCAACCCTCTCTGGGTATCTTCAGTCAATCTGGCAAGCCGTGTTGTCCAGCCCCTGAAATTTTCAAGAATCACCAAATATCCATCAAGAATCTCGTAGTCTGCTGCATCCTCAGGGTGGATGAGCAATTCACCCGGTTTGTCAATATATCGTTCCCCGAAGGTGGAATTAAGCAGATCCATATGGGGTGGAGTGATCAGCAGAAAAGGAAATCTCGACTGCAAGTCCACATCATCAAACTCTCCTCCCTCTTTAAGACAGGGGATTTGAGGTTCCGTCGGACTAAAGTCGGAATTAAACTGAAATTTAAATTTATAATCAGCAGAAAGAGATCCGGTCTGGGTGGTGTGAGTGGAAAGAATATATCCACCCTTCAGAACCTTAGAGGGAGAAATGTCCGTCGGCATTCCCTCCATATCAGTAAGGAAATCAGCAATCCTCTCATCACAACTCTGATTGAAAGGAGCATCTGTAAAACCCATCTTCAGCGCCAGTTTCTGAAAGAGATCAAAATTTGATCTGGCCTCGCCAACTGGAAAAATAACCGGTTCAACAACACCAAGGTAAAAATGTCCATAGCTGGTATAGATATCTCTATTTTCCAGAAAGGTCGTGGCAGGAAGCAGGAGATCTGCATAACAGGCCGTCGGGGTCATAACCTGCTCGTGCACTACAGTAAAAAGATCCTCCTGCAGCAATCCCTTTCTAACCATAGCACTGTCGGGTGATACGCTTAGAGGGTTACAGTTATAGACAAAGAGTGCTTTCACCGGTGGATCAAGTACGGTAAGGGCATGACCAAGCTGAATCATGTTCACCTTCCTGGTGGTCTCTCCAGCAAGAGAAGGATAGGTTAATTTATCTTTTACCCCCCGAAAGGCCCCGCTCATCAGGAGAACCCCCTGTCCCTCCCGCCCCCCGTACAAGCCCAGGGCGGCAGCAAGGGAGGTTATTGCCCGCACAGCCATTCCGCCGCGGCTGTTTCGAGTAAGACCTACTCCTATTCGCAGAAAAGTTTTGGGATGATGGTAAAACAGTTCCGCCATCTCCACCATTCGCTCTCTTTCCACCCCGCTCCGGACAATAAACTCCTGCCAGTCACTCTTTTTCAGGTAATCTGAAAGTTCGGCAAAACCCTCTGTTTCTTCTTCAAGATATTTGTGGGCAACATGGTGCCGCTCAAGGAGAACTTTAAGTATGCCAAGGGCCAGAGCCGTATCTCCTCCAGGTTTTACAGGCAGATAGATATCAGCTGATTTTGCTGTTACATTACGATACGGGTCAATAACCAGAACTTTGCAGCCTCTTTTTTTTGCCCGGACCACATATTGCCAGAAGTGGACATTTGTTACCTTGCAGTTAATCCCCCAGCAGATTATCAGATCAGCGTCCAGAGCCTTCTCTGGAGGTGACCCCGGCAGATTGCCGCACTGTTTCTGCCATCCCGCCCCGGCCGCAGCGGTGCAGATAGTCTGATCCAGTCGCGAAGCACCCAGGCGATTAAAAAAGGGAAACCCTGCAAACCTGTTAACAGCCCCCATATTCCCGGCATATGAATAGGGCAGAATTGCTTCACCGCCGTGCTGCTGTCTGGTCTCCGTCAATCTGTGCACCAGGATATCGAAGGCTTCGTCCCAATCTATTCGGTGGAATTTTCCTTCACCCTTCTTTCCATACCGCACCTGCGGATAGAGCACTCTCTCATCGCCGTACAACCTTTCCGGATAGTTCCGCATCTTGCGGCAGATAAATCCATTGGTATATGGATGATCTTTATCTCCATTCAAGCCGGTAATTCTGCCGTTTACAACTGTTGCAATCATACCGCAGCTGTCAGGGCAATCTAAGGGGCAGATAGTCTTTTTTTTCTCAATTGTTTCCATTATCTCTCTATTCAATAAAAAAACCCGGTTGCATCGATGCAATCGGGATTTTTTACTGGGCAATCATTTTTAAGGGACGGTTTAGCCAAGAACAGCCTGGCCATAGTACAGATACCGTTTAATCTTATGTGTCGCCGTCTTAATAAACGGTTCCCTTCGCTCAAACATCTTGCCCAGCCGGGAAGAAGCGGACAACTGACTATTCAGCTCTCCCCGCATAGTCTCCAGAAGGTTTTCTATATAAGTGCGCCTTTCCAGACGTGAACTGCCGGCAGTCTTTTCGTCAATAAATTCATAATCGGGATAGATCCAGGCTTCAAGTTTGCCGTTATTATCAATGACCAGACTCTCCACAACCCAGTTAAAGGCATTGATCTTATGCTCTATAGCCTCAGGATAAACATTTTCCCCATTGGCCATTACTATGACATTTTTAGATCTGCCGCACACATGCAGATTTCCCGCATCATCGAGAAACCCAAGATCTCCCGACGCAAGCCAGCCATCACTGCCTAGCACCGCTGCAGTTGCTTCCAAATCGTCGTAATAGCCTTTCATCACATTTGCACCACAAACGTAAATCTCCCCAATTCCAGTCTCGGAATCGGGCTCTACTATTTTTACATCAACACCGGAAAGAGGTTTACCTGTTGAGCCGATAGCGATAGTTTTATCACCCGATGGACCACCTGCAACGAGGGGAGAAGATTCCGTCATACCATAACCGATCAGGTAAGGAAATCCGGCTTCACTGAGAAATCTTTCCACCTCCGGATTGAGTGCTGCTCCGCCGATACCCATAAGTGCCAGATTCCCACCAAAAAACTTCAGCAGTTTCTTGCCTATACGTCGATAGATAAACTTTCTGCCAATATTAGTTTTACAGATAAGACTCAAAAGTCTGCTCTTCTCAATCTGGGGGAGTACCCGTTTCTTATAAATCTTTTCAAGAACCAGAGGTACTGCAAAAATTACATAGGGGTGCTCATGACTGCATAGTTTCTGCAAAATAGCCGGAGTGGGTGTTTTTCCGGCATACGCAATGCGACAGCCATAGAGCAGAGGAAGGATAAAGCCGCAGGTAAACTCATAGGTGTGGGACATGGGCAAAATTGACAACCAGGTGGCTCCGGACTCCACCTCCATCAGGCTTGATGCCGCATAAGCGTTTGAAGTCAGATTCTTGTGGCTCAACATCACAGCCTTGGAAAAACCGGAAGTGCCGGAAGTATACAGAATAGACGCAATATCATCCTCTTCAACCACAGGGAAGACAAGATCTTCAGAACTACTTCTCAAGGCAATAACAGCCTCATTTAAATAGCGAGTAAAGGGGGTAACAGAAATAACTCCGCTTGTCCCTTCATAGTCATCCAGGGTTATCACCGGTCCTTTCAGCTCTCTGCTCAGCTCATATACTTTTTCTATCAGCTTCTGAGTAGTAAAAAGAATCTTTACCTGCATCTCTTTGAGTATATGATGTACATCACTCTCCGGCAAATCCGGCAGAATTGGTACGGCTATAGCCCCCAGACGTACTATGGCCAAATAGGCAATTCCCCAGTTGGGGGAATTCTCACCGAGAATTGCAACATGATCTCCTTTCTCTACGCCTTCGTCCCGCAGGCGTGCAGCCAGAGCAACAATTCGCTCATAAAAAACCTTATAGGTGAGAGGCTCTTCCATTGCCATACCAATGGCATGCCTGTTCTTGAATTTGGAGCAACTGGAATCAATTACATAATTAAGAGTCAGACCAACTTCCGCGCCTAAAACCATAAATCACCTCTATCACAAGCCTCCTGTATATCACAGTGGGGCTGCACACTATATCAAATCCCCCTTATTCCTCTTCATCTGTTTCCGAGAGCAGTTTGGCCACTGCTCCGGTAATGGATTCCAGGGAAAAAGGCTTAGTTATAGTTATGATTCCGTCAAGATAACCGGCAACAGCCAGATAGCGTTCCTTGGAAATAGTTCCACCACCCGACATTGCTATAACCGCCAGATCAGGAGTCTCTTTCCGCAGGTCAAGTATGGTCTGTAAACCGTCCTTTTCCGGCATCACCATATCCGTTATAACGAGATCACACGGTTTTTGACGAAACAACTCTATCCCCTCAGCTCCGTTGGAGGCAGTCACCACCTCATATCCTTCAAGATCGAGAATCTTGCGGAGCACCTCAAGGACTATCTGTTCATCATCGATAATAAGAATACGTTTCACTCTACTCACTCAATTTGGTTCAATTTATAGACAAATACAACCTGTCTTATACGCTACTTTGTCGCTTTTTAAAACCAAAATCAAGCTTTGTTTAAGCAAAACTCTTCATCTGCGCAATAATTGGATCCCATGAACAGTCAAAGTCAATGCACCGTAGTCTTCCTCCACCAGTCCTCCAAGGATATACGGCTTTCCACTGGTCAGTATAGTCGCATACCGACTATACACATCCGGGAAAAAAGTCGTCTCAAAGAGAGCTGTCTCATCTTCAAAGGTTAAAAACTCCATAACTTCACCATTGCTGGTTGACACCAGCTTGCCATTCAGCAACCAACCTGCCAGCTCCACACGTCGTCCCTTATGATTTGAAAGATCGCAAGCCTTTACCAACCCTCGACCTCGATGGGCAAAAAATTGCAATGGGTGCATATCACAAAGAAAGCCGAGGACACGAAACTCCCTTCTCAATCTGGTTCGCTGATCCGGTATAGGGAGTAACGGTGGCGGTGGCAGGATTACTTCAAAAAGGGAGTGGTGCGATGCACTCTTTCGGGCGCGCTGAAAACTTGCCCACTGCCAGAGCAGCGCTGATCTGTTTCCAGTCTCACTCAAACCATCCAGTCCGCCCCCATGAATAAGTGCACAGACCTCATTATCCGCCGGCTTCGTGCGCGTAAAAAAATCTTCAAGGCCTGAGAACTGCCTTTTCCCACGTTCTCTGATAAGACGTTTCTGAAAGACTGTAGATAAGCCCTGCACATTCTGCAAACCAACCCGGATCCATGCCTCTTTCCCAATCCAGCGTATTTCACTCTCCCGTACATCCGGGTGAAGGATTTTCAGTCCCAATCTTTTCGCCTCGGAGACATAAGCAAAAATCGAATAGTAACCACCCTGATTAGATATCACCGCCGCCATGAATTCTGCGGGGAAATGCCTTTTGAGGTATGCCGCCTGATATGATACCCGTGCATAGGAGGCAGAATGCGGTTTACAAAACGAATAGCCGTCAAAGCTCATCATCATCTGCCACATTCGCTCAACATCAGCCAGATCAACCTTGCAGGCGGCACAGCCGGCAAAAAATCGTTCTCTATAATTTGCCAGCCGAAGTTTCTTGTCTTTTTTGGACATAACCTTACGCAACCCGTCGGCCTGGCTATGGCTGAATCCGGCAAGGGCCACCGCAACCCTGGAGACATCTTCCTGGTAGACCATCAAGCCATAAGTCTCATCAAGCACATCTCCAATCTCAGCACAGAGTGGCTGCCAGCTTCCACCATGCAGGCGCCGCACATATTCCCTGACAAACTCGTTGGCCGCCGGTCGAATAATCGACGACTGAATGACCAGCTGCTCAAAATCCCCACTTGCAGCCTTTTTCTGCAATAATCGCATGGCTGGACTTTCTATATAAAAACAGCCCATAGTTTCTCCTTCTGCAACTGTAAGCTTTGTCGCAGCATCATCTTCAGGCTGCCAGCTCACTTCATCCGGTGCTTTATCGTTTCCAGCCACAGCATGAAGACAGTCACGGATAACTCCCAGACTCCTGTTGCCCAGAATATCAATCTTGACCAGTCCAGCTTCTTCGGTACCATCTTTTTCCCACTGAATAATCGGCACCCCCTTTTGAGCCCGCTCCACAGGAACATAACTGCTTATCGGCTCCGGTGTTATCACCACTCCCCCAGGATGCACCGAGAGATATCGCGGTACTCCGATCAGCTTCTCTGCGAGGGTCAGCACTTCCAACCAGGGCTGCGAAAAATCCCGCCCCCTGAAGGTGGCAAGAGAACTGATGCGCTGCTCCAGGCTCTCCTCTCCATGTTTATACACCCATGGCAACCTCCTGGTCACCTCTGATATCTCATATCCAGGCAGACCAAAGGCCCTGGCCGTCTCCCGGATAGCCATGCGTGGTTTAAAGAAGACATGATTACAGACCATCGCCGCATGGCCGTTGAAATCGCTTAAAACTTCTGTTAGTACATCATCCCGCTCATCCCAGGAAAAATCTATATCAATGTCAGGGGGGTCGGATCTGCCGGGATTCAAAAACCGCTCAAAGTAGAGATTATATTTCAGGGGACAGATATTGGTGATATCCAGACAGTAGGCGACAAGAGAGGCTGCAGCAGAGCCGCGACCGCAAATCCTCCGCTTTGTCCGCCTACCGTCTTTTCCCTTCCGATGGACAATATCCCGAACCACAAGAAAATAAGAAGAAAATCCCATAAGTTCGATAGTCGACAGTTCATGTTCTAATCGTTCAACCACCGGTTCACCCAGATCGTCACCGTATCTACGCCTGGCCCCGCAAAATGCCTTCTGTCGCAGGGCTAAACCGGCTGGTTTATCATCATCTCCCCGCCAGGGGGGCATAACGACACCAAAGTCCGGCCCGGTATAGCAACAACGAGCGGCCACTCTCTCTGTGGCCGCAGCCAGTTCCGGCCAAACCGCAAACCTGTCCCGATATTCCTGTGGTCCGGCCAGCCAGCCCGGTTTCTCATTCTCTCCTTTTCTTCGTACCTCGCTGATGGTCGCTCCTTCCCCCACCGCCCGGAGTAGACAGGAGAGCTGAAAATCCCCTTCCTCTGCCATATCACTGTCAGGGGTGGCAACAGAGACAATATCATTTTCTTTTGCCCAAGTTCGTAGCAGTCGACCAGTTTCTGTAGGTCGACTGCCCAGATCCGCCACGACCTCTACACCTTGCCGGCTATAGTTATTCAGCAACTGATAATCCCGGCATAAAACAACCAGCCCTTCTGCATATTTCTGCAAGGCGGTGGCCAGGTTAAACTTTTTCCCCATATGACGCTCTGTCAAGAGAAAGCAGAGATTGCTATACCCTTTACGGTTACGAACCAGACAGGTAATGCATTTTTTCGAAGCAGGGTCTGTGATCTCAGCGCCGATAACGGGTCTCAATCCCTCATTTTTACAGTTCTTCAGAAAACTCCAGAGACCATAAAGATTATCCCTGTCAGTAAGCGCAAGACCTGTGTAGCCATAACGCTTTGCCTGTCTGCAGAGTGTTGCGGGGGATGAAGTACCCTGTAACAGGGAATAGTAAGAGCGAACGCGCAGAGGAAACATTAATGAATGGTGCTTCTTACACCATCTGCCATGCTACTCCGACTGCCTAAGCGAATTAATTGATGGCCAAAACGGTTACGGATAGTATCCATGGCCCCAAGCAGTTTCTCCTGCCGTCTCTCCTTTATTCCTTTATCAGGGAAAAGCAATAACTGGGGAGACTGCTTATGCAGACGATCACAGACCAGACGGCAACTTCTGAGCCGTGTCCGTTTGACCCAGGCCCGTTGCAGGGCGGAGAGGGCAAGATTGTGCAGAACAAAATCGCTGTTACTGCCGACACGCCTGGAAGCCTGTCGTACCACATGACTGCCATCTGAATATCGCAGCCAGACGCCCACCCGGCGGGCAACCTGACGCCTTGCGCGCAAATACTGTCCCGCCCGACTGACCAGGTCAACAACAACAGCCTCAACTTCCTGCCGGTCGTTGGTGTCATCTGCAAAAGATTGCTCACAATCCACTGTCTGCGTGGTAGAAGAAGAAGTGCTGACTGCACTATCATCAATGCCCTGGCTGATATCATGAAGATAATCGGACCGGCTGCCAAAGGGTACCTTCAACTGCTGCCGGCTCAGTCCCGCCAGAGCACCGACAGTGGTCAAATGAAACTCCTCCAGTTTCCGAAGCTCCTGCCGGGTAAGGCCGGGCAGAAGAGCTACCGGCAGCGGAGCAAGAAATAGAGCCTCATCGCCGGGACTGACGATATATTCCCCAACCGGTTTTACCAGGCGTGAGGCCACCTTCGATACGAGCTTACTGGTTCCCAGCGTCCAGATGGGATTAATACCAAGGTGGGTGCGAACATAACGGCGAATACGCAGACCAATATCGGGTGGAGGACCATGAAGCCGGTGAGTGCCTGTAACATCAACAAAAAGATGTCCGTCGGCAAAACCACTTTCAATAAGGGGTGAATAGTTCTGTACCTCCTTTAAAAACGCTGTCATCGCCTTCTGATACAGTGCAGGACGGGGAGCTAACAGTGTTGCCCCCCGGCAGATTTTTGTTGCCTGCCGCAGAGCCATCCCCTTACGAACTCCATCTCGAAACGCCTCTTCGCTCATATCGTAAACCACAGCCCGTGCAGCCTGCAGAGGAGCAATAATAAGCGGACGTGCACGAAGTCCACTGTCGACCACACGCTCAACCGAAACGGCAAAATCGGCCACATTAAAGTGAATAACCGATCGTTCTTTCAATCTGAACTCCTTTTATTTGTCAATTAAAATCCTTGCCAGCTTCTGTGCATTGCGGGGAGCCTGAGCCTGAACATGATTATTAAAAAACAACATTCCACGATCAGCCCGGGCAGCCATTGGCCGAATATACATTTCAGTCCAGCTGCGCAATTCCTCCTCCGAATAGTCGTAATTAAATTTCTTCTGCATATTGCCGGAACGCCACCCGGTGCTGTTGCGGCCATGAAAGCGAACATAGAACAGAGCTGGATTGGTGACAATATCAAGAGAAGGAAACAGGCCCGGCAGCTCTGGCTCATCAACAGTTACCAGACTGACCTTTCGCCGTTCAAGCTCTGCAAAGACAGAGTCAACCGCCCAGGAAACATGGCGAAATTCGACAGCTATCGGAAATTCCTGCAAACCGTCAAGCAGGGCAGCCAGATAATTACGATTGCCAATGGTTCGGTCAAAATCCGGCGGCAACTGTACCAGTACCGCCACAAGGCGTTTTTTCAAAGGGGCAATCCCCTGACAGTAGAGAACAAGCTGCTCCTGCCAGTCTGCATCACGCTCATGAGTCATTGTCCTGGTTAGTTTTGCAGCAAACAGCAGATGCTCAGGAGCCTTATCCACCATACGGGCAATAGCATCGGCCCGGGCCATCTGATACCAGGTATAGTTGAGTTCAACCACTGAAAAACAACGACTGTAGAGACCGAGCATTGCAGAGTTCTTTGTATTGACCGGATAGAAACCGCTATCGACCCATTCGGTATATGAATAGCCGCAAGTACCGACATACAGTGCACATTGGTGACCGGATCCAGCCGTTTTCGTCCCTGCCGGGACAATGAGATCCACCCTGCCCGGAACCGCTTTCATCCTCTACTCTCCGCCCCCGTCAAATTCACTGTTTTTGCCGCGAATAACTCCAGTAACTTTACCCTGCACCAGTACCTCGCTGAAGGGATAGCAGATAACCTGAAAATCTTTATTTGCCGGGTGCAGCTCTATATGATCGGAATAGAGAAAAAAACGCTTTACCGTAGCCTCCTCGCCTGTAATCAATACTGCAACTATCTCACCGTTTTCGGCGTACTGACGGGGTTCACAGACAACCAGGTCACCGTTTAAGATACCAGCATCCCTCATGGATTCTCCCCTAATACGCAGACAGAAGAGATTTTCTCCTGCAAATAGCGAATCATCAACAACCACAGCCCCCTCCCACTCCTGCTGAGCATACATCGGCAGCCCGGCTGTAACCTGTCCAATGATCGGCAATTCTCTCCCCCGCCCGCTCTGTTGATGTCTCCTGGACTTTGAAAAAAGACGGATAGTGCGACCATAATGGCCCTCTCTTTCTATCATGCCCTTTCTCTCCAGCTGAGTCATCAATTGTGCCACAGCCGTATGGCTCACCCCCATATCCAATGCGGCCTGCCTTAAACTCGGTGCCCGGCCATCTTCAGCTATCCGTTCGGTCAAATACTCAAAAAAATATTTCTGCTTTTCTGTAAGCTCCATACAACCTCCGGAAATGTACATTTACATTTCTTCCAATTGTACATATACATTTTATTTTGTCAATATACATTATTCGAAATATCTATAGTGCAAAGCAAATAAAAAACCATAGACTTCCAACCTGCTGTTTTGTATTGTCAAATTAGATTAACAGTACGTAATAAAAATCGATTACCTCACCACTCCACCTATTCATCAAAGATAAAAGAGAGCAAAACAAATGACCTATACCGCCTCAACAGAACGCTATGCTTCCATGATCTATAATCACTGCGGAAACAGTGGGTTACAACTGCCTGCCATTTCCTTAGGCCTCTGGCACAATTTTGGCCACGATTTTAATGAACAGACTTCAAAGGCTATTTGTCGCAAGGCTTTTGATATGGGAATCACCCATTTTGACCTGGCCAACAATTATGGTCCTCCTCCAGGGGCAGCGGAAAGTTTTTTCGGCCGTATGCTGAAAACAGATTTTGCCCCCTATCGGGATGAAATGATTATCTCAACCAAAGCAGGATATCGTATGTGGTCGGGGCCTTATGGTGAATGGGGCAGTCGTAAATATTTGATTTCCAGCCTGGATCAGAGCCTGAAAAGGATGGGTCTGGACTATGTTGATATTTTTTATTCCCACCGTTTTGATCCGAAAACTCCCCTTGAAGAAACCATGGGGGCACTGGATTCGATCGTCCGACAAGGAAAAGCCCTGTACGCAGGCCTCTCTTCCTACAACTCCAGGAGAACTCGTGAAGCGGTTAAAATTCTCAATGAACTGGGCACTCCCTGCCTGATCCATCAGCCCAGCTACTCGATGCTGAATCGCTGGGTAGAAGATGATGGGTTGCTGGATACTCTGGAAGAACTGGGAATTGGCTCTATTACCTTTTCTCCTCTTGCCCAGGGGATGCTGACGGATAAATACCTGGATGGCATTCCTGAAGGCAGCCGCGCCACCCAGGGAAAAACCATACGGGAAGGCCATATCACAGACGAAAATATTAAACGTATTCGAGGTTTGCACGAAATAGCCAGGCAACGTGGACAGAGTCTGGCGCAAATGGCCATCGCCTGGGTACTGAGAAACAACAGGGTGACAACTGCTCTGATCGGCGCCAGCAGCACTTCACAACTGGAGAACAGCTATGGTGCCCTCAGTAACCTTGAATTCAGCAGCAAAGAACTGAAAGAAATTGACGTTTTTGCTCAAGATGCCGGCATTAATATATGGGCTCTCTCTTCCAATAGCTAAGGAATTTTA
>MAXH01000291.1 GCA_001750925.1 Desulfobulbaceae bacterium S3730MH12
ACGGTCGAAGAGCTGCAGAAAATCAACATGGTCACAATAATGGAGGAAGTTGGCAGGCTGCCGGAAACCCATCTTCATTGTGCTCAGCTGGCTGAAACTACGTTGCAGCGCAGTGTTAAAAATTATCTGGTTAAACATCCAACCAAAAGGGTTAGCCAAGAAAAATAAGTTGGGAGCCCAGGCTTGATGTCATCATTTTTTCCTTCGCTTATTCTTTTCTCTATAACGCAGTTCTGTCCTGAGTTCTTCAAGTTCATGAAGAATTCCCGCATAGATTGCGTAGCGCTCCTGACTGATTTTCTGTTGCGCAATCAGTTCAGTGACTACACATCCCGGCTCGGATCGGTGGAGACAATCTCTGAAGCTGCAGTGTTTCTCCAGTGCCTTTTCAAAACCGGGGAAGTGGAAGGCGAGATCGAGTACAGATATATTTACCAGGCCAAAATCGATGAAGCCGGGTGAATCGATAAGCTCTCCACCATCTCTGAGTGAGTGCAGTGTTGATACGGTTGTCGTATGCCGACCTCTTTTTTTTGACTCATTAAGTGGTCGGGTCTGCAGGTTGATGGCTGGACACAGGCTGTTTATGAGAGAACTTTTGCCAACCCCGGTGGGACCAACGAAAATCCCACGTAAACCCTGACTCAGATAATCTGTGAGTCGGTCAAGTCCGTCCCCGGTTTCAGCGCTGAGAGTATAAAGTGGTACGGAATTAGTATACGTCTCATAGATTTGTTCCTCATATTCTTTAGACGCAGGCAGGTCACATTTATTTATAAGAAGAATGGGCCGCAGCCGGGCAGTTCGTGCTGCAACTATTGCCCGGTCAATAAAGCCTGGCGGCGGCATAGGTTCACAGGCGACAACGATACAGAGGGTGTCAAGGTTAGCCCCCACTGTATGCTTAACCCCCCGGGCATCCATACGGTTTAATACAGATTTTCGTTCCAGCCGGGTAAGAATTTCCCCTTTTACCGTGACTTTATCGCCGACAACATGGCCGGAGTTTCGTTTTACACGGATTATCTCATTTTTGCCGCCGGCGTCAAAACGTACCTCCACTGCAACACCCAGGTGGGCAACTATTACACCCTGTCGATCGTCTTGAGTTGTTATATCATTCAAAATCAGACACCATCCACACCTCCGGTTTTACTCTTCCAGGACTAATTTTAAACCTATCATCATCATAATTGATCCTGTAAGGCCGTGGAAAACCCTGTTCACTCCGGGTTTCTGCAGCCAATTTCTCGCCCGATCAACCATGGAGGCAAGGAGACATTGCCAGACCATGGCAACACAGAAGTGCAGACCGGCAACAAAGAGAGACTGCAATAACGGTGATCCGGAGGGATCAATAAATTGAGGTAAAAAGGCCATATAAAAAATGACTGTCTTCGGGTTGAGAACATTTGATAGAAATCCTTCCCGCAATGATCTCCTGAGGTTGAAATCGCTGCCTGAAGAATGCGGGTTGTCCGGCAGCATACATCGGGGGCTATGGATGGCACGTTTCCAGCTTGTCACTCCCAGCCATATAAGATATGCGGCTCCGGCAAACTTCAATGCATTAAATGCCCAGGCTGTCTTCAGTAGAATCAGGGAAATACCGAGTGCCGAGACAGTGGCATGGACAAAGAGTCCGGAGCAGATGCCAAGAGAGCTTGCCGCACCATCCCGCCAGCCACCACGGCCACTGTTGCGTATAATCAGCATTGTATCCAGGCCCGGAGTGATGGTAAGCAGGGTTACGGCAATAAGGCAGGTGATAATGGTGTGGGTGTCCAATAGATTTCTCCAAACTTTTTCTTGTCTTTTACCACAGAGGACACAGAGATCACAGAGGTAACTAATTTATAAATTGATTTTTCGGCCATTCTTGAAACTTGTGATTATCGTTTACTCTTAGATCAATTCGTCAAGATTATATAATCATAGTCGATGGAGACATTACAAAAAAATCAGACATGGAAAAGATAACTATGTTTTTAGAACTGTTAAAAAAACGACGCAGCATCAGGCAGTTTCAAAATAAACCGGTTGAGCAGGAAAAAATTGATATCCTTGTAGAGGCAATGCTGCGCTCACCTTCATCGAGAAGCCTCAATCCCTGGGAATTTGTTGTTGTAACCGACCAGCAGATCATCGGCGATCTGTCACAGTCAAAACCCCATGGTGCCTCATTTATGAAGAATGCACCTTTAGCAATTGTAGTGTGTGCAGATCCGGCAAAATGTGATGTATGGATAGAGGACTGTTCAATAGCTACACTTCTTCTCCATCTTGAAGCCACAGATCTTGGTCTGGGAAGTTGCTGGGTGCAGATACGTAAACGCCAACACAGCACTGATCAAACAGCGGAGGATTATGTAAAAAAGTTAGTTGGCCTTGGGGACGAAATGGTGGTTGAGGCGATTGTGGCAATTGGATATGGCAAAGAGGAAAAGGGTGAACATCCACACTCTTCTCTACTCTATGAGAGGGTGAGCTATGATCATTATGGCCGGAAGAAATAAATTTTTTAGAGGGCAGCAATGAGTTCATACTATAAAGATCCTGATCCGCAGGAAACCGGGGACTGGCTTGATTCTCTTGTGGCTGTAATAGCAAAGGAAGGCGGTGAAAAGGCGGATTATCTGCTTCGGGAACTGACCGACAGGGCCCGGTCCCTTGGCGTATCGACTTCGCCGGGAGTGCTCACCCCCTACACAAATACTATATCTCCCGCGGATGAAGAGAAAATACCAGAGGATTCAATTATTGCCAGAAATGTTGCCGCCTATGTTCGCTGGAACGCTATGGCTATGGTTGCAAGAGCCAATAAAGACGGAAAAAACCTCGGGGGTCATATCGCCACCTACACCTCTGCATCAGCCCTCTATGAGGTTGGTTTTAACTGGTTCTTTCGGGGGCCGGATGCGGAATCAGGTGCTGATATGGTCTATTTTCAGGGTCATAGTTCACCAGGTATTTATGCCAGAGCTTATGTGGAAGGAAGACTGGATGATGAACACCTGGAGAATTTTCGCCAAGAGGTGGGAGGACATGGTCTCTCCTCTTACCCCCATCCCTGGCTGATGCCGGATTTCTGGCAATTTCCCACTGTATCCATGGGCTTGGGCCCGATGGCAGCTATCTACCAGGCCCGGTTTATGAAATATATGGATCGCCGGGGATTGAAAAAGGCTGGGGATCGCAAGGTGTGGGTCTTTATGGGGGATGGCGAATCGGATGAACCGGAGTCGCTGGGCGCCCTTTCTCTTGGCGCAAGAGAGAATCTGGACAACCTTATTTTTGTGGTGAACTGTAATCTGCAGCGGTTGGATGGGCCCGTCCGGGGCAATGGAAAGATTATTCAGGAATTGGAAGGACGGTTCCGGGGGGCGGGATGGCACGTTATCAAGCTCATCTGGGGCAGTGAGTGGGATAGAATTTTACAGAGGGACAATGAGGGTCTGCTGATAAAAAAATTCGGCACCATGGTGGACGGTGATTTTCAGACCATTCGGGCAAGGGGTCCGGGCTATCTACGGCAGAAAGTCTTTGGTGATGACCCGCGATTAATGGCATTGGTGGAAGATATAAGTGATAATGAGCTCTGGCAGATGACCCGGGGAGGACATGATCCCCGTAAGGTCTATGCTGCATTTACGGCTGCCAGTCGTTTTCGGGGCAAGCCCACAGTCATTCTGGTCAAAACCATCAAGGGTTTCGGCATGGGCCAGGCCGGTGAATCGGTTATGGTAGCCCATAATGTAAAAAAGATGGATCTTGACTCACTTAAGGAGTTTCGTGATCGCTTTCAAGTTCCCCTGGCAGATGAAGAACTTGCGGATCTGCCTTTTATCCGGCCGCCTGAAGGCAGTCCTGAAGATCTTTTTGTCAAAGAGAGACGCAGGTTGCTTGGTGGCCCGGTACCCTATCGGGACACGAGACATGTTCCACTGAAGGTACCTCTGCTGTCTGCTTTTTCTAAGAATCTGGGATCTTCTGAAGGCAGGGAACTTTCCACAACCATGGCATTTGTGCGGCTCCTCGGTATGCTGGTAAAAGATAAAGAGATCGGCAAAAATATCGTGCCGATTATTCCCGATGAGGCGCGGACTTTCGGCATGGAGGGGCTGTTTCGTCAGCTTGGCATCTATGCGCCAACGGGTCAGCTGTATGAGCCGCAGGATTCAGAGACATTGGCCTGGTATAGAGAGGATCCCAAGGGACAGATCCTTGAGGAAGGTATCACTGAAGCCGGATCCATATCGTCCTGGCTTGCGGCAGCGACCGCCCATGCAAATTACGGGGTGCCGATGATTCCCTTTTACACCTTTTACTCGATGTTCGGTTTTCAGCGAATCGGGGATCAGCTCTGGGCAGCCGGTGACAGCAGGGCAAAAGGTTTTCTCATGGGCGCCACCGCTGGCAGGACGACCTTAAACGGAGAAGGCCTGCAGCATCAGGATGGGCAGGCATTGCTCTTTGCCTCCACATTTCCATCCTGCCAGGCCTATGATCCGACCTTTGGTTATGAGGTCGCGGTTCTGGTGCAAAAGGGTATTGAACGTATGTATGAAAGAGGAGAAGATATATTTTATTATATTACCCTCCTCAATGAGAACTACAGTCATCCGGGATTGGTTGATGGTACCGAGGAAGGTATCAACCGTGGGATGTATCTTTATAAAAAAGGCAACCCCGGCAAACAAAGAGTACAGTTGATGGGCAGCGGTTCGATTTTCAGAGAAGTTATCGCGGCAGCCGATCTTCTTGAGCAGGATTTTAATGTCCAGGCCGATATCTGGTCAGTTCTCGGCATAAACCAGCTGCATCGCGAGGGGATTCTTGTTGAGGATTGGAATCGTATGCATCCGGGACAATCTCGCAGGAAAACGTATATCGAAGAGATTATGAGTGGATTTGACGGACCGGTGGTTATTTCAACCGATTATGTTCAGGCATATGGGGAGCAGCTGCGAAGGTTTATGCCAAAACCGCTGACGGTTCTGGGGACGGATGGATATGGCAGGAGTGATATGCGGGAGGTCCTGCGTCGCTTTTTTAAAGTGGATCGGTTTCATATTGTTATTGCTGCCCTGCAGGGGCTTGTTGAGCAGAAAAGTTTGTCTGCCGATGTGGTAAGTAGAGCAATTACACAGTATGATATCAATCCCGACGCTTCACATGCAATTTTTAGAGGAGAGTGATATATGGCCCTGGAAAAGATCGTGGTTCCCGAGTTTGGTGAGGTTCAAACAATTACTGTAGTCGATGTTTTTATCTCAGCCGGGGATAAAGTCGAGGTTGAAACTTCTCTTATTGCTCTGGAGAGTGAAAAGGCGGTAATGGAGATTCCCTCACCTTTTGCAGGTGTCATTAAAGAAGTGCTGATAAAAGAAAATGATACGATTGTCAGCGGCGACCTGATTGCTCTTATCGAAACCACCGATTCGGGCAATGTAGCTGACTCTTTTTCCCCGGTCGAGATCAAAGAGGAAAACCTGACTTTTCATGCTGCTCCGTCTGTGCGTGGCTATGCCAGGGAACATGGTATCGAACTTTCCACAATTATTCCGTCGGGTCCAAATGGTCGGATTCTTTTAGAAGATCTGCAAACAACAGCCATGCCATCGGATATGCGGGTTTTGGATCCACCACTGGAGGACTTCAGTAAATACGGAGAGACAGAAGAGGCAGCATTAGGGCGTATCCAGAAAATTTCAGGGTCGCATCTCTATAGAAGCTGGATAACGATTCCTCATGTAACCCATTTTGATGAGGCCGATATAACCGGGCTTGAAAGTTTCAGAAAAAAGTTGAACGGGGAACTGAAGGAAGGTGAGATCAGGTTATCCATTCTTGTGTTTATTATAAAGGCGGTTTCGGTTGTGCTGAAAGAATTCCCGCACTTTAACTGCTCACTGCTTCCGGGAGGCGAAAAAATTCTCCTGAAAAAGTATTATCATATCGGTATTGCCGTGGATACACCCCAGGGGTTGGTCGTTCCTGTCTTAAAAGATGTTGACAGGAAGGGTCTTCGGCAGATTCGAACCGAATTGAATCAATTGAGTAGTAGTGCAAGGAAAGGGAAGCTGGCAATACCGGATATTCAGGGCGCAACGTTTACGATATCAAGTTTAGGTGGAATTGGGGGGACAGGGTTTACGCCCATTGTAAATGGGCCGCAGGTTGCTGTTCTAGGCTTGTGCCGCAGCTATCAAAAGCCGGTCTGGGATGGAGAAAATTTTATTCCCCGTCTTACTCTACCCTTTTCCGTCTCCTATGATCATAGAGTGATCGATGGAGCAGAAGCTGCCAGATTTTGCAGAGCCCTGGCCAACCACATTGAGGATTTGAGAAGAAGTTTACTTTAGGAACTGCAGGAGAGCATAGAACACCCAGGCCGATTACGCGCCCAGTCGGGACGTTTGGCCGAATATATCTCATTTTCAGGCTGTTCATCATAGGGGTGACGGATAAGCTCAAGCAGGTCATTGATCATAGAAGCATCACCCTTTTCAGCCTTATCAATAGCCAGTTGGGCCATATAGTTTCTTAACACATATTTAGGGTTTATCCTGTTCATGTGGCTGCGTCGCTCTCTGGTCGAGAGTTTTTCCTGCAGGGATCTCTGCATATAGTCCTGCAGCCATTTACCGATACGATTTTTATACTCTTTTGTTATCTGCTCCGGTTGGTAATAAGCGTCCAGCAAAGGATACAGGAGAGAATCGGTGTCCTGTGCGTCAGGGTGAATGTCGAGGAGTGCCAGGTTTCTGAAAAAGATACTCATATCTGTTTCCACCAGCGGCAGGATGGATGTCAGCTCACTGATCAGCTTGTTGTCTGACTGGGGATCAAAGCTTGTAAAACCAAGCTTTTCTGCCATCATTTCGTTCCAGCCCTGCTGGAAGACGTCATTATAGAGAGTAAGGCTTTCCTGGAGAGGGATTTTATCATTGATAACGGGAAAGATACTGTTTGCCAGTTGAAGAAGATTCCACTGGCCTGTATGGGGTTGGTTTTTAAAGCAATACCGTCGCCCCTGGCTGTCCGTGGTGTTGGGGGTCCAGTTGGGATCGAAATCCTCAAGCCAGCCGTATGGGCCATAGTCTATGGTAAGGCCCAGGATGGACATATTGTCTGTATTCATCACTCCATGGACAAATCCTACGCGCATCCAGTGGATGATCATTTCAGCCGTTGTTCGGCAGATTTCGTTGAACCATTTCAGGTAGGTGGCTGTAGAAGGTTGTCCCAGGTGGGGGAAGTCGCTGCGAATAGTAAAGTCGATCAGCTGTTGCAACAGAGTCGTTTCACCCCTTGAGGCAAGAATTTCAAAATTCCCAAAGCGAATGAAGGAGGGGGAAACGCGACAGACTACAGCACCGGGCTCTTCTTTCGGGTGGCCATCGTAGAACATGTCTCTTTCGACCTGTTCACCGGTGGTAACAAGGCTGAGGGCCCGGGTAGTCGGAATACCAAGGTGGTGCATTGCCTCACTGCAGAGGAACTCCCGGACAGATGAGCGGAGGACGGCAAGACCGTCGGCATTTCGTGAATAGGGGGTAGGCCCGGCGCCTTTGAGCTGCAGCGTCCAGTGCTCACCCCGGCTGTTGATGATTTCTCCAAGATTAATGGCGCGGCCATCGCCGAGCTGTCCCGCCCAGTTGCCAAACTGGTGCCCGCCATAGCACATGGCGTAGGGATCCATTCCCTGAACCAGTTGGTTGCCGCCAAAAAGTTCTGCAAAATAATCAGTTTTACAGGTCTGGGGTGATAGTTCCAGTATCTCTGCAACCTCAGGGCTGTAAGTAAGAAGTTCAGGAGAGGATACCTTCTCAGGATGAACCCGTGAATAACAGGCTCCCCGCACCTGGCGTCTACGGTTAGTTTTGATGGTGTCGCCTGGCAATTCGTTTACAAACCGATTATCAAATACCAGTGATTCGAGAGTTCCAGCATGTAAAGGACTATTCACTATTACCTTCCTTGTAATTGTAGATGTCTTTTTTAGACGGCTGGCTTACTCTAATCATACCACATCGTAGGGACAAGAAGGCGACCGTTTTTTAATTGGAGAAAAAGAACAGGGGTGAATAGGGGGACATCTATTATTCACATGGCTAAATATTTATGGTGTGAAATTTTCAAATCTATATTTCTTCTATTTTATTAAACTGTTAAGGCTTATATCACGCCCTTAAAGCAGGCGTAGTTCTGCGCGGCCGTAGGCGATTTAATTTCTTCTTCCAGCACTACCAGGCAT
>MAXH01000292.1 GCA_001750925.1 Desulfobulbaceae bacterium S3730MH12
CTGATGACCGGATTCGATCATGTTATCCTGTTTTTCTGAAAAAAAACCATGTTGAGGTGAAAAAAGACAGCACAAACTTTCACCAAATCTTCTTTTCAGCAAAAATCGGCTATGAACCAGCTGACGATTAACAGACGCCTGATTGGATAAAAGCCCAAGCCTCTTCCCGCTATACTGCAGCGAATGGTCCTCAATAAGAACATCAAGTCCTGTTTTTAACATAATCGATAAGGATATTAAGAAAATCGTGACGCAAGGATCAATAACATGAACGCCGTACTTTAATGGGGAAGCTCTGAAAAGTCAAAAAGTAGATGAATGGAAGGAAGAGAAGGGAAGAAATAATAAATGCTGAACATCGGTGTCCAATGTTCAGCATTTATTTATACAGGTACCAGTTAGACCTGCCTGGTAAAAGACAGGAAAACTTAAAACTTATCATAATGAACAAAATCTTCCACTTCCTTTCTCTTAGGTGGTGAAGGAGAATGGTCAGGGTAGCCGATTGGGATAAGGGCAACCAGTTCACACCCTGCAGGGACATTGAGCAGCTCCTCTACTTTGGGATGATCAAATGAGCCCACCATTACGGAACCGAGACCGAGTTCATGGGCTTTTAAACAGATATTCTGACTGACAATACCAAGATCATACATAAACCAGTGCTGATATCTTGTTTGCTGCTTACCTTTATAGTAGCCTGACTTTTCCGGCCTGCCACAAACGGCGATAACCAGTGGTCCATTTTCCATTACCTTGGAGGCCGGATTTTTAGCTGAAAGCAGTTCGGCAAGTTTCTTCTTTTTTTCAGCCTTTTGCACTATAACGATTTCACAACATTGCAAATTACCCCAGGAAGGCGCCCACCTTGCCGCCTCTATGATCTCGTCCAGTTTTTCCTGTTCAACGGCTTGATCAGTAAACCTCCTGATGCTTCTTCTCTCTTTTATAATGTCTGTCATTTTTCCACCAAATTACAAAAATCTATTATACCCATTTTATATAAAAGTCATTTTCACTCCCCTGACACGGAGGAATTCGGAGAAGTGTTGACATAACAGCTAAGCGGTGTCATCGTAATAAAAGGAGCTATTTTTTCTTGTCCTTTAAAATGTGATTGGAAATAACGATCCGCTGGATTTCAGAAGTACCCTCGTAAATGGTAAAGACCCTGGCATCACGGTAAAATCGCTCTACAGGGTAATCCTTCGTCACTCCGTATCCGCCATGCATCTGGATGGCCTGGGCCGTCACCTTATTAACCATTTCAGAGGCAAAAAGCTTGGCCATGGAAGCCTGGAGTGAAAAGTTTTCACCCCGATCTTTCATTGCTGCCGCCGAAAGCATAAGCTGACGGGCTGCCTCAATGTTCACAGCCATATCAGCGAAGATAAACCGGAGGCCCTGGAATTTTGCGATCGGCTGCCCGAACTGCTTCCGCTTCCTGGCATATCTCACAGCCTCGTCCAGAGCGGCCTGGGCCACGCCTACAGACTGGGCAGCAATACCTATTCGGCCACTGTCCAGACCGGTCATAGCCACCTTGAATCCATCCCCTTCGTTCCCCAGCAAATTATCTTTAGGAATACGGCAGGTTTCAAACATGAGATCCACAGTATCTGATGCCCGCAAGCCAATTTTATCTTCCACATGACCGACACTCATGCCGGCGGTCCCCTGGGGTACCAGGAATGCACTGATCCCCTTATGACCTTTGGTTTTATCGGTCTGAGCCGTAACGATTACAACTCCTCCATTTTTCCCTGAGGTAATGAACCGTTTGGTCCCGTTCAATACGTATTCATCACCTTCCAGCACGGCTGTTGCCTCCTGGGCCACCGGGTCGGATCCAGCATCCGGTTCTGTGAGGGCAAAGGCACCAATGATCTCTGCATCGGCAAGAGGTACCAGAAACTTTTCCTTCTGCTCTTCCGTACCGTATCGTGTGATGCTCTCACATACAATTGAGTTATGAACGGACATCACTACTGCAGTGGATGCACAGGAATAAGCGATTTCAGAGAGGGCAAGTACATAGCTCACCGCATCTGATCCCTCACCATTGTATTTTTCCGGGATAGTCATACCCATAAGACCGAGTTCGGCCATTTTTTGGAAATTTTCTGCCGGGAATTCTTTGGTCTGATCCCGCTCTGCAGCAGTTGGCGCAATCACCTTTCGGGAAAATTCCCGTATCATGGTTTGCACCAGTTTTTGTTCCTTTGTCAGTTGGAGCGACATATGATTCTCCCTAAAAAATTCAACGGTTTGAGATTGCCCTATTCAAAGTATGTTTGAAAAACCAGAAAACAATCATTACAGGAACCCTTTTAATTTCCTGTAAACTTCGGAGCACGTTTTTCCAGAAACGCCTTCATTCCTTCCTTCTGGTCACTGCTTGCAAAACAGAGGCTGAATAGGTCCAGCTCATAAGCGCATCCTCTGTCAAGATCCATTTCAATGCCGTTATTAACGGACTCTTTACATAATCGTACTGCAACAGGACTTTTTTCACTGATCATTTGAGCTAACGAAATACATTCTTCAAGAAGTTGGTCATGGGGAACTACCCGATTTACCAGGCCAATTCGGCATGCTTCTTCAGCATCTATTATTTTTCCTGAAAAAACCAGTTCATTTGCATGTCCCTTGCCGATCAGACGCGGCAGTCTCTGTGTACCACCAAAACCCGGTATAACACCAAGGTTCACCTCCGGCTGGCCGAATTTTGCCTTCTCACTTGCCAACCGCATATCACACGCCAAGGCTATCTCACAACCTCCCCCCAGGGCAAAGCCGTTTATAGCAGCGATCACAGGTTGGGGAAGAGTTTCAATTGTGTTCAGTACATTTTGGCCAAGCTTGCCAAAACCACGTGCCTCCAGGGGATCAAGCTCTCCCATAAAGGAGATATCAGCTCCGGCAACAAAGGCCTTTTCTCCACTGCCGGTAATAATCACTACATGGATATCTTTACTGTCTCCAAGTGCTTTAAAGCAATCGAGCATTTCTATAAGAGTGTCATAATTGAGTGCATTTAAGGCTTTTGGTCGATTGATCGTTACTGTCGCGATCCCATCCTCAACTTTTTTTTCTATATTTTTCCATTCCATTGTTTTTTCTCCAAGCAAAAATTTATTCCAAAGAAAATTTCCAAGCACAAAACCACTCCGGCGGATGCTCATCAGGAGGACATCCCAAACATTCCGTTTTTATTCTGCTGTCTATAGCCCTGGCAAAATAGCTATACTCCACCAACCCTCCAGATTTACATGGATAATCATCAAGTCCTTTTCGTTTCCTGGCATTCTGCACTCGACATTGATTCATCTGAAAGATAAAGCTGCTCTCAGTCTCCTCAACTACCGATTGTTCATTAATGGCTTCATACACCCTGAACCCAAGAGCCCGTTTAAGACCGTCAAGTCCCGGGTTTGTCCCCAATCCGAGCAGCTTTTTTATTGAAGATGCTTCAAAAGGAGAAAACTGGGCCCAGCAGGAGTCATTGCACCTCTTAGCATCATTCATTCCCTCAGAAAATTCAATAGCCTGAAACCAGACACCATCATTAACCAGCCAGTTCTTTGCCACTCGGCTTTTCAGTTCCTTCAGTTTTTCCGGCGCCATCTCCAATAAAGGTGCGGGAACCCCGTCAACCATATCAAAACCAAGTAGGGAACCAAGATGTTTCATCTGAATTCCATAGCTTTTTTTGGTGGCATTCTGAAGGAGTTCCAGAGCCTTTTCCATACCCATCTGATGTTTAACCTCTGAAAACCAGAGGGCATGATGGATTATTATCTTGTTAAAGAGATCTACTATATACGTTGCAGTCTCTTCATGGTTGAGATCACTAGCTTTTTCTACTTTTTCAAACATAAATCCCCCTTTCAGACAGGAACACTACCCGGAAATCGGCAGTATAGTTATTTCATCAGATATCTTCGTCAGGGGTTCGAGCCCCTCCTCTGTTACCAGATGTGTATTCTCTATCCCGACAACACCCTTTCCTGGAAAAATTATTTTAGGCTCCAGAGCTATTATCATCCCAGCCTGCAGTTCAAGTTTCTGACCTTTGGCTATAAAAGGGAATTCATCAAGCTCAAGCCCGACACCATGGCCGGTAAACCGGATCCGCCTCTCCCCAACACCCATGAAATAATCTCCATATCCTCGTTCAGCAGCCATAGATACCATCATTTCATACAAATCGCCGGTGACTGTACCCGGTTTTGCCTGCTTCATCGTCTCATTTTGAACTTCAAGCATTGCCTGATGTGCATCAAGCAAATCAGACGAAAGTGCGCCGATAGAAAAGATTCTCGCATGGTCTGATATATAACCATCAAGAGCAAAAACATAATCGACAAGAATCGGTTCATTTTTGGTTATCTTTTTAAAACTCGCCCCCTGTCCAACAAAATCACTAACCCCCTCTCCCCCTGTCGGTGAGGCCAGATAACTGGGCACAGCTGCCGCCGCACCAGACATAAGGTGGCCATAGAAAAGCTCCCCTCCCCATATGCGCATGCGTACAATTCCCTGATGGCCCAGACTTCTGGCATATCCTTCCAGCTCCCCTGCCACCTCGACTTCTGTCTTCCCGGGTATCAGCAATTCGGATACCTTGGCAGCAACCTTATCAGATAAATTTGCTGCCCTGCGTAGCTTTTCTACCTCAAACTCCGATTTTACTGCACGTATAAGACGGATTTCAGTCGAGATATCAACTATCTGACTCTGCTCAAAGATTTTGCCATAAAGAAAATAGAGATTTGCAGGCAGAACATCAAGCTCCATGCCAAGTATACGGGGTAGAACATAGTTAAACTCAGCAAAAATTTGAGGAATTTTCTTCACACTGACAAGAGAAACAATATCCTGTAGGGGGGATTCAATCTTTGCCCTGTCAAAGTCTTTAAAAATCATTAGCAGAGGTGTTCCCTCAGCAGGCACATAAAGATATCCCTGCTGGGAAGTGGCTGCAAAATAAAACAGATCAGTCTTCTGCAGGATCAAAACTCCATCCACGCTTCTCCTCTGCATTGCATCCTGCAGCAAAGCAATTCTCTGCTCTATTTCATAAAGAGGTGTAACCAATTGCATGGTTTTATCTCTCATTTCGCATAGTCATAGAACCCTTTACCTGTCTTACGTCCAAGCCATCCTGCTTCAACATATTTTCTCAGCAGAGGACAGGGGCGATATTTAGAATCCTTAAAGCCGTCATACAACGTCTCCATAATTGCAAGGCAGGTATCAAGCCCTATCAGATCAGCTAGAGCCAGAGGCCCCATGGGATGATTCATGCCGAGTTTCATAACGGTATCAATATCTTCCGGTTTGCCAACATTCTGGTAGAGACAGAAAACCGCCTCGTTGATCATCGGCAGCAGGATTCTATTGGCGATAAACCCCGGGAAATCATTTGCTTCAGCAGGGGTTTTACCAAATTTTTCACAGAGTGACCAGGTAAGATCAAATGTCTCCGGGGAGGTTGCAAGTCCCTTGATCACCTCGACCAGTTTCATTACAGGAACCGGATTCATAAAATGCATACCGATGACTTTTTCCGGCCGCTTAGTCTGGGAGGCAATTCTGCCAATTGGAATCGAAGAGGTATTGGTGGAGAGAATAACATGGTCGGGACAGATCAAGTCAAGGTCTTGAAAGATCTTGAATTTCAAATCTTCTCTTTCAACCGCCGCTTCAACCACAAAATCAACTGACTCCATATCTGCCAGCTCTGTTGTTGTAGTAATCCTGCCTAGGATTGCGTCCCGTTCATCCGCACTGATCTTGTCCTTTCCTACTGCCCAGTTAAGGTTTTTTTCGATATTTGCCACGCCTTTGGCGGTAAACTCACTGGAAATATCACTCATCACAACCTCAAGTCCACTTGCTGCTGCTACCTGAGCTATGCCGTTTCCCATCTGGCCGGAACCTATTACTCCAAATTTCTTTACCTGCATGCTTATATTCCTCTTTTTTGTGCTAATTTAACTATGATGGCGTCGTAAAAACTCTTCATCCGGAGTCTCGCAGGCTCGCTTACCTGCTTCGTTGTTGCATTTCTGTACCTCTGTTAATTAGTGTCTTACTCCTAACAGCCTAACCACCTTCAGCCTATCCACCTTAATAGTTTTATCTATTGAGTACCATGGCAACCGCCTCACCCCCACCAAGACAGAGCGAGACAAGACCACATTTCAAATCCTTTCTTTTCATCTCAAAGAGCAGAGTTGTAAGCAGTCGTGCACCGCTGGCTCCAATGGGGTGCCCGATCGCAACACTGCCGCCGTTCACATTGACCTTATCTGTATCAAGTTCCAAGACCCTATTAATTGCAACAGAAGTTCCACTGAACGCTTCATTGATTTCAAACTGATCCACATCAGATAGAGAAATACCTTCTTTTTTCAATACCTTCGGAATCGCAAGGATAGGTGCCATAAGCACATATTCAAGCTCAATCCCGGCAGATGCCTGAGCCCCGACTGATGCCATAACAGTGCATCCCAGTTCTTCAGCTTTTTCACGGCTCATGATTACGACAGCAGCAGCACCATCACTGATAATTGATGCATTACCGGCAGTGCCAACCCCATCTTTTTTAAATGCAGGCCGCATTTTCTGTAAGCTTTCATAGCTGGTTTCAACTGGACATTCATCCGTATCAAAGATCTTTGCTTCCCCCCTTCTCTGAGGGATGGAAACTGGAGCTATTTCCTCTTTAAAAACTCCCTCCTTGATTGCCCTTAACGCCCTGTTGTATGAATCCTCTGCAAAACGATCCTGATCGTCCCGGCTGATGTTCCATTTTTCACAGCTGAGTTCGTTGGACATACCCATATGAAAATCGTTGACTACATCCCACAAACCATCATGAACCATATGATCATCAATTTTGCCGGGTCCCATCCTGTGCCCCCAGCGACCCTTTTCAAGATAATAGGGGGCAAAGCTCATATTTTCCATACCGCCGGCAACTATGACATCTGCATCCCCGCACTGAATAGCCTGAGCAGCCAGCATCACACTTTTCAGGGAAGACCCACAGACCTTATTAACAGTTATCGCCTCAACCTCTTGAGGTAACTTAGCTTTTATAGCCGCCTGCTTCCCCGGATTCTGTCCGTAGCCACAGGGAAGCACCATACCCATAATACATTCGTCAATTTCTTTATCGTCAATCCCGGCACGAGTGACAGCTTCCCGTATAACATGGGCACCAAGATCTGTGGCACCAATTTTACTTAGCGATCCGCCAAAACTCGCAAAAGGTGTTCTTGCCGCGCTGACTATTACTGCTTCTTTCATATTCCGCTCCCTCATTTAATTATTAGAGTTTTTGCGATGCCATTTGAAACTTCGAATGACCTTTTTACGAGTTAATCAGTACTGATGGTTACCTTCAACAGCACATATCAAAAAAGTCACAAAACCAACGATAAACAAAAACCGACCAAGCGCTCAATCTTTTTTCTAGATGTTGACCTACAAGCATATATTTGTCAATCTTTTTATTAACAAGAGCACCTTCTCCGGTATAATCTAACGCTGGCGATGCCCGCAAGTAAAAACCGCATTCCCTTACACAGAGAGCATATAAGATGCAGATAAAAGAATCTCTTTTCCCCTCTCTGTGCTCTCCGGATCCTCTATGGTTTCAAGCAGTCATGACTTTGTCTACCGGAATCACAACAGTTTTTCAAAATATTACACTACTACGCAGATCTAGTAACCGATTGATTTGTCATTTGACAAAAAAATCCTTTGACAAATATATACATATATTATTTAGTGCGGTAAACAAACCGACCGAGCGCTCAGTTGTGATATGGCATCGGTAATTTTTTTAAATCGAATCGTAAGGAGTCATTTATGGGTATGGAAAGTCTTTATAAGGAAGTAATGAACCTTAACTTGATGGATGACAATGACCTGAAGAGGGACACAGCAAAAACCTTTTTTGAAAAACTTAACGCTATGGACCTCCCTGAGTATTTCAATTGGGCAGAGGAGATTTTTGAAGGACTCCATGTTAAGGAAAGAGGAGACCATCAGGCATTTGTCTGGGCAGATATTGCAACCAAGGAAAACAGCAGATATACCTACAGCGAGTTTGCTGCTTGTGGCAACCAGTGCCTCAACGCATTAAGAAAATCCGGCGTTGAAAAGGGAGACAATATGTACATGATGATGCCTATTGTCCCGGAAACCTGGTTTACCAGTTATGCCTGTATCAAAGGAGGACTGGTTGCAGTTCCTACTGCAACTACAATGACCCTGAGAGAACTTCAATTCAGGTTTGAAACCTACCCTCCCGAGTCTATCCTTGCTGATGAAATATACGTAGATATTATTGATGAGGCATTAAAATTAACTAACGTCACCCCTAAGATCAAACTGGTCAGGGGGAACAAGGATGGATGGACAAGCTATAGCGAACTTGCAAATGAGGCTGGTAAATCTGAAGCAGCAAAGACCAAATCAACTGACCTGCTCTTCTGTTTTTTCACGTCAGGAACCACCGGCCTGCCCAAACGAGTTGGTCATACTGCAACTTCCTATCCCCTGGGTCATCTCTCCACTTCTGTTATGACAGGTATTCGCCCGGATGACGTGCATCACAACCTGGGAGCTCCCGGCTGGGCCAAATGGGCATGGTCAAGTTTCTTTGCCCCCTTTAATGTAGGCGCATCAGCATCAGGTTTTAACTTCGGAGTTCTGGACGGAGACGCCTATCTCGAAGCAGTTTCAACTCATAAAATCACAACCTTTTGTGCTCCTCCAACTGCATGGAGAATGTTCATTAATCTTGATGTTTCCAAATATGATCTATCGTCACTGCGACAGTCGATTGGAGCAGGTGAGCCACTGAACCCTGAAGTTATTTCCCAGTGGAAACAATTAACAGGAACAGAAATCCGCGACTTTTACGGTCAAACTGAATCTACCGCCATGATAGGCAACCATCCATGGATGAACGGAAAAATGCGTTCAGGATCATTTGGCCAGCCTTCCTTCATGTACGATGTTGCACTGGCTGATGATGAAGGAAATGAGATCACCAAGCCTGATGAGGTTGGACATATAGTTGTAAAGCTTGATAAGTGGAGATCCATTGGACTCTTTACAGAATATATCGGCAATCCTGAAAAGATGGCTGGTGTCTTTATCAACGACTTCTATTATACCGGCGACCGTGCAACATTTGATGAAGAGGGATACTGGTGGTTTGTAGGCCGCAGCGATGATGTTATTAAATCTTCTGATTTTCGTATCGGACCGTTTGAGGTGGAAAGCGCACTCATGGAACACGCTTCTGTTGCAGAAACTGCTATCGTAGGTGTTCCTGATAAGAAATACCATCAGCTTGTAAAGGCATTCGTTATTCTGAACAAATCCTATGAACCTTCCAGAGAACTGGCCCTTGAACTCTTTCAGCATACAATCAATATCCTGGCGAAATTTAAAATTCCAAGAATAATTGAATTTGTTCCCGAGGTTCCCAAAACTCTCAGCGGAAAAATCCGCAGGGTTGAACTTCGTCAGCAGGAAGTGGAGAAACAGGAAAGTGGTGCACAGTCGCAGAAAAATGAGTTTTTCTACTGGGACTTCCCTGAACTCAGTTCTAAAAAGAAGTAGTTTAACGTAATGGTAAGGGGTGATTACCCCTTACCATTTTTTCATAATCACCCAACACCCACATGAGCCATGAAAATGAACTTTTGAATCACTTTTCATAGCCACCTGAAGCCGAAGCTTCGAATGACCTTTTTACAACACCATCAGGGCTAACCATCCAGATTTAAATTGATGTTCAGTTTTAGCTTTTGTTATCACCGGTTTTTGTATACTTTATAATGTTACCGATTTTAAAGGCAGTATCCGTCCATGAATGAACAGCCAAGGGAGATGGAATGACGAGGAAGATTGACCCTGAAGGTGAAATTGTAACGCATATCAAGAACAAAGATCTGGTCAGAAAACGAAGAAGACAAATAGTTGATGCAGCAGTAAAACTCTTTATCAAGCACGGCTATCATAAAACAACAACTCGGGAACTGGCTAAGGAAACCGGATTGTCAATAGGTTCACTCTACGAATATATTTCAACAAAAGATGACATTCTTTATCTTGTAGCCATCGCAATCCACGCTGAAGTTGAGCAAGGGGTGAAAGATGCTTTGGCCCGCCCCACCCACAGCAAGGATGCCCTGGCTGAAGTAATACGTGAATATTTCCTGGTCTGTGACCGTATGAGTGACCATGTCCTTCTGATGTACCAGGTTACTCATTTTCTTCCTGAAAAATGGGAAAAAAAGGTACTGGAAGCCGAGCTGAGAATAACCAACCTCTTTATCGATGCCATGAAACAACTGAGGGTGTTGGGGAAATTACCGAACCTGGATGACAATACTATAAACCTTATTGGTCATAATATATCGATCATGGGACATACATGGGCTTTCAGGCGCTGGTATTTTGCAAAGATCTTCACAATTGACCAGTATATTGAACAGCAGACAGAATTTATAATGAGTTATCTTGAAGAAGCAAAGAACTAACTTAATGATAAACTGACCATTGATGGTTTCGTAAAAACCTGTTTTGCCATTTTACTTTATTATAGGAAAGGTAATAATCCATGAAAGATGAAGTTGCAATCTATAAACCTCAGCATATAATCCGCGTTATAACAGCCACCTCACTCTTTGACGGTCACGATGCATCGACTAACATAATGCGTCGAATTCTGCAGGATTCCGGTGTTGAAGTTATCCATCTCGCCCATAACAGGTCTATTCAGGAACTTGTCGATACCGCTATAGCGGAAGATGCCCAGGGAATTGCCATGTCCAGCTACCAAGGTGGCCATATGGAGGCATTCAATTATATGATCGATCTTTTAAAAGAGAAAGATGCTGCACATATTAAAGTTTTCGGCGGAGGCGGTGGGGTAATTGTTGCTGATGAGATCAAAGAACTGGAAGAATATGGCGTCACCAAGATTTATTCCCCGGAAGATGGCAGAAACCTTGGCCTCCAGGGAATGATAAATCATGTGATTCAGGAGATGGATTTCAGCACCCTTCCCTATCATAACCTCCAACTCGAGGCTTTGAGCCCGGATAACCACAAAACAGTTGGCGGCTTTATAACCGCTGTACAACAGGCAAAAGCAGGACGGGAGGGAAATCTTACTGAACTGATGAGTCAGATCTCTCCCCTTGCTGAAAAAAATAATCCGCCGGTAATTGGGATTACAGGAACCGGAGGAGCTGGCAAATCTTCACTTACCGATGAGATAATTGTCAGATTTCTGCTTGATTTCAAAGACATTTCCATAGCTATTATCTGCTGTGATCCTTCCCGCAAAAAAACCGGGGGTGCACTTCTCGGTGATCGAATTCGCATGAATTCAATTTCCAGCTCAGGCAGGGTCTATATGCGCAGTCTGGCGACCCAAAACTCTGCAAAAGAAATCGCTGAATCACTACCTGAAGCAATCAAGGTCGTTAAGGCAGCAGGTTTTGATCTGGTTATTGCGGAAACTGCCGGCATAGGTCAGGGTGACTCCAATATCACCGAGATAGCAGACACCTCCATTTATGTCATGACCAGTGAATATGGAGCACCATCACAGCTGGAAAAAATTGATATGCTCGACTATGCCGACCTTATCGTAATCAATAAATTTGAGAAGAAAGGCAGCGATGATGCAATAAGAGATATCCGGAAACAGGTTCAGAGAAATAGGAAACAATGGGATACAGCCCCGGAGGATCTCCCTGTCTATGGCACCATCGCCTCCAAATTCAACGATGATGGTGTTACCGCACTTTACCATGCCATAGTTGGAGAACTGAATAGCGGTGCAGGTATGAAACTGCGCCCTTCTCTGCCTAAACCAGAGGGAAAAACGTCTTCATCCAAAACCATTGTTATTCCTTCTGAAAGGATCCGATATCTGGCCGAAATCAGTTCCACAGTCCGCGGTTACCATGAAAAGACATCTCAACAGGCAAAAGCAGTTCGACAAAATAATCATCTGCTGCAAACCGCCGAGTTACTCGAACAAAAAAGCGACTCAAACATTGACAGCCTGCTGACACTTCTCAAAGCAGAATCATCTGAAATCAGCCAGACCATCGATAAGGATACTGCAGACACCATTCGCAACTGGGAAGAGATGAAACAGGCGTACTCTGGCGACGAATACGTTTACACTGTAAGGGGCCGAGAAATCCGAGTACCACTCTACACCGAGTCCCTTTCCCATTCAAAAATTCCGAAAATATCTTTGCCTAAGTTCAGTGATCCAGCCGATATTTACAGCTGGATGCGAAGAGAAAATCTTCCCGGATACTTTCCCTTCACCGGCGGGGTATTTCCCATGAAAAGAACCGGGGAAGATCCAACCCGCATGTTTGCGGGTGAAGGTGGGCCTGCCCAGACCAATCAGCGCTTCAAACTGCTGTCGGGCAATTATGAAGCCAAAAGGCTGTCCACCGCCTTTGATTCTGCCACCCTCTACGGATGGGATCCTGCGATCCGACCGGATATTTATGGCAAGATCGGTACTTCGGGGGTAAGTATCTGCACTCTTGATGATTTGAAACTACTCTATGACGGTTTTGATCTCTGCACCCCCACAACTTCTGTCTCTATGACCATCAACGGTCCGGCTCCTATTATTTTAGCCATGTTTATGAATACCGCCATTGATCAGCAGCTGGATAAGTTTGCAGCGGAGATGAACAGGGAACCTGATACGACTGAATATGAAAAAATCAAAGCTGATGTACTTTCCAATGTTCGTGGCACTGTTCAGGCCGATATCCTGAAAGAAGACCAGGGCCAGAATACCTGTATCTTCTCAATCGAATTTGCCCTGAAAATGATGGGGGATATCCAGGAATATTTTATTGCCCAAAATGTGAAGAACTTCTATTCCGTCTCCGTTTCCGGATATCATATTGCAGAGGCCGGAGCCAACCCGATTACCCAGCTTGCCCTCACCCTTTCAAACGGTTTCACCTATGTTGAGTACTATCTGGCAAGAGGCATGGACATAGACGAGATCGCACCCAATCTCTCGTTCTTTTTCTCAAATGGTATGGATCCTGAGTATACCGTCATCGGCAGAGTTGCCAGGCGTATCTGGGCAGTGGCAATGAAAAAGAAATATGGTGCCTCTTCCGGTTCCATGAGACTAAAATACCATATCCAGACCTCAGGAAGATCCCTGCACAGTCAGGAAATCCAGTTCAATGACATCAGAACCACACTGCAGGCACTCTGCGCCATCTACGACAACTGCAACAGCCTTCATACCAACGCCTATGATGAAGCCATTACCACCCCAAGTTCAGAATCGGTTCGAAGAGCCCTGGCGATCCAGCTCATTATCAATAGAGAGTGGGGTCTTGCGAAAAACGAGAATATGAACCAGGGCAGCTTTATTGTCGAAGATTTGACCGACCTTGTTGAAGAGGCTGTTCTGGTTGAATTTGACAAAATCACCGACAGGGGCGGTGTTCTTGGTGCGATGGAAACCGGATATCAACGAAGCAAAATCCAGGAAGAGTCGATGTATTATGAACGATTAAAACACTCAGGAGAGTTTCCCATCGTTGGCGTCAATACCTTTCTCGACCCGGAGATCAATTTTGACGAGCAGAATGCTACCCTTGAACTTGCCAGGGCCACTGACGATGAGAAAGATGACCAGATCAACCGCCTTGCCGATTTTCAAGAGCGACATAAAAACGAATGTGCTGCTGCTCTGGAAAGTTTAAAAGAAACTGCTCTTCAGGGCAACAATGTGTTTGAAGAGCTCCTGGAAACAGTCAAGCATTGCAGTCTTGGCCAGATAACAACAGCTCTGTATGAGGTTGGAGGACAGTTCCGGCGTAATATGTGACCAAGGCAGACTACGCTTGCAAAGTTTCTCTATGTCCTCTGTGATTCAAGTTTTTCATGTTTTTATGACAGCTTTTAAGGAGTAAGGCACTAATGCATACAATGATCATCTCTCCGGCAAACGCGTCCTTTTTAGGGATACCGACAATTATCTTTTCAATATTGATTCCACTCATCGGCATTGCTGTATTCACCTACATCATGGCCATGCGCAGTGTACCCCTGATGAATTCGGCCCCGGATGACCGTTTTGACCGCCCCTCCGAACGATTTTTTAATGTGCTTAAAATATGGCTGGCACAGTATCGTCAACCCAGGTATATGCTCGCAGGTGTTGTCCATATTGTTATCTTCTTTGGCTTTCTCATTCTCAGTATCCGGGCCACGTCCCTGGTGGTAATCGGTTTTTCAGAAGACTTTGTCCTCCCTGGGTTTGGTGGAACATTTGGTCATATCTATAATATCTTCAAAGATTATGCAGCCACCGCGGTACTGATCGGCTGTGGAATTGCTGCGTACAGGCGGATTATTGTTAAACCTGCCCGCTACGTGGTACCTGAAAAATATGGTAAAGACCATACAGCAGAGGCTGTGTTTGTCCTGGCACTTATCTCTATTTTAATGATCTCCGAGAGTTTCTTTGATGCCAGTATTATCGCCGCCAATATACAGCAGGGACTACCTGCTGAATATATTGCTCCTCTTACCTTGGCCTGGCTGTTCAAATCAATCTTTCTGGCGGTACCGGTTGGTGCGCTGCAGGCCATCCATGTTCTCTCCTTTTACGTCCATGACCTGACCTTTTTC
>MAXH01000293.1 GCA_001750925.1 Desulfobulbaceae bacterium S3730MH12
GGCAAGTATCATCTCAACATGCTCTCAACAACCTGCCACATCTATTTCGGCAAGATGCTTGGCGCCACTCCTAACGGGCGACTGGCAGGCAAGTCGATCTCCGATGGCACCTCACCCTCTCACGGTGCCGATACCAATGGCCCTTCGGCGGTAATCAAATCACTGAGCAAAATAGACCATGTTAAATCCGGCGGAACCCTCTTAAACCAGCGTTTTCTGCCAAGTCTCCTGAAAAGAGATGAGGATATCCGAAAACTTGGTCAGCTTATCCGCTCCTATTTTATCCTTGGCGGTCACCATATTCAGTTCAATATTGTCGATACTGCTACCCTTCTGGCAGCTCAGCAGTGCCCGGATGACTATAAAGATCTACTGGTACGCATGGCAGGATACAGCGATTATTTCAATGACATGAATAACGACCTGCAGCAGGAGGTAATTGAACGTACTGAAAATGATGTCTTCTAAGAAGATCGGGTGACATGCAGGGGGGTAATTTCCCCTGCATGATAACGTTGTTTTCAATCTGCAAATTATTCATTTCAATACGGAACTCTATTTATGCAATCAGGTCTTATTTTTGATGTTAAAAAATATGCCATCAACGATGGTCCAGGTATTCGAGTCGCAATATTTTTCAAAGGCTGTCCACTTCGCTGCGCGTGGTGCCACAATCCGGAGAGTATTTCTGTCAGGATCCAGAAAATGTATAACAGAGATAAGTGCATAGGTTGTAAGAGCTGCATTGATGTCTGCCCTGAAGAGGCTTGCTCACTTACTCCAGATGGTATTGTCACCGATCGCGAGCGTTGCACCGGTTGCGGCAAATGTGCGGATATTTGCCCGACTAAGGCCACCGAAATGTCAGGCAGAACAGCCACTGTTAATGAGCTTATTGAGATCATCGAAAAAGAGAGAATCTTTTTCGATCAGTCGGGGGGAGGAGTGACGTTTTCAGGTGGCGAACCACTGCTGCAATCAGAATTTCTCATTGCTCTGCTGGATGAGCTTGGTTCAAGGTCTATCCATCGGACGGTGGATACAAGTGGCTTTGTAAAAAGTGAGATACTGCTCAATGTGGCTAAACGAACCGACCTGTTCCTCTACGACCTGAAAATGATGAATTCCCGGCGACATAAAAAATGGATTGGAGTTGAAAACGAGCAGATCCTCGAAAACCTCAAACTCCTTGCCCAGACAGGTGCTTCGATCAATATCCGCATCCCGCTTGTCAAAGGTGTCAACGATGATGACCGGAACATCGAGCAGACTGCGGCCTTCGTGTCGGCCCTTCCTGGAGAGAAAAAGAAGGTGAACCTCTTGCCGTATCATAATATCGCGGCAAATAAATATCGTAGGTTAGGTGAGGTTTACGATTCGGGGAATTTAGCAGAGCCGAGTGAGGAAGATAAGGCTCGCGTTATTGCCCAATTTGCTGATTTTGGCCTTGAGATGGTGGTGGGTGGGTAGCCCTTCTGCGGTTCACCTGCCTTTAGTGCCTTACTCCATAAAAACTGTAATAAAAAACAAGAGATAAGCGCAGACTTCGAAATCTAAAGTGCTATTAAATTCGATTGGTTAGTACCAGCAGCAGATAGCGAACGCAGAGAGACCTTCGAGGCACTTATCCAGCGTAACTAAAAAGTTTTCCGACTTGTCGGGTTAATGATATCAAGTCTGCAATGGAGGTGGTATCTGAACCATCACCACTGTACCCGTGGCGCAGAGGGTTTTATCTGCCAGGAGGCTGAGATCGACAATCACCTTTCTCCCTTTGATCTCAACAACTTTAGCGCGGATTTCCAACTCGATGCCCAGGGGGGTTGGTTTTAAATAATCAACTTTCAAAGAGGCAGTTACGAATCGTGATACAGGCTCCCCTGTCTCTCGGGATTTTGCTGCTGCGGCTGTTCCGGCACCGTGGCAGTCCATCAGAGAGGCAATCATACCGCCATAGAGAAAACCGGGTACGCCTCCTGTGTAATGGGGGGCTGGCGTGTGGTGGCAGATGCTTTCCTCACCCTGCCAATAACTTTTAAGCTGTAGGCCGGATTTATTGTTTCGGCCACAACCGTAGCAGTTTGCATAATCATCAGGGTACAGATCCTGAATAGCTGGTTGGTTCATCTTTGATCCCTCGTTTTGTATTGTGTTGATATGATAAATAGGGGAGAAGGTTAAGATGGTAACTTTTTTCTGGCAATATTGTCAAGAGTGATATATACTGTCAGGTTCTTTGTGAGTAATGTGAGACGTACTGGATCTGCAAAGACTCCAGCTTCACAGGGTTAGCACAGGAAACGTGAGTTGAGTAAGGAGTTACAGAGTACTGTGACTCCTTATTTTTTATTTATTACCATAGCTTATTGAAGCGAGACCGGGCTATAGCCGGTTGGCAAAAGTTGTAGAGGACAGCAGCCATGAGTAAGGATTTATCAAGAGTTAGAAATATAGGTATCAGTGCCCATATTGATTCGGGAAAGACGACATTGACCGAACGTATTTTGTTTTATACCGACAAAATTCACGCCATTCATGAAGTTCGCGGGAAAGATGGTGTCGGCGCAAAGATGGATTCCATGGAGCTTGAAAAGGAGCGTGGTATTACAATTCAATCCGCAGCTACTTACTGCACCTGGAAGGATATTGATATTAACATCATAGATACTCCGGGCCACGTCGATTTTACTGTGGAGGTGGAAAGAGCACTCAGGGTTCTTGACGGTGCTGTTCTTGTTCTCTGTTCAGTAGGTGGTGTGCAATCACAGTCAATTACTGTAAATCGTCAGATGACCAGGTACAATGTGCCGCGAATTGCCTTTATAAATAAGTGTGACCGCATAGGAGCAAATCCTGCAAAAGTAACTGATCAGCTCAGGGATAAACTTGGATTGAACGCACATATGATGCAGTTGCCCATCGGCCTTGAGAGTGATTTGGCAGGGGTTGTTGATCTTGTCACCATGAAGGCAATTTACTATGAGGGTGAGAATGGTGAGAACATACGTGAAGACGAAATCCCTGCTGAGATGCTGGCCGAGGCACAGGAAAAACGTGAAGCAATGCTTGAAGAGATCTCTATGTTCTCCGAGGAGTTGATGGAGGCACTGCTTGAAGAGGGTGATATTGATGTCCAGCTGATCAATGATGCTGTACGTAAAGGCACTCTGGCACTTGAGTTTACTCCCGTTTTTATGGGTTCAGCTTATAAAAACAAAGGTGTGCAGGCACTTCTTGATGCGGTGGAACAGTATCTCCCCTGTCCAACAGATGTTGAGAATATGGCTCTTGATCTGAAAAATGATGAGAAAGAGTTCGTGGTATCCAATGATCCTGAAGATCCGTTGATCATGCTTGCCTTTAAACTTGAGGACGGCAGATATGGACAACTGACCTATGTTCGTACCTACCAGGGAGAGGTAGTTAAGGGAGGCACAGTTTATAACAACCGCACCGGAAAAAAAGTGAAGATTGGTCGTCTCTGCCGTATGCATTCCGATGAGATGCAGGAAATTGATTCGTGTGGTTCCGGTGATATTGTCGCTCTTTTTGGTATTGATTGCGCTTCGGGAGACACTTTTTCTGCAAGTGATATTTCCTGTTCCATGACCTCTATGCATATCCCCGAGCCTGTTATTTCCCTTGCGGTGATTCCAGTCGACAATAAGGCCCAGATAAATATGTCGAAGGCCCTGAATCGATTCACCAAAGAAGATCCGACTTTTCGAACCTATGTAGATCATGAGACCGGTGAAACCATTGTTTCAGGTATGGGCGAACTACATCTTGAAGTTTATGTCGAACGTATGAAGCGTGAGTATGATGCTCTCGTTGAAGTTGGTGCGCCTCAGGTTGCTTATCGTGAAACGATTTCTCAGCGAGCGGAATTCAACTATATCCATAAAAAGCAGACCGGTGGCTCCGGTCAGTTCGGTCGTGTTGCAGGGTATATGGAACCCCTTGAAGAGGGAGAGTATGAATTTGTTGACAAGATTGTCGGTGGTGCTATTCCCCGTGAATTTATTGGAGCATGTGACAAGGGCTTCAAAAAGAGCCTGGAGAAAGGATCTCTTTGTGGTGCAGCTATTACCGGTATTCGATGTGTCATTGATGATGGCGCATTCCATGCCGTTGACTCCTCGGATGTAGCTTTTCAGCTCGCCTCCGTTGGTGCTTTCAGGGAGGGGTATCTTAAGGCCAAACCGGTGATTATGGAGCCTATAATGAAAGTTGCAGTAGAGGGGCCTTCGGAGTTTCAGGGTTCTGTAATGGGCAGCATTAATCAGCGGCGAGGTATGATTATTGGTACTTCAGAGGAAGGAATGTACACGGTGATAGAGGCGGAAGTTCCTCTGTCTGAGATGTTTGGTTATTCCACCACTCTCCGGTCTCTGACCCAGGGGAAGGCTGAGTTTACCATGGAGTTTGCAACCTTTAAACCTGTACCCAAGAGTGTTGGAGAAGACTTAGTCAAGGCTTATCAGAACGAAAAGAAGAACTCTTGATATTATTGCAGGTAAATACTACAAATTAAAAATAGCTGATCCTCTCGGACAAGCTCCTTAGGAGGATTGGGTCGTTGGCTGGATTGAAAAGCCGGCAAACAAGGAATATTAAAGAGGTGGACTGGCATGGGAAACGACGATTTGATAATTAATAATCCACTCCGGGCTCTCGGTCTGGAGGATAAGGCGGGAGAAGGAGTTCGGAGCATGGGCCTGGTTATGGCCAGAGCCGGGCTTGGGAAAACTGCCATTCTGGTGCAATTTGCTCTTGACTGCATTCTGCAGGGTAACAATGTACTCCATGTATCTATTGGGGAGAGTGTTGAAAAAACAAGAGCGTGGTATGATGATATTCTGTCCCTGTTGACCGAGGGAGAGAGAATTGAAATGATTCCCGGAATCATGAAAAACCGCATGATTATGACCTTCAAGGAGAGTTCTTTCAGCAAAGCTGTGTTGGAAGAACGTTTTGATGATCTGGTGCAGCAAGAAATTTTTAAGCCTGAATGTCTGATTATTGACGGATACGATTTTGAAAACAATGATCCAAAATCGTTGGAAGAATTGCGTAATTTTATGAATGATCGGGGATTGAAGGTTATCTGGTTTTCGGCTGTCAGTCATCGCAGTGATGGTCGTGTAAGCGAAGATGGTGTTCCGGCTCCCTGCCATGATGTTGCGTCTCTTTTCGAGACAGTTTTGCTTATTAAGCCGGAAGGCAATGAGATGAAGCTGGCAATATTAAGATGTGATTCAAGTGTGGTTGATCCCAAAGCAACACTCATTCTCGATCCGTCAACGATGCTTGTCAAAAAGAGTTGAAACAGTACGTTTTCTCGCGCTTTTAAGTGAGAAGTGAAGTATGAAAAGGCGGGATGCTCTTGAGCATCCCGCCTTTTTGTTTAGGTAGTGCCTGTCCATAAAGGAGGAGGGGATGAGATTCAGGCCATGTATTGATCTGCATAGAGGTGTTGTGAAACAGATAGTAGGTTCGACACTCAATGACGATCGCCCGGATGATGTGAAGATTAATTTTACAGCAGATAAATCATCGGCGTGGTTTGCAGAACTGTATCAATCGGATAATCTTGTTGGCGGGCATGTGATTAAACTTGGCCCGGGCAATGACGATGCCGCTGAAAAGGCTCTGGCTGTCTGGCCCGGCGGAATGCAGATTGGTGGCGGCATCACAGCAGAGAATGCAGGAGAGTGGTTGGACAAGGGTGCCTCTCATGTTATCGTAACCTCATATGTATTTACAGATGGACGGGTAGATGTCAGGAGACTGTCAGAACTTGTTGCAGCTGTGGGACGTGAAAGGCTTGTCCTCGATTTGAGTTGCAGAAAAAAAGATGAGGACTATTATATTGTTACTGACAGGTGGCAGAAATTTACCAACGTGGCAATTAGTCCTGAACTGCTTGAGACGTTGGCATCATCATGTGATGAATTTCTTGTCCATGGTGCTGATGTTGAAGGAAAATGCGGTGGTGTGGAAATTGAGCTGGTGAAAATTCTTGCCGACTGGTCCCCTATTCCGATAACTTATGCAGGTGGTATTAGGGATCTGGTCGATATGCAGCTGATCAGGGACATCGGCAGGAACAGGATTGATGCAACCATCGGCAGTGGACTTGATATCTTCGGTGGCACAACTGCAGCCTATGATGACGTGGTTTTGTTTTGTCGTGAAGATGGGATACAATAGCCGGCACAGGGATTGTTATGGCGTTTAATAAGGAGAAGCAGAGAGAAAACATCGAGAGTTTTATTCGGAAAATGCCCAGTCTTTCCACAACGGTGGGTAAAGTGATGGAGATTTGCAGTCGTACCGACGCGTCTCCCAATGAACTCAACAAGGTGATTTCACTTGACCCGATTCTTACTGGTCAGGTTCTGAAATTGATCAATTCCGCATACTATTCTCTTATCAACAAGGTAACTTCTCTGACCCGGGCTATCACCATGCTCGGGATGAATACTGTTAAAAATATAGCTCTTAGTACGGCAATTATCCGTACTCTTTCGGGAGTGAAAAAATCCAGGGCGCTTCCTACGGCAAAATTCTGGGAACATTCCATTGGTACGGGGGTCAGTGCCAGGCTGCTTGGAGAAGTGAAAGGCTATTCTCCTATGGAGCGGGAAGAACTTTTTCTGGCCGGACTCCTCCATGATCTTGGTAAAGTACCTTTTGGTGATGAATATATAGAAGTACTCAATATTGCGAAACAGGAGCAACGTTCTCTTATAGAGGTTGAACGCCATCTTATTGGTATTGATCATCAGGAAGTAGGTTTGATGATTGCGGAAAAATGGAATCTTAACAAGGTGATAACAGAGTGTATCACCACCCATCATGAAATTGATAAACTGGAGGGTGGGGCAGGTCAACAGGTAGCCCTTGTTGCTCTTGCTAATATATACACCAATACCCTGGATCATGGTTACGCAGGTGACCCTTTCCCTGACGAGGAGGATATTGCCCGTTTACTGGAGCTTGTCGACTTGAGCCATGATGTTTTTGGTACTATAGGTGGTAGAGTGGTAGAAGAAATCAATGAGAGTGAGTTGTTTTTACAAATTTAGTGCCTTACTCCATAAAAGCTGTAATAAAAAACAAGAGATAAGCGCAGACTTCGAAATCCAAAGTGCTATTACTCAAGTGGTTAATACCAGCTTCAAGGCACTTATCCAGCGTAACTAAAAAAATTCGACTTGTCGGGTTAGTGCCTTGCTCAGGTGAGAGGAAAATTCTTTGAAAGTACGATTTTGGGGTGTGCGAGGCTCCATCCCCAGCCCTGGCCTGGCTACCAAAAAATATGGTGGTAATACTGCCTGCGTTGAGTTACGGGTGGGCCCGGAGAATCGTATTATCATTATTGATGCCGGCTCGGGTATACGATTACTTGGCAACTCTTTGATGGCAAAGGACTTGATCGATGATTCGATAAAAGCGGATATTTTTCTTTCCCACACCCATTGGGATCATATCATGGGGTATCCATTTTTTACTCCTGTTTATTCTCCCGGTTCTGTAATAAAGGTTTACGGTCCGGTCACTTTTGAGGATGACCCTCTTGAAGATGTTGTGGGTGGTCAGATGAAGTATAGATATTTTCCTGTAAATCTTGGCGAACTTTCCTCAAATATTGAGTATATCCGGCTCAATGAGAATCCTTGTATTGATTTGGGTGATGGTCTTCAGTTGTCAACAAAGCTGCTGAATCACCCAATCACCTCTCTTGGCTATCGGTTTGAGTATGATGGCAAGGTTGTCTGCACCTGTTACGATACAGAGCCGTTTCGTAATCTGTTTATAACCGACCCGAATGCCCCCGGCTATGATGAGGCTATGGCCCTGGAAGGGGAAGAGGTAGCAACTGAATTGAATATGGTTATAGAGCAGTTTTTTGCCGGGGCGGATTTACTTATTCATGATGCGCAGTATACAGAGGACGAGTACAGCGGACGGAGAAACTGGGGACATACCAGCATAGAGTATGCCATTGCCGCAGCAAACAGGGCGGGGGTTAAAAAGCTGGCTTTATTTCATCACGATCCGGATAGAACGGATGACCAGCTTGATGAGTTTGCAAAGAAATTTTGTGATCCCGGGCATCCTGGTGAAACAGAGGTGTTCTTTGCCAGGGAAGGAATGGTGGTTGAACTGTAGGCCGGGAACAAGCGGTTACATCATTACATCATCGGCCGGGCAGAATGTTTACGCTGCTGACCTTTCATCCTTTTTGATCTTTTTCGCTGAGGATTTTTTTGTTGCGGGTTCTTCCGGCCTTTCTTTTCATCATTTTCAATGAATCTATTCTCGTCGGCTGCGGTTTTTTGTATCTTTAACGGCCTGTTATTGATCCACACCTTTTTCAGGAGCCTGAAGATGTCGGCCGGCATACCGAATGGAAGATCGAC
>MAXH01000294.1 GCA_001750925.1 Desulfobulbaceae bacterium S3730MH12
CATGCGAGACTCCGATCCACAGCTGGCGAGGACGTTTGGCAACACCCCCTCCCAACCCCGACTTTCATGCTTCGTTGTGAAATTCATTTCATGGGTGTTAGAACCCATTGAACCGATTATCATCATTGGAGAGGCGTCAATATCTTCCGCTGACATATAAGTTTCGGCACCGATCATCATTGACATTATTCATCACAAACCCTTTTTATTATCATTTCTGAGTTTATCAATTGTGGTGAACTCGTAAAAAGTCTCTCGCTTTGTCATTCCCCCCTGCGCAGGAATGACGAGATGGCGAAGAATTTGAGTTCTTACGGCCTCATCATAATTGTAATAAGTACACACAAAAAGCATATAATTCGATATATTTTATCAGTCGAAACATAAAGTCTTGCACAACATGTTTCAATAGAAATACGGCATTCAGCCTGTGTTCTCAAGAAACAACTCTGCAGGGATAGCGGGAGTTGCTCCCCTTTTTAAACAGACATAAGATGCAACTGAACTAGCTGTCCTGTTAATTTTTTCCAGGCTGAATCCCATTAGAAGGCCAAGGGCAACAGCTGCTGTAAAAGAATCTCCGGCTCCTACACTATCTATCATTTGAATTGGCTCCGGTTTATAGACTGAATCGTTACCTCTGTCGGCAAAGATACGGCTCCCCCCTTTTCCTTTGGTTAAGATAATCAGATCAAGGCCAAACATTGAAATGAGTTTTTCCAGGCAACTGGTCTCTTCCTCCCCTCCCAACGAAAACATCCTGGTGACAATATCGAGTTCTTCATGATTAAATTTTACAACATCGGCTAAATTTAAGAGCTCTGAGATGATTGTTTTAGAGTAGTACTGTTGCCTCAGATTGATATCAAAAATTTTCAGGCAGTTTTCTTTCGTTTGCCGTATAAATTGTTTAATAGTTTTACCGGATATCTGATTCCGTTGGGCCAGAGTTCCAAAGCAAACCGCATCAGCCTGCCGTCCTGCATCACTAAAAGAATGACTATAGTCGAGAAAATCCCATGCTGAATCCTCATGGACAATATAATCCACCACACCCTTTTTATCTGCTCTAACACTGACCCTGCCCGTTGGATGATCCGGATCTCTAGACAGTAGGGATGAAACCCCGCTCTTCTCCAGCAGAACTTCAATTTCTCTCCCCTGCAGATCATCGCCAATAGAGCTGATAACCATCCCCCTGGCCCCAAGCCCTGAGGCGTGAAAAGCAAAATTGGCAGGAGCGCCACCCAGTTGCCTTGAGCCTGGGAATTCGTCCCAGAGGATTTCCCCTATGCCTATGAGTGTATATTGAGCCATTGTTTGTATTCGGTGCACAACAGATGTATAGGTTTTTCATCTTCTTCTATGGCAGGAAAGCGACCAATGGGATCAAGAAACCGGTTATCATTTTCATCATCATTGACTGCAGAAACCTCGCCGATGACAACTGGACCACTACCCTTTTGTTGATAGAATGTATGGTACATGAAAGGTTCAAGAAAAATCGATTCCCCCGGTTGAAGTATGATTTCCGAACCGGCCTCAAACTCTTTTTTAATTCCATCAATAGATGCAGACAGAGATTCATCAGACAATTTTTCATCCTCCGTCGCCCGGTGGAGAACAAGGATCAGATTCCCTCCTCCCCTGTTAATAATATCTTCCTGTTTTTCCCAGTGAAAATGCATGGGAGCAACCTGCCCTTCCTTTATGATCATAAGTTTTTCAGCATAGGTTTTTGGATATTTCTTTTTATTGATACTGTTCCCATTTCGAATAGTAAAAAGAAGGAGGCCGGTTTTATCAAAATTTCCACAGCCGAAATCCGTTACATCCCAGCCAAGCATGTTATCTACAATTTCATCAACGTCCCTCCCCTTTCCGGCCCACTCATCTGCAGCCCAGAATGCAAAGGGTGGAAGTTTAAAACTTATACTTTCAAACAGTCTCTTTGCATTTTCAACTTCTCTATTTATATCGGATCGCTTCATAAATGTTCCCTTTGTCACTTGTAAACTTTTTCCCAACTGCTGTTATTATTGCTCGATCGTATAACTGCGTCGACAAAAAGTACCCCCGCAAGACCATCCTCGAAATTGGGAAAATGCATGGACAAGGGATTAGCATTCTTCCCCGATATTTCGGCAACAATTACTTCAGCAACATCCTTATTGAGAAGGTGTGATCACGATTCCCCCACCATATCTTGATTAATTTCCCTCTCGTGAATGCCGAGCAGATAGAGAAGGCCATCCAGGCCAACGGTTGAAATCGCGTTGCCGGCACGTTCCCTGACAATAGGTTTGGCATGAAAAGCCACTCCCAGCCCGGCGCAGCTGATCATCGGTAAATCGTTTGCCCCATCCCCCACGGCGATAGTCTGTGCCAGGGTTATATTTTCCCGCTCGGCAATTTCTTTTAACAGTTCAGCTTTCTTCTCTCCATCTATGATTTCACCACAGACTTCACCTGTTACTTTACCATTTAAGACATCAAGCTCATTGGCATATACATAGTCAAAGCCAAGTTTTTCCTTCAGGTGATCTCCCACAAAGGTAAAACCACCGGAGAGAATGGCAAGCTTGTAACCCAGTCCTTTCAGGGTTCTGCAAACCAGTGCTGCCCCTTCAGACAGCGGCAGAGCCAGAGTCAAATTTTCCAGCTCGGATACTTTTAATCCTTTAAGAAGAGCCACCCGTTTTCTGAAACTTTCCTTAAAATCAATCTCCCCCCGCATAGCTGATTCAGTGATGGCGGCGACCTGCTCACCGACTCCTGCCAGTTTTGCAAGTTCATTAATGACCTCGGCATGGATAAGGGTGGAGTCCATATCAAAGGCAACAAGCTTCCTGTTTCCACTGTAGATATTTTCCACATGGAAGGAAATATCAATACCTGTCTCCCGGGAAATCTGCATAAACTTTGCCCGCATATCCTTTACATTATTAGGCTTACCGCTCACTATCATCTGTATACTTGCCCGCAGTTTGGCCTGAGGATTAATGATGGAAATCCTTCCGGACAGCCTGGTGATACTATCAATATTCAGGTTGTTTTCAAAAATCACCGTGGCAACTCTGGCGATTTGATCCGCAGTGAGCTTTTTCCCCAGGAGAGTAATAATTCGCCTCTCCTTTCCTCTAGCCTCGACCCATTTCTCATATTGATCCCCCTCAACAGGTTTTATTTCAATAGAGAGATCCATCTTATGGCCTGCGTACAGAACATCTTTGTACAGGGCGGCAAAATTTTCCTTCACAGGGATTTCAGCCAGGATACCCAGAGAGATATGTTCATGGATAACTGCCTGACCGATATCAAGTACACTGACATCATATTCGGCCAGAATAGAAATAAATTTTGAATCCAGTCCCTTTCTATCCCTGCCGGTTATATTAATCAGTACAATCTCATTCATTATTTTCCCTTAAGCCGAATAGCTCTGAAATTCATTTATTTTTTCTCATTTCGGTGCTCCATTGTGAGATATAGAATCAAGATTCACATCATAGCAGGCTGTTCATATTTTGCCAGCTGCTTCTCTACAAAACCCATCAACTCTTTATCGCGATTTTTCAGTGAATCTCTATTAAATATTGTTTATGGTTCCAACACAAGATCTCGCCTTCAAATCCAACTTACAGGAGTATGTAATATGAAAAGTCTAACCTTTTTATTTCAATCACTGGTAATCCTCTGCTTTCTAATGTTTCCCCTTAGCAGTTCATTCAGTGCAGAATCAACATACCCTTTCGGGCTTCTCATGGTTGGCCCCGCCAATGATCATGGCTGGAGTCAGGCTCATTTTGAAGCAGGGCAGGAGATGGAAAAAGTACTGCCGGGAACTAAGATGATCTATATTGACAAGGTCAATCCTGCAGACCGACCCGGGATAACCGTTCCAATACTCGTTGATGATCTCGTGTCCAAAGGAGCCAAGCTTATTATCGGCAATTCAGATGATATGAAAGACGGGATGCGTGAGGCAGCAATGACACACCCCGATATAAAATTTATCCACATCTCCGGCGATGATGTCGTCACAGGCAAAGCTGGTGCAAACCTCAGTAACCTTATGGGCAGGATGGAATACGGTAAAATGATGGCAGGCTTCACTGCCGCAATGACTTCCAAAACCGGAAAAATAGCCTACCTCGGCCCACTGATCAATGCGGAAACCAGACGTCTTACAGCCGCCGCTTACCTTGGAGCCCGCTACGCCTGGACGAAAGTGCTGAAAAAAGATGCTGCAGATCTGAAAGTCAAAATCAGTTGGATCGGTTTCTGGTTCAATATCCCCGGAGTCACATCAGATCCGACTCTGGTCACAGACAGCTTTATCGATTCCGGTTTTGATGTGATTATATCC
>MAXH01000295.1 GCA_001750925.1 Desulfobulbaceae bacterium S3730MH12
TAAACCCTTGATCACTGATAGCTCTCATTACCGGCAGAGGTATATTAAAATCATGAAACCGGCTTTTACCCTCCGCAGGTTCTACGGGGAAACTATCCAGAGTCCAGGAGCTCTTTTTTCTCTTCTTCCGTGGAGCCCTGTACCTTCTGTTCTCACTCTCCGTCCTGATCCTTTCCCCGACCTGTTTTTTGCCGGGCTCCATTTCTTTTTCCTGAACAGCCGACACCGGTTCAGAAACTTCCTGTTTCTTCCTGTTCTTTGAGTCCAGCTTCCTGCCCATCTTCAGCTTTCCAGCTTGGGCAAACTGTTTTATTTTTTTCCCAGCAGAAAAGATATTTTTTTTAATCATAAAAGATTTCCCGAATACAAGCCTAATTTATATGAAAGTCATGACGCTCTCCGAATCCCGGTTACATTACTTTCATAACAGCGAAGAGGTGTCATCGTTGTGAAATTCATTTCATGGGTGTTAGCCATCAAAAAATGAAGTTTTTTTACAAGTTCATCAGTATTGATGATAAAGGATAAATCTGAGAATATCATCAGATTCCGGCCATACGCTGAAATCTGATGAAAAAATATTGCAGGACAGGCTGGAGTTACTCTTTGCCGGCTACACGCAGCTCTTCCATCAGCGGCCCGAACAGAGCTTCATATTCCGGTATTGTCTTTCTTAATACAATTCCTATGTAAGGAACCTCTGCGTCATTAACGACAACATTTGCAGAACAGGCCAGAGCCTGTAAGTCATAGAGGGTTTTAAACTCTTCCCCCAACAGGACATACAATATAAATCTGCGACGGCCCATCCCCATACCCCGCATATACTGATGAAATTTTCCTGACTGTATTCCTCCCGGTTCATATGCACTATGCAGAAAGACACCTGCAAAATTGACAAACTGCATTTTGTTAATGGCTTCCTCCGGTGAACCGGCTATCTCCACCCGGTAACCCAGCCCCTGTGTCGCTTCAACAACTGTCTCCCTGCTCGGCATATCAGGCATGAGAACCAGAGCCTGGGGGATATCCTCCACATCCTCCCGATCCTCAAAAACACCCTCCTTCAGCCATGAAATATCTGGGGAGACGGGTGCCTGCACGCCCTTGTCGGCGGCAGAAGACTGTTTCTGTTTTCCTTCCGTCTGAGCTGCCGTTCCAGAACCAAGCTGACTGTTATCAAGCCCGAAAGGAGTCTGACACCGGGTGCATTTGATTTTAATTTTCTTGCCGGAATCCAGTTTTTTAAGACTATCCTGAATTTTACCACTCATTTTAAGCTGCTTACCACAATGCGGACATTTGACTATCATTGCGACCTCTTGCTCAATTATAATTACCGGCTGAAATAACCGTATTCCTCTTCATTCGCTTCCATTGCCAGATCTGACAGAGAAGTGGTTGCCTCCCCCCGTTCCGCCTTCAGCCGGTCAATTCCGCGGTTCATTTCGTTACGCTGTGAACAATAGATCATGGCGTTCTTTTCTGTAATCATACCGCGACTGTACAATTCAAGAAGATGCTGATCAAATGTCCGCATATCCAGGGCGGAACCTTCTTTGATTATATTGTAGAAAGTTTTATCTTCCGTCTCTCCCTGAAGAATAAGATCCTTTACCCGCAGGCTTGTACAGAGAATCTCCATGGCAGCAACCCGTCCGCCCCCCACACGTGGCAGGAGACGCTGACCTACAATCCACCTGATGGTATCCACCAGTCTGTTACGTATCTGGGGCTGCTCCTCTCTCTCGAACATACCTAATATACGGTTTATGGTCTGCCCGGCATCGATGGTATGAAGGGTAGAGAGAACAAGATGGCCGGTCTCTGCCGCTGTTAAACCAATTTCCATGGTCTCCCGATCACGCATCTCACCGACCAGAATAACCTTGGGAGCCTGGCGCAGAGCGGCACGCATGCCGGAAGCAAAACTGCTGAAATCGTTCCCCAGCTCCCTCTGGTTAAATGTCGATTTTTTCTGCGGGTGAACATATTCAATTGGATCCTCCAGGGTGACCACATGGACCGAACGCTCATGATTGATTCGGTCAAGCAGAGCTGCCAGGGATGTCGTTTTACCGGTACCGGTGGCTCCGGTGAAAAGAACTAGACCATTCAGTTCTCCCGCCATTTTATTGAAGGCTTCAGGAAAATGCATGCTTTCAATAGATGGGATATCTGTTTCAAGCTTTCTTAAAACTGTAGTAAAATACCCTTTCTGGGTGAAAATATTCACTCTGAAACGAGCCTTCTCACTGAGAGAATATGAAAGGTCACATGAACCGGTCTCAACAAGGTTTTTCAATAAACGTTTGTTTCTTCCTATAAGATTAAGAGCAAAAGTCTCGGTTTGAAACGGCGTCAGCTCTTGAACCGGCGGCGTAACCTCGACGGGAGCAAGTACACCTGCGGATTCAACCTGCAATTCCTTGCCCACTGTAATATTCAAGTCAGAGACATTGCTGTGAGAATCCAGCATTGCGGCTATCCAATAATCAATTTCCGTCTTCTTCATTCAATTCTCCTGAAAAAAGTACCACCCGGTTCCCGCATTCCGACAAACTTACCATTGCGAAATTTAGGTGCCATACAACTGAGTTTCATAGTATATTGTCTCTAAAATCCTGAGAGTTACAAGCTTTTTTTTATTTTATCCACACATTTCTCACTCTTATCTCACTCATTCATCCACATTTCGGAGCTAATTTATGGCAATTCCACTTCGTAGTGCAACAACCACTGAAGGCAGGAGAATGGCTGGAGCACGCAGTCTCTGGCGGGCTAACGGCGTTAAAGAAAAACAATTTGGTAAACCGATAATCGGTATCGTCAACTCATTTACCCAGTTTGTTCCCGGCCATGTCCATCTCCATGAGATTGGCCAGCACTTAAAAAAAATTATTGAAAGCCGTGGATGCTTTGCTGCTGAATTCAACACCATAGCTATTGACGATGGCATTGCCATGGGTCACTCCGGAATGCTCTATTCCCTCCCGTCCCGCGACCTGATTGCCGACAGTGTTGAATATATGTGCAATGCCCATACTGTAGACGCGATAATCTGCATCAGTAACTGCGACAAAATAACTCCCGGCATGCTCATGGCAGCCATGCGTCTCAATATTCCTGCTATTTTTGTATCAGGCGGCCCTATGGAGGCAGGTGTTGACGGCGACAAACGATACGACCTCGTCGACGCCATGGTAATGGCCGCCGACAGGGATATAAGCGATGAGGCGGTCGAAAGAGTCGAGCGCTGCGCCTGTCCAACCTGCGGTTCCTGCTCGGGCATGTTCACCGCCAATTCCATGAACTGCCTGAACGAGGCCCTGGGCCTTGCCCTCCCCGGCAACGGGACTGTAGTGGCGACCCATGCCAATCGCAAACTCCTCTTTGAAAAGGCTGGGGAGCGAATCGTTGAAATGGCCTTTGAATGGTATCAAAACGAAGACAACTCGATTCTGCCCAGATCCATCGCCAGCCGAAGTGCCTTCATCAACTCCATGACCCTCGATATTGCAATGGGAGGTTCTACAAACACTATCCTGCACCTGCTGGCAATTGCCCATGAGGCAGGTGTCGATTTCAGCATGGCCGATATCGACGCCCTCTCCCGCAAGGTGCCAAATCTATGCAAGGTGTCCCCCTCATCGCACTATCATATTGAAGATGTGAACAGGGCTGGGGGAATTATGGGTATCCTCGGTGAGCTCGAGCGGTGCGGCCTTATTGATACTGGAGTCAATCGGGTAGACAGCCCCAGTCTGAAAGCAACTCTTGACGAGTGGGATATAAGAAGAAGCAGTCATACCAAAGCCGCCAAAACACTCTATCTCAGTGGGCCCGCCTCATCCGGACCAAATCTCGTTATGGGATCACAGAATACCATGTACGAAGAAGCTGATCTTGACAGACAAAGGGGCTGCATCCGCGACCTGGACCATTGTTACAGTAAAGAAGGAGGGCTTGCGGTGCTTTTCGGCAATATTGCAGAAAACGGTTGTGTCGTAAAAACTGCAGGCGTCGATCCTTCTATCTTTTCTTTCAAAGGAACAGCCAGGGTATATTCCTCCCAGGACGCTGCCTGTGATGCAATTCTTGATGGACAAATCAAGGCTGGGGATGTCATCGTCATCCGCTTTGAAGGACCCAGGGGCGGCCCCGGTATGCAGGAAATGCTCTACCCTACCTCCTACCTGAAATCCATCCATCTTGGCGAAAAATGTGCACTTATTACAGATGGCCGGTTTTCAGGCGGCACTTCCGGCCTTTCTATAGGCCATGTCTCCCCCGAGGCTGCAGCAGGTGGCGCTATTGCTCTGATAAAAGATGGAGATGCAATTGAGATTGATATCCCCGACCGCAGGATCAACGTTGCCATCTCCAATGAAGAACTTGCTTTAAGACGGAGTAAAGAAGAAGCGAAGGGGCCAGGGGCATTTACACCTGCAGATCGTAACAGAACTATTTCCACGGCGCTTAAAGCTTATGCTCTCTTCGCTGCATCTGCAGATAAAGGAGCAATTAGAGTGCTGCCGGAATAAAACCGGATTTAATCACCGGCGGAAAAACTCTTTTCTTTACTCGTCGCAATTTAATATTTATAAGAAGCAGTATTAAATAATAATTTGTTACCCACTGACAGCTTTCCTGAAAACTATCACAGGAGTGAATATTGAAACCGACAAACATCGAAAA
>MAXH01000296.1 GCA_001750925.1 Desulfobulbaceae bacterium S3730MH12
AAGCAAAGGAGTCAATGCATGATGCAGCGGAAGCAACAAAAGAAGCCGCTCATGATGCCGGGAGTGCGGTTAAAGAAGCGGCCCACGATGCAGCCTCTGCAACGAAAGAGGCGGCCCATGACGCAAAAAAGGCTGTGGAGTAAATGATATTATTGCCGGGTTTTGGAGAGTTTCTTTATCCCGGCAATATAAAAGAAAAGGAAAATGTAGATGAGTATAATACTCTTTTTATTGATTGGGGCTTGTGCCGGCTGGCTGGCCGGAAATATGATGAAAGGCGGTGGCTTCGGCCTCCTCGGTAATATTGTGGTCGGTATTATCGGATCGGTGGTGGGTGGATTTCTATTTGGTTTACTGGGGATCTCAGCTGGCGGAATGATTGGTTCTATTGTTACTGCCACCGCTGGAGCAGCCGTTCTCTTGTTTGTGGTTGGTCTGTTCAAATAATGACTGACAGAACAGAGCCATAACCCCATCCCTGGGGGATTGACAGTGGCCATCCGGGCCACAGTCACCCTCAATTCGAACGTCAGATGCTTCCTAATTACTGGGTTTTACCCTACCTGAATAAGTTACGATAGTTATATGAAACCGCACAAAAAAGAGCCCTTGAAACAACTTTTTTATATAATTAGTGCTGACCGAAAAGTCCATTTCCAGAGAGACGCCATTTGTGTTTAAGTGTTTTCTTTAGCTCCTGCTGCCGTAATTTCAAACCGAGTTGTATGTTGCGACCCAACACTGCAAGAAAAGCCGCCAAATGACTTCAGAGGAAACTTATTCACACTACTGTTTCTGCAGCCCAAATGGGTTGTCAAAAGCCCGCCGCTCCTCTTCGCTCCCCTGCTTATAGAAAGAGTGCTTGCTGTCGGTAACAAAATATTCCCAGAAGGGTGGTTCAAAGCTCTTCTCAAGGATCGTGAATGCCCCCTTTTTTTGCTGCTCTTTCAGGTATTCCTTCCTTGCATCGAGAGGCTCCGGTCCGCTCTGCTGAAAAATGATGCGTCCGCCATATTGCTGATAGAGTGCCTTATTAACCATCCATTGGGTGATAAAAGCTTTGGCAACAGTCCGCTTGCCTTTAAGGACATCTTCCGGATTCTGTTTGTTCTCACGCTCCTCCCGGAGGCTATACTTGTGGAGGCTCTCAAGAGCAGCGAGTTCTGATTGCAGTTGCTCAGTCTGTTCTGCTGGCAGAGATACGTCTTTGAGCTGCTGCTCGACTTCAACCCTCCTTGCGTCATTCCTCTTACGGTCTTCAAGCATAAACTGATCAAGGTTGGCAATATAGTGATCGATATCCTCCGGGTTGGCTTCTATTTTGTTCTGCAGCTCATACTCCTGAAAAAGCTTTTGCATGATTACATACTGCATCTCATCAGGATTCTTCGTTCTGATTTGCATGCCAAGCACTTCGGCGACAAGAGGATCTTCCGGTTTGCCGTAGCTCTCCACGGCATACGCTTGTGTGGCAACCAAAGACAGTATTATTGCAGTACAAAAAATATAGCACAGATTTCGCATAGCTTTTTTCCTTTTTAATGATGACAGTTTATCCATTATGTTTTTAGTACAATCCCATGGTGCAATACCCACCTGACTGCAATGAATAAGTTTCCTGGCACAACATCTAACAATCAACACGAAGACAGTACTGTTATTAATTCATGTTGACACAGTTGACAATAAGATAATGATAATTTATATTATAAAATGATTAATTACCTTGATATGTGAATCCAGGGAGATGGTCTGGCCGAATGGCTAAGTATTGAAGATTGAAATCAAAATTCTCCCACTCCATCCAACGTGCACATAAACCGTAACCGTCGCTTATAGCGACATACATGTAAATCTTTTTAGAACAAGGAGTAAGAAAATGATACGAGGTCTTATAGGAACAGCTTTAACTGTCGTTGTCGTCGTTGTTGTACTTAGATTTATGGGTGTCATCTAACACCCATGAAAGAGGCTTTCACAACGATGACACCGCTACGCTGTTATGAAAGCCGGGGTTGGCAGGGGTGTTGCCAAACGTCCTCGCCAGCTGTGGATCGGAGTCTCGCATGCTCGCTTACCTGTTGTGGCAACACCCCCTCCCAACCCTTTTCTTCCTGATAGCACGTGACCTTCATATAAACATAATTACGTATGATGGCGTCGTAAAACAAAATAGCAGTCTTTTTACACTGTGATCGTATACTTGTTTATCAGTTTCGGTAACAGCACTGTATAAAACCTTTTATAAATGGACAGACAAATGCATAATCGATCATGGGTTTCCTTTGGTTTACCTGTCTTCTCTGTTTTTTTCCTGCAGTTGGTACTACAGTTACCGGCAAGCGCCAGTGACAACAAGCTTCCGGGTAACCTCATCTCACCCCAAACAGGCACAATCTGTAATGAGAAGGTAAAAATCTGTTACGATTCTTTTGGAGTAAGTATTGGCATCACCAAAGATGTCATGGGAGAACAGGCGGCGGATAAACTGACCCGCGAGCTCGCCACGGTGAGTGAGGAAAATTTTGACCGGACAAATTTCAATCCGGTAGAGGGGGTTTCCTGTCACACCCTTGAAAAGGCATGCTATGAGGACAACACGATAAGTGAACCACTTTCCTCCGCACTTTTTGGTGATAATGTCGGAAAATACGGCCCTGACGCACTAATCGATATTCCCTGGGCCTGGGATGGGTCACTATACAATAACGATACTGAAATAGTGGCAGCAGACGGCAGGAACTACCGGCTGAATTTTCATGCTGATGGTTCTCTCAACATCATTGCAGACTGCAATAAGGTATTCAGCAACTACACTGCCAAGGGAAAGTCACTTTCAATCACACTCGGGCCAACCACCCTGATGGCCTGCGGGCCTGATTCTCAGGATCAGCAATTCCTTAGAGATCTGCAAGGTGCTGCTGTCTGGTTCTTGAAAAAAGGCGACCTCTATCTTGATATCAAGGCCGATACCGGCACTATGCGTTTTTACAGAGGCGTTGCCCTGTAAAAAGGTATAAGAATCTGTCTTCAGCTTTCGTACATCCTTCAAACACACCTGTCACATGGAAAGCACACAATGCGCCCAATCTTTATTTTTGTTCAATTACTGGTCATTTGCACAGGACTGTTTTTTGGTTCTGCCTTAGTACCAAACAGTGCCTCTGCTACCGATCCAAGCTTTGACTGCTCAAAGACTGCTCACGACGCTGAAGAGCTTATATGTAACGACGATGAACTTGCAGCACTGGATAATCAGCTTGCCGGAGTTTATCAGGCCGCACAACATAATTTTCCGGAAGAAGAACGTAAGAACCTGAAAACAATACAGCAAGGCTGGATAAAAGGTCGTAATGATTGCTGGAAGAGCGACGACCTGCGCAACTGTATCAAAGCCGCATACGAGTCCAGGACCACCGAACTACAGATCCAGGCTGGTCTTATTACCCGACCGGAGCCTGTTCAGTACCGATGCGATGGCGGGGAGTATGACTTTCTGACTGCAATTTTCTACCATGAAACCGTATTACCGGTAGTTGTACTCACCCGGATTAACGGGCAGGATACACGGCAGGTTATAGCCTATCATACACGCTCCGGCAGAGGAGCAAAGTATTCGGGTCAAAATGTCCTTTTCTGGAGTAAAAACAATGAAGCAATGGTGGAGTGGAATGATGATAAGTTGAAATGTAAAGAAATATCAACACTAACAGACAGCAGTCATCCCTAACCTATGCATATTTATCCAGCGGGAAGAGTGAGCACCGGGGATAGCCCCTGTGAACCGCTTTCTGCAAGGGTAAACAGAAAAAGCAAAAAGGAAAACAGACGCTTGGAGCGAAAATCCGTATCCTCTATAAAAAACCAGTAATCACGGTATTCTATTGCCAGAAATGCATCGTCCGGTTTCTCTCTGGAGCTTTTGATCAGTACCCTCGAACGCTTTTCGTCAATTGAAGTTGAGCTACTATAATGTCCATGGGAAGCCCTGTTTTCCAGGACATGGCTTTCCGGAACACGAACGTATTGTGATATTTCTACAATAATCTCAAGCATGGAGCGGGTAAGCATTGCTATCTCTCTATCATTTGCAGCAGATGAACCGTAAACCAGGCTAAACTCCTTGCTGTCAGGGTTCAGTCCCAGCAATTCAAGAAAAAAGAGTACCTGCCGTTCAAGCTCTTTCCCTATATTACGCCGGAAGAAGACGATTGATTTTGCATTGTTCTGATCTATCATCCTTGCACCAAGGCCCCCGGCTCGCTGAATATAGGTCAGGGTATCAAGGAACTCGATAAATTCCTTATCAGCACTTCTATTCATCATTTGTCGCCCGCTGCCGTTATAGAGACCGTTTACTGCCGACAGACATACACGAAGAACAAACTCTGCATTCCATCCCGATTGAATCAGGCTCAAGAGTGCATGGGGAGGAATTGGAGCCAGTAAACTTTTAGCAAATTTCTTCCCCATCATAGGGGTGTAAGTTATAGTTGGACGATCCGCATACTTGCCCTTTCCCCCAAGATTCATGCCATTTCCAAAGAGGTCTCCGGATCTTAAAACAGCACTTGCCTCCAGCTCGGTCTCCATACTGTACTGACTAACGATGGAACCAACTTCAAGAAAAATTGGTGTGTCGCCATAGCGCAGCTTAACGATATTCAGCAGCATCATTTTTTTCCATGACTCGGCAATCGAAGTTGAATAATCAAAACGATCTCGTTCCACCGTGCCGGGGCCAATTACCGTACAGCCGGAAAATAGAAAAAGGAGGAGTAAACTAAAAAACAGTCTGCAAGTAAGTGAAACTCTCATAATCTTCCCTCTAGCCCTACAAAAATAGGAGTAAGTAATTTCTTTGTGCCTGCACCAAGAATATGATTCCAAATCAACCCACCAGATAAAGAGTATCTGTTCAATCCAGATCGTTGAAGGTTTCTGT
>MAXH01000297.1 GCA_001750925.1 Desulfobulbaceae bacterium S3730MH12
CACCATACTGATAACGATATGATAACCTTGCGGTTGAAGGTCCATCGGAAGAACGCTGCGAAGGTTGAAAATTTTGTACGACAGATGGAGGCCGAAGAGGACCGAACATATACTATCGCAGAAGTTTTTCCAGATCTTGTCGATCAGGGGAGGAACACCGCTTTTCGAGCCTATCGGACTCGGGATGATCTGACACAAAGGCAACTCGCCAAAAAGGTAGGCATTCCTCAGCGGCATATCTCCTAGATGGAGAACGGCAAGCGAGTCATAGGTAAGGAGATGGCCAAACGATTTGGAAAGGTGCTGAAGGTCGATTATCGAACGCTGCTTTAACTACACCAGTTTTCACCGAGTTAGGGTAGAGCGCTCCCGGAAAGCCGTAAATTATAATAGCCTTCCAGGTATATTTATCAATAAGATACATAGCGGAGTTCATCAAGAATGTCCGATCAGAAGAAATTGTGTCTGTGTTTAGTATTATCTTATCCATAAACCCCATATTCCAGAGTGTATACAAAATATGCAGTGGCATAATATTGCTTTTTACCAAAGAGCCCACCCGGAAGAACCAATTCAAGTCGATATCCAGCGCTAACTCTGCAAATTTTCTGAGTGCCAGCTGTAAATAAAGTATTTAAAAGACTTTTTGCACAACTCAATGAAATTGAAATAAACTTTCCCGGCATTGACCTGTGTCTTTTTTATGAACTTGGTCCTGGGCGATAATTTTTAATTTTTCAAGGGGCTGATGGCTAATTTTATGAAATCTCATTGCTCATCCCTCAAAAATACAAGATTGTAACATTTAATTTTTAAAAAGATGCTTTGTCAGTCTCTTATTGGGGTAATAGTAAATCCTATTGATTCAGATTTGTTAATAAAATTCTTTATATTATCTTTGTTCCATTGTGTACAGACAGCCACCATACAGTCTGAAAGTTTTATAAGTTCAGTCGATTTGATGTAATGCCTTTTGTGTCCTGTGCGATCAAATATCTCTTGTGCCACTTCATACTTAATAAAAACGCCACGTATTCCCTGAAGGTGTTTTGGGAATACATCGAGCAAATTAGAAAAGGTTATTTCTGGGTGATTTGACACATATTCCTCCACAATAGCCTGCACAAGTTTTCCTTTTCCATAAGATTTACCATTGAAAGAAAATTTTGTTAGATCTCTAGGCTGTGGTGATTTGTATGATGATTTACGAGTTGGATCATGGACTATACCTTCATAATGATCCAGTAGCTTTTCTATTACATTTGCAGGAGTATCAAAGCCCTCTGCGTGACCCTCTAAACGTGAATAAATCTCAGACGGTATCCTGATTACATTGCCCATTGTTTCACCTCTCATATTTAGTTACAAGTAACAATGTAACATGATAATGTGAATGTCAAGTAGGATTGTCATACTGTGAGTCTTTATTAGAATATAGCTAACATCACCTGATCAAAGTGGATTGAGTGGATCAAAGTGTACAACCATTACAAAAAATCATGTAGGATATTGACTTCGTGGTTGAACTGGTGCGTTTGGTGGATGAGGAAGAGCAGGGGGAGAAGAATGTTGAACGGTCAGTGATCTATAGTCAGTTCACTCCAAAAGAAAGGAGTGGAGGGTTAATCTTCGTCAGTCATGGCAATTTCCATATCGATCATTTCTCTCGCTCTTTCTATGGCACGTTGTTCAGTGATACCACCCATAGAAACATGTTGTGAATATCCTGATGAGCTAGTGATATCGAAACAGAAATGAGAACACTGATTGTCTTTGGCAGACACTGAGATCGTCCAGCCTTTATATATATCAGTTATTGTGGTGTTCATACCTCCATGCTCCTCTCCCAATAATAGGGCATCAATGGCTATTCATTTTTCAAGAATTCTATAGCCTGATCTTTTTCATCATTAGAAAACCCCTTCATGTCGATACTTTTGAATATCTTATCTTCGAGATCAACGAGCTTATGTAGCCATTTGGTATGAGCGACAACGGCTATTCGGTCAAAATGTGAAAACCCAACCTCACGAAAGAATTTGAACTTCTCAATCATTGCATCAAGCTCTACACCACCGATGCTTACAACCTCTTGATAGACATTTAATCTTTCACCCTTATCGATTTTTTCCTTAAAGATAGTAAGGATAGCGGTCATCTCTTCTTCAGTGATCTTTCCACCTAAACGATAAGCAATAGTATTTTCAACTCCAATATCGATCATTTCTAGCATCAACTTACTCCTTATGGTTTCTGGATAAATGCTTCTTCCGCTCAGCAGTAAATTTCCACCAAGGAACCGGATCTCCACCTTCCATAAAGTCGATTCCAGCAAGAAACACATCTATTACACATGGGTCGTGCTGTTTACCTGTTACCCGGCATAATTCATTGTGTAGATAATAAGCATTTTTACCGATTAGATCTTGTGGGTGCAGGATGTTGACTGTGTGGAGATCACGAGCCATTGCCTTACCGATATTGGGAAGATCTGTGAGTTCTATGACTGTTTGTCTGTTGGGGTTTTTCATTTGATTGGCAGAAGGGCAGGGCACTATAGCACTTGCGACCACAATAGATAAAAGAATCATATAACGAAAAAGTTTCATGATAATCTCTCCCCAGATGGAAACAACAAGTCTTTATATGATACTTCGTCACGTTATTACTACAGTAATTCTGACACTCCATAAAAAAAGCCGAACTACCTCATTCCAAGGCAGCTCGGCTATCATTAATAGACCCGTAGCTTTCCGTCCCCGTCTTCCGACAAGTTTGGCTTTATCACGTATCAGTTAAGCTGATTTCTATAATTAGTATATTTTATATCACAACATAGGAGCGTGTCAAGGGAACAGCGTGGTAGACACGACAAGAGTTTAACACAATAGACAGGGTAGGGTGAATATGTGCTTTGGCAAGATCAATCAGTACTGTTCATTCACGCGGGTTGGATGTTTTATGAGCATCATCGCTATCTACCAAGTCAACACTCTTCCCAATAACTATTTACTCTGATTTAGACTCAAAGCCAAGACGACCAGAATCTTAATAAAAGGTTCAAAGTCACCTGTCTATCAAAGTGACCAGCAGTGGACACGCACGGGGGGGCAAATCGATCCCGGACGGCCCATACCCCCTCGAGAAATCAACCCCCACTCCTAGTCCGTTTAAGTCCCGTCATAGGGATGGACCTATGGAAATGTCGCTATTCTTCGGCAAGGTCCCAGGTGCTTGACCAGGAGAAACTTCCCAAACCTACTAGAATTAAAATACCACTCTGTTGGTGATGCTGTGGCTGGGCTGGGCAGCGTTGGTGACATCAAGGATGTCTTTATCGGTTTCCAGGAGTACCTGTACATACACCGGGAATAGACTGTCTACTTTTTACACCCCCTTTAACCCTATAAGGATGAGCATGGTGTGATTTGACATGTTATAAGTAATATCAGGGTTACCAACATTAGAACCTTTTAGAAGGGGTGATGAATGGATTTGAAAATTGTTCACGTTGATGGAGAGAACTTTGGTGTAATTAGTTGCCCCTATTGTGGTACTAAGAAGAGAGTATCAGCAGAAAAGTTTAAAGGTCAACAACACAAACTTACCGTTCGCTGTCAGTGTCAAAATCACTTTGACGTCCAGCTTAACTTTAGAAGGTATTACAGAAAGAGCGTGGCGCTACTAGGCGAAGTCATGATTTCGTCATCCAATATGTCTGGTTGGAAAGAGGTCACTGTCTGTGATCTTTCAAGGAGTGGCTTACGCTTCAAAATGCTTGAGTCTGCTGCTATAAAGAAAGGTGACACACTTCGTATCAGGTTCAGTTTTGAAACTAAGAAGTTAGTACTCCTTGATAAGGAGGTTGTCGTAAACTTTGCAGATGGCGACTTCTTTGGGTGTGAGTTTATTGATTTGGCTTTGGAGGAAAAAGAATTGGGTTTCTTCCTCTTCTCCTGATTGACCGTAACCGGTGCTTCTAGTTGAATATTATGACCCGCGCCACGATTGCCTGGAAACACTGGTTGGCGAGAAACCGAAAGAAGACTCGAGGTGCCTGATTATTGACTGCCATAGCTTTCCCAGCAAACCATTACCATATGAGTTTGATCAGTCAGTGTATAGGCCAGATATCTGTATTGGCACCGATCAGTTCCATACCCCCCAATGGTTGACACAAAGATGCGTTAGTCTGCCTACAACAAGGATTCTAACCTAAGTGTAGTAGGACCCTGCTCGAACTGGTAGGATAGAAAGTTTTCCAGACAAGCTGTTTTGAAGATGCTCAACTTTTTGTTTTTCCACAACACGTTGGCTGTTAGCTTGCCAGTGGTGATTTTAGTGCTAATGTGAGAAGAACTTCAACTAATGGCACTCCAATTTCCACAGTTCAGTGCCGTGAATACCGTCGTCGGCTCGGAAGAAGAGGGTGTCATCTCAGGTCAGTGATTTTGTCACCCTGGACACAAGAGCCTAACCAAATTGGGGAGGTAACACTCCCCCTTCAATAAATAAAGAGGTTTATCAAGTGATTCAATGCCGGGGTTGTTCATTCAGCCCCGGCTTTTGTTTTTTCTGACAAGATGAAATCAAACCCGGTTCAGGTGTATATCTGGATCGGGTTTTTTATTTTTTATGCCTGGAAGGGTTGTACAGGGGTTGTACAAAGTGTCAATTATGTCAATCCCGATTTTCGGGAAAAGTTGTGAAACCTTACTGCTATTGGCTGGGGGACAAGGGTTCGAACCTTGATAAGCGGAGTCAGAGTCCGCTGTCTTGCCATTAGACCATCCCCCAGGATGTATCTTTATTGAGGAGGATTATTTAGACAGTTTTGTCGCTTCTGTCAAGAGAAATAACCTCTACGAGATCAGCACCCCGGCATAAC
>MAXH01000298.1 GCA_001750925.1 Desulfobulbaceae bacterium S3730MH12
AAAAGTGGCGGAGTCATCTCAATGGAACCCTTATACATGGTGGCTATCCAGGAAAACACTTTAACAGCTGAGGGAATTGCCACCAGAAAGGTGAGAAGAGAAAAGAAAAAAACGGAAACGTCACTCATACCACTGGTGTACATATGATGTGCCCATACCAGCGACCCGGCAACAGCAATCCCCATGGAGGACCAGACTATTGCCTTATAACCGAATATGGATTTTCTAGAAAACACCGGGATTATCTCCGAGATAACTCCCATACCGGGCAGTATCATAATGTAGACAGCAGGGTGCGAGTACATCCAGAACAGATGCTGATAGAGTATTGGATCTCCACCCTTATCAGGATCAAACAGCCCCACTGAAAAAAGTCTCTCAACCACGACCAGGACAAGAGTGATAGAAATAACAGGCGTTGCAAGTATCTGGACCCATGCGGTAGCATAAAGAGACCAGGTGAAAAGAGGGATCTGCATCAGCCCCATTTTTTTGTCCCGCATGCGATGAAATGTTGTGATAAAATTCAGGCCCGTCAGCATGGATGACATCCCCAGGATAAAGGCAGCCATTACAGTAAGACTGACGTTGGTGTTAACCTCAACACTGAACGGTACATAAAAGGTCCATCCGGTATCTGGAAACCCTTCCCCGCTAAAGAGAGAAATCAGCGCCAGGAGCCCGCCAAACATAAACAGGTACCAGCTGAACAAATTAAGGCGTGGGAAAAAAACATCATCTGTTCCCAATTGAATCGGCAGGAAGAAATTCCCGAAAATAGCAGGAACCGCAGGGATGACGAAGAGAAATACCATAATTACCCCATGAAGGGTAAAGAGGGAGTTATAGAGTTCCGGCCCCATAATGGTTCTACCCTGACTCATCAACTCTGTCCTCAAAAGCAAACCACACAACATGGCGATGACAAACCAGAAGAGAATGGCCCACATATACATAAGGCCTAGGCGCTTATGATCATGGGTTAAAAGCCAGGCTCTGATGCCGGTCAATCCGGCAGGTGACGGAGTATCGTAAAAGGATTCTGTTTTGATCATTATTTTTGTCCTATTCGTCACTTATCAGTTTGAAATTATACGTTTTTTAAGATTTTCAATTTTCTCTCCCCTCTTTTTGTGTTTTCTTTCTAAAGTAGAAAAACACAAAGCCAAGAGCCAGAGCAAACAGGGCAATCACTGACACTTTTACGATCTGAAAAAGAGACTTATTGGTATCAGGGTCATAATTGAAACAAAAGGCAAGCAGCCTCTTTACTGAAAGAGACGGGGTTCCTTTCTGGGCGTCAAGAATAGCCATCTCAATGTCTCCCGCCAGAAAAGAGCCATAAACATAGCGGATAATCCTGCCTTTAGCATCAAGGATCATCAATGCTGAGGGGTGAATAAAGGTAGTGTCATCCATTTTCTTAAAACGAAACCCAAGAGAATCGGTTACCGCTTTGATATTCTCTATTGTGCCGGTAAGAAAATGCCACTCTGCTGGCGGAAAATCATCGCCAACTATCTTGAGATAGTTTTCTTTTGCCCGGCTGGCAACTTCTGATGTCTCCACCTCATTAAAGCTTAGGGCAATTGCCCTGTAGTCTTTCCCCGGCTTGAAGCTTATTTCCTTCATTGCCAGCGCGAGATTGGCAAGGTTTTGACTGCAGATAGCGGGACAATAAAAATAGATAGGAAGAATAATAGTCGGCCTGTCAATAATACTGCCGAGCGTTACTTTTTTGCCATCTTCGGCAACAAATTCAAGATGCAGAGGAATATACTCGCCTGTCTTCTCCTTGATCCACTCCCCGCCTTTCGTTTCCTGTTCAGAACTCTTTATTACATCCTGAGTAACCATCGCATGCTCAGAATGATCCATTTTGTCATTTTGAGCATAGGCCATGCCCGATTTCAAAAAAAGAAAAAACAGGAGGGCTGCAAGGAGACAGCCATTTAAGAAGCTGTGAATCATGATACTCTCTATTTTTTGACGGCCTCAGAAGCCCCGGTGCTGAGATTGACCTTCAGGGCAGTTCTATACTTATGTTTCGTCTTGAAACTATCTCGACTTGGACCATAAGCGAGCAACACTATGGTCTCACCGTTGACATCAATGGCTGGATCATATTTATCAGCAGACTTAAGCGGCATGGTGAACTCTATTGTGGTAATGCCGCCCTCCTCTGTTCCTCCAACCAGTGTGGCATCTACAGTTCCCCCAAGTTTTTTGTCAGAAGTGTGCTTGGTAGGTTCATTGCCAAATTCATCAATTATTTTCGCCTCACCTTTTTTTACATAGCCAAGGACAAAGTTTGCATCCTTCATTTTCTTGCTCGGGTTAAAGCCAATCCCAACCCAACCTTCTGTTTTAGCCGACATCTTCACTGCCAGAGTATCTCCGACAACCTTCCAGCCAAAAGACATTTTTTTTGCTTTCACCTCATAGTCATATTCTGCACTATTTACACCTGAAACAGTGCTCAGCAACGCTACACAGACCACTACAATTAAACTGATAATTATTCTAGTTTTCATAATTTCTCCAAATCTGTTTGAATATACATACAATCC
>MAXH01000299.1 GCA_001750925.1 Desulfobulbaceae bacterium S3730MH12
GTTGTAAAGATGGTCCGGTCGTTCGGCTGGCAGATCAAAGAGGATCTTGAACTCTTTGCTGACAGTATCTCTCCAAATAATGCAGGTATCATGGAGACCATTATTACGCCACGCTCCGAACTGGTTGGCTCGACCCTGCAGACCTTTTCCTTCCGCAAGAAAAATGGTGTCAACCCCCTGGCCATCTTTCGCAGCAATAAGACCTTTGTCGGAGGTATTTCTACCATGATCTTGCAGCCGGGAGATGCTCTGTTGCTCCAAGGCCCCTGGGAAAAATTTCACTACCTAAAAGAAAAACAAGGCCTGGTTTTTACTGAGGACGTTCAGGGTGAAATTATACGTAGTGATAAGATGAAGTATGCAGTCGGCAGTCTCCTGCTGGCCTTGACCATGATTCTTGGCTTCCATGTTCAACTCTCCATTGCTCTGCTCTCCGGTGCAATGGCCATGGTTTTGAGTAATGTACTTTCCATTGATGAGGCGTATGAGTCCGTAGACTGGATGACTGTTTTTCTCCTTGGCGGTTTAATTCCCTTAGGCATCGCTTTTGAAAAAACTGGTGCAGCTAAGCTGATCGCCGAGACAATTATGGGTGCCATGGGCACGGTATCACCACTGATTCTGCTTACAGTTATTGCCATTCTCACCTCATTTTTTACTCTTGTCGCTTCCAACGTGGGGGCCACAGTACTTATGGTTCCTCTGGCAATGAATATGGCGGGGACAGCCGGTGCTGATCCTCGTATTGCCGCCTTGGTGGTGGGTGTCGCCTGCTCCAACACCTTCATATTGCCAACCCACCAGGTAAACGCCCTGATAATGCGGCCGGGAGGCTATAAAACCCTGGATTATTTCCGTGCCGGCAGTGGTATGACTATTCTCTACCTGGTGGTGATGATGGCTGCTATCTCTACTTTCTACGGGATTTGAAATTGACAAGGAACCCTGATAACAACCGATTTTTTTAAATCTTACCCCCGGCTGTACAATGAATCTTTTCAATAAGAAAAAAGAGAAAGAGAATATCACTTTTGACAGTGATCCTATCTCTAATCGACATCTCAGTGACCTGAAGCTGAAAGCCCAGAAAACTGATCTACCGGAACAGGTGGCCAGCCAAGTGGATTCAGAGCTTGACAGGCTTGGCAAGATTGATCCGATTGCCGCAGAATTTTCGATCGGTATTAATTATATCGAGACACTGCTCTCCTTACCATGGTTTGTCGAAACCAGGGACAACCTTGATCTCGTCCGGGCTGAATCCATTCTAAATCAACACCATTTCGGACTTCAAAGCGTCAAAACCAGAGTACTAGAATATCTTGCTGTTAAGACGCTGAGGAGCAAACAGAAGTACCGTATTCTTATCGTAGATGATGAAGATATAGCTCGCACCAATCTGATACATTATTTTGCTGGTCTGGATTATATTGTTGAAGGGGCAAATAATGGTGTTGAAGCCCTGCATAAGATAGAAACGCTGCAATCTTTTGATCTGATAATAACAGATTTGAAGATGGACCAGATGGATGGTCTCACTCTCATTGAAAAAGTAGCAAAGTCCTGCCCTGATACTGATATTATAATGGTTACCGGTTATGCCACAACGTCTACTGCGGTAGATGCCATGCGGAAAGGAGCCACCCACTATCTCGCCAAACCGGTGCAGCTTGATGAACTGAAGCATACGGTGGAGGATATTCTAGCCAGGCAGGTAAAGCTGCAGGTATCGGACGGCCCGGTTCTCTGTTTCAGCGGTCCTCCCGGCACCGGCAAGACTTCTATCGCCCGTGCGGTAGCAGCTTCTCTTGGACGAAAATTTGTGCGACTGTCCATGGGCGGTTTACGGGACGAAGCTGAGATTCGCGGTCATCGTCGTACTTATGCTGGTGCCATGCCCGGACGCATCATAAATGAGATTAAACGGGCTGGAGCAATCAATGCCTGTATGCTTCTCGATGAGATTGACAAGGTGGGTCAGGATTTCCGTGGAGATCCCGCCTCAGTACTTCTGGAAGTTCTCGATCCGGAGCAGAATTCAAAATTCATTGACCATTATCTTGAGATTCCCTTCGATCTCTCCGCAGTTATGTTCATAGCCACCGCCAATGACCTGGATCGACTTTCCGGCCCACTGCTTGACCGGCTGGAGATCATCGAATTCTCCAGTTATACATTGCAGGAAAAACGAGTCATAGCACAAAAAAAATTACTCCCCCGCCAATTTGCCGATAACGGCCTGAGCGGCAAGTTACCGAGGATTTCAGAACAGACCATTGACCATCTTATCACTGGTTATACAAGAGAATCAGGAGTACGCGGATTGAACCGGGAGATTGGAACTCTCTGCCGTAAACTTGCACTGCAAAGTGTAAAAGAAAAAGAGAAAACCACGGAATCTGTGGTAATTGATGAAAATCTGCTCGTCACCTATCTCGGACCCCGTAAATATAGACAGGAGGCAACCGAGGGTAATGATCAGGTCGGTGTGGTTACCAGCCTTGTCTGGACCCGCTTCGGCGGAGAAATTATGTTTATAGAAGCTTTGCAGATGCCAGGCAGCACCAACCTGATTTTAACAGGATCACTGGGAGAGGTGTTGCGTGAGTCCGCACAAATTGCTTTGAGTTTTATCAGAAGCAATGCTGCATCTCTTGGCATTGCAGAGGATTTCTATGATCATTCCGATATTCATATCCATCTACCGGCCGGCGCTGTATCTAAAGATGGGCCTTCTGCCGGATTGGCCATAGCTCTGGCCCTGATATCCCTGCTCACCAACCGCCCGATTCGGCGTGATGTCTCCGTCACCGGCGAGATGACTCTCAGCAGCAATATCCTGGCTGTGGGTGGTATCCGTGAGAAACTCCTTGCTGCCACAAGATCTGGATGCCGAAAGGTGGTACTACCCCGATTGAACGAAGAGGATATCAAATCATTACCGGACGATGTCACAGAGAATATCGAAATCATTCTGGTGGATCAGCTCCAGGACGCAATTGGTCATCTGTTATGCGATTCTGCTTGATTTCTATTCGGCAATCAATCTGTACCGTAGCTCCCTTTCAAATCCACAGCCCTCTTTCGTTGAATATTGTTACATAGTTTCATTGTGTAACACTGTTCGATCGTCAAGACATTTAAATATTAAAAATAGAGTAATTCCAATAAGTAAATTATGTAAAGATCATTGTTGACAACTCTCTTTTGTTGGGTGTTCTTTTCTGAACGTTACAACATGCAACACCAATTGTATCGATCACTTGTCATTATTCCCTTCTCTCGAGCTAAAAAAATACTTAACTAACTGAAAATATAACTTTTATATTTATCATCCTAGTATGGCATGCTCTGTGCAATTTAGAAAATATGAAGCTAATAAGCTATTTTCTGCACCAGAACTTATAACGTAATCAAGAAGGAGGATGCCATGGGATTTATTGATTGGATAAACTTAGGAAGGAAAAAGAATGAGGAAGTCAAAGTAACCAAAATAAAGAAAAAAAATATTGGTATGGGTGAAATGGCTGCAGGAAATCAAACAGCTGCGGCCAGTGCTCTTGAACAGATGCTGGCACAAAAAACCGCCACCACCAAAATACTCGTGGTACAGGATGGTGACTACCTTTCTCAAGTTACGGATTATGCCCTGAAAATGGCCCAGCGTCTCGATTGTGAAATCATTGCCCTGGATGTCACCGACAGCCCCCTGCAATTCTCTGGTGAGCGAAGGGTGCGGGAAAGCAGCCGCTTCCAGGAGAGGGCACGTCTAAGTGCGGCAAATTTTACCCTGCAGGCCGAATCTCAAGGTGTGAACATAAAACACATCATGGAAATTGCTGATCCGGAAGAGATTGTCGCTCGACTCAGTGCCGAGGATGTCGGTATCCGCTATGTGCTCACTAAGCCTGACCAGGAGAGCCTTCGTGCAAATCAGGAACGTCCACAAGTGCCGGTCTATGATCTTAACTGCTCCCGCTTAAATTACTAACGCAGGACTAATACCATCTATTCATGGAAAAAATTATCTAACGTTTATAGTAAAAGGGGAAACATCATGGAACCTATCACAATCTTTTCGGCATCTGTTGGTCTAGTTTCCATTTGCCGTCTGACTTTTGTCGCTGTAGATTTTTTTGGTAAGGGTTTGTACAGTAAAGGAAGTAAACCTGTCAAACGAGATGACTGGTACTGTTTTTTCAAAACCTCTGATTTGCTTGCCGGCAAGAAGTCACAACATACATCGATGCCTGGAGAACTACTGAAGCAGAGGCGCCGTTTACAGCAACGTCCACGTTTGCGAGCTGAGAGGAATTTATACTGATTAGAGCTTCAGCTGGAAATATCTGGGGCAGAGGTTTCAGGGAATGCCTTTAAAAGATCACGCGTGTGAGCCAGTCGAGGGCATTTTTTATCACCATTTATAGACCAGAACAGGTCGATTGCCACCTCTACCATTGTTTTGTTTCCACTATTTTTTCTTCAGTGGTGACAGTGGTAGTGAGTAGCGGCGTGTACCGTCAAACCGGCAATAACTGTTGGCTATGGCCGCAATCGTGGGAATTGAACCGATCTCTCCCACCCCTTTGGCACCAAAAGGACCAGCCTCATCGGGGTACTCCACACCGATAACCTTGATCTCGGGAATATCCTTTGCCTTCAGGAGGCCTAATTTGGACATTCGGTTCGAGGTAAGTTTGCCGTCTTTTAACGGATAGTTCTCACTCAGTGCATATCCCATCCCCATGACCACCCCGCCTTCGACCTGTCCTTCGAATAAAATCGGGTTAATAATCCTGCCGACATCATGGGCTGCATGGATACTTTGCAGTTTACCGGTCTCATCCAAGATGGCTATATGAACGGCATAGCCATAGGAGAAGTGACTGATAACCTCACAGTTCACGTCATGGCTGGTGGTCCAGTCTACAAGGTAGCTACCGAAATATTCGTTGCCAACCAGATCATCAAGAGACTGGTCCTGCAGATCAGCTTTTAGTTTTTCTGCCGCCTTAATTGTTGAATTGCCAAGCAGTGAAGTACCTCTACTCGCTGCTGTGGTTCCACCCTTGGCACCGCCGCTGGTTGAGGATTTGACATCAATCGCTATTGAATCGTCCAAATCACACACTTCAGCCAGCACTTGTCGTGCCACGGTATCGATGCCCTGGCCCATTTCACTCCAGCCATGGTAGAGTTCGATTCGGTCGGGATCGACAATTTTGAGCCGGGTTTCACTGCCCTCTACTATACCGTTTCCGATACCGCAATTCTTGATGGCACAGGCGATTCCAGCGTACCTGGCATTATTGAAACAATCTTTTACTTCTTCCAGACATTGACGCAGTCCAACACTATCTTTTAGAATGTGGCCGGTGGTAGTCATGCGACCGGTGTCGAGGGCATTATCATAGCGAAACTGCCACCGGTCAAAACCTCCCTTAGTACAAAGTTCGTCGACCATGCTTTCCATGGCAAAATTAGACTGGGTCACACCAAAACCACGAAAAGCGCCGGCGGGGGGGTTGTTGGTATAGTAGGCACTGGCAATTACATCCATATTCGGGATATGGTATGCAGCCGCGGCATGGGTTCCGGTTCGGGAGACAACTGCTCCTCCCACCGAGGCATAGCCGCCGGTATCCCCTATGATTCTTGCCCGAAGAGCGGTGAGCATGCCGTTTTCGTCACAGGCCAGCTTGTAGCTCAACTTCATCCGGTGCCGTTTGGGGTGCATGCGCAGGGATTCAGGACGACTCAGGCGCACTTTGACTGGACGCCGGAGCACCACGGCAGCAAGGGCTGCATGGTGCTGAACTGTGATGTCTGTCTTTCCACCGAAAGCACCCCCGGCCGATATGCAGACCACATCAACTTGCTCTGCATACAGATTCAGTGCTGAACTGATTTGATCACGATCTTTAAAAAGTGCCTGACCCTGGGAAAAAACGGTTAGGCCGCCTTTACCATCAGGCTGGGCAATAGAGGCCTCAGGTTCCAAAAAGGCGTGTTCCACAAAGGGAGTTTCAAACTCACCCTCAACCGTATGGGAGGAGCGATCAAAAACATCGTCTACGGCTTCCCCGCGGCAGACAACGGTCTCTTTGAGTAGGTTGCCACTACTATGAATCAGCACAGGGGAGTTTTCAGCTTCGGTCATTTCCGTAAGCGGATCAAGAACCTCGTATTTCACTTGAATCTCTTTGACTGCCAGACGGGCAATTTGTTCACTTTCGGCCACCACACAGGCAAATACGTCTGCAATGCATCTGGTAGTCTCACCTTCAAGCACCATCATGGGCCAGTCTTTGACCGAAATGCCCTGGTAGCGTTTTCCAGGGATATCAGTTCCTGTAAATATCCGAATCACACCGGCCATTTTTTCAGCAACCGACACATCGATGCGCCGTACAACAGCACGGGGATGCTCGCTGAATTTCAGAGCCCCGTGACACATTCCTTCTAGTTTCATATCAGCCACGTAGGGGGCGGTTCCCAATGCTTTTTCGTATGACGCAACTTTTGGATAGGAGTAACCGATACCGGTACGTTTTTCCCACTTGACCTCAAGGTTATCCCGCAGGGCTTTAGCCGCCAGCAGAATGGCATCGATAATTTTTACATAACCGGTACACCTGCAAACATTGACCTGTAAAGCTTTGACGACATCCGCGCGACTGGGGTCGGGGTTGTTCTCCAGCAATATTTTTGTTCTGGATATAATACCCGGTGTGCAAAAACCACACTGTACAGCACCTTTTGCCACAAAGGCCCGCCCGAGAGTACGTCGTACTTTTTCAGGAAAACCCTCAATGGTGATAACTGACTTTCCTGCCACACTTTTCATTGATGTGGCACATGCCAGAGCAGGTTTGCCCTCAAGTTCTATTAAACAGGCACCGCAGGCCGCCTGGCCCGAACAGCCATCCTTAACCGAAACGAGTCCCTTTTCTTCGCGCAGATGGTGTAAGAGGGACATCTTTTCATCACCTGAAAATGATATCTTCTGGCTGTTTAACGTGAAAAAAATCATGATGGCTTCCACCGGCACCTTCTATCATATCTCCAGAAAAAAACGAGCCAGATAATTGGTAAGTTAAAAGTCAACCTGTTTTTTTTAACTTTCTATCCGCCTCATTCAGATCCTCCCACAGATCCTCCACCCATTGATATCGTTTATTGATATCGTATGATAAGGCCTTGAGGATCACCTGTTCCAGAGAGCCAGAGATGCTGTCTCGATACGTTCTTGGATTTTCAATCTGCTCTTTGTGTTGCATCCACCTCTGCGCAGATTTTCTTTTTTCAGTAAAAGGCAGGTTACCCGTTGTTGCCAGGTAGAGGAGAATGCCAAGCCCATAGATGTCGCTGCGTGGATCTCCCCGTTTGCCCTGGATCTGTTCCGGGGCAAGATAGAGCAGGTCACCCTGGGGGCCAAGACCGGCCGCCACAATAGGATCCGGTTGTTGATCACTTGCTGCCAGTCCCATGTCGATGAGATGCACTTGCTGCATGCCATCCAACATCAGGACTTGGGGCCGGAGATCATGGTGCACAATTCCAGCAGCATGAAAGGATGCTACCAGGTCGCACAACTGCGAAAAAACAGGCAGGAGCTGTTGATCTTCCAACGGTCCTTTATTAAATAACGATAAAAGGCTTCTGCCCTGAATTTCTGCCAAGACCAACACATCTTCTACCCGCTCCCTGACTTCAGGTAGGCATGGATGTGACATGGTTTCGAACAGGTGTCGCTCTGTTTCAAAACAGGCCCTATATAATGGATTTTGCAGTACCTCATCAAAACCGATTTTAAGAGATACTTTGGCATTCGATTTTACTGTATACCCGTTATACAACCAGGACATGGCACCGGCAGCAATGGGCTTGCTGACAACATAGTCCCCGATAAAATTAGGCTGCAGAGAAGAGCCCTTGCGAGCTGACCGCACATAGCTGTGTAAAGAACCAAGAGAGGCCTGCAGCACATCAAGTTCATCACCGAGGCCGGGGGGCCCCTCGCTCTCTTTTTTCTTTTCGCCCACAAGGGAAAGCATTACCCCGAGACGCTCAATGACCAGGCGCTGAAAGAGCAGGTTCAAAAGCCATAATAAAACAAGGCTTCCACTGAGAGTAATGACAAAGAGTAGAAGACTTCCCTGCCAGGCCTCACGCAGTGCTGCAGAGACCGGGATTGCCACTGAGTTGATCCCTGCCAGATCCCCGGCCTGGAACCTGAATCCACCATCCATACCGTAACGATCCGTCAACTCCTGTGGTGCCTTTTCCGCTTTCCCGTGGCAGCGGATACAGGCCGCAGTAAAGTAGTCAGGAACCATGGAAACAAAAAAAGAATTTCCGTTTTTCTTCACTATACCCTGCCAGAACAGACGTGAAGAATCCACCTCAAACCAGTCAAACATCTCCTCTTCAAAAGGATCAGCGAGATTACGTGGATTATGCGGGTTGAGGGAGGCGCGTCGATAGATATAGTCGGGCATGGTCTCGGCAAATCGTGCCATGATGGTGGTACTGATGTAAGTGGTGGACATCGCTTCGATTATAAAAGTATCATGCCCGTGTAGCTCGTACATTTTAGGACGCAGTTCCTCTTTTACATAGGAGCGAATGGCCTCAACTTCCCGAAGGAGGACTTCGGACTTGGTCATGGCATCTGCCATGAGAAGCCTGCGGGTATTCCAGAAAGAAAGCGCTGACAACAGCAGTCCGCCGCCCAGGAGAATAATGGCTGACCAGAGAAAAAATCGCTGTTTAAGGTTGATGGTTGACACCTGACCGTGTCTCTTAATTTTCATAAATACTCTCCTGAATAATCAAGTACCCTTAAGCAAACGCCTGCCGAGCACAGATGGCAACCCAGCATTTTCGATAGCTTTTGCTGTTTTTCCCATGTCATACGAAACCCGGTAAAACTCCATTTTGCAGGTACGACTATCATAAATAAGATAGCAGGAACGCGGGTCATCATCTCTTGGCTGACCGACACTGCCGCAGTTGACAATACGACGTTTACTGTCATTCACTTCAAGCTCCATGGAGCCGGAAATGGCCTGAATAGTAACCGCCAGCAGATATCTTTTTGTGATCATCAAGGGACGATGGCTGTGACCAATAAAGAGAAGGCGACATCTGGTGGCGGCAAAACTGCGCAATGCGTATTTTCGATCCATCACATAGCGCCACCCCCGTGGATTGTAAGGATTGGCATGGACAAAGGTCATGTCTGCCAGGTCAAGCCGATCCGGCAGTGTTTCAATATACTCCCTGTTTTTACTGCTCAACTGATCCATGGTCCAGAGAATCGCCTCTTTGGCAGCAGATGACATGCCATAGGGAGAGGTTTCCCAAAGTGCTGCCACGTCATGATTCCCGGCAAGGCAGCGACAGTTTTTCAAACTGCGCACCAGTTCAATACATTCATTGGGATAGGGCCCATAGCCCACCAGATCACCCAGACAGATGCTTCTGTGTACCTGTCTGTCAGCAGCGTCGCTAAGCACACTTTGCAAGGCTTCAAGGTTACCGTGAACATCTGAGAAGACCATCAAACGCACTTAATTTCCCCTCTCTATGTTGGAAGCTGCTGTAGTCATCATACTCTTCCGGATCAACACGCAGAGATCCTGATCCAGGTTCAAGGCCCCCAGTAAGGGGCCGTAACAGGCCAGATCCGGCTGGCTGACAGGGCAGACATCATCCACCAGAAAAGGTACCGAAGGTGGCGGCCTGTCAAGGTGGGTGCGAAGCAGGCGAGAGACGTGGCCCAATTCTTTTTTCAATCTACAGGAAAGCGGTAAGGATTCACGGATATAAATATCATGGAGACGGCTGTGGTCGTGCTCGCACAATTGGGCCATCTGATTGGCCACTTGGTGAAACTTACGGTGGACTGGATGCAGTACTGAGGTTACCTCTCCCCAGTTGCCTGAGGTATCAAGGGAAGCGAGGAAACGTCCAAAGCCGCAATGTTCTTCACCAAGGGCAAGATCCCGTTCCGGGTGCAGAAGTAACTGATAGATAAAATCCGTATGGAAATGGAGGTGCTCGTACCAGAGATCCACCAGAAAAATATCACAGATAAGCACCTGCCCGGCTGTCAACTCATTCGGCTGTAAAGCCGACAGGTCAATGGCTGCTGAAAACTGCTGAGTTGCCGCTACTGTTAATGGACATGGACAGTTTTTCTCCAAACGGCGCCGCACCGAAGCACTTCGGAGGATCCCCTCCTTTTTCCTGGAGCTTCCCAAAACCAGCAACTCCGCATCCAGCTCTGTGCAGAGTTCGGCCAACACTGCAACAACCTCTCCCCGAACCAGACGAATAGTGGGGTCAATGCCGTAGCGACGAAAGAGCTGCACAGTCTCTTCCAGTCTGGCCATCAGCTTCTCGCCTTCCACGGCTATGCCGTAACGTCTGACATGAGAATCGCTTTCTTCTTCAACAACATGCAGTAGTGTGACATCTGCCGAGCAGACAAGGGCCTGTTTTTTAAGCTCGGCCACCATGGTGTCGCTTTTCGCAGAATCTATCAAAGCACCTACAAGCTGCGGCCTGCCACCTGAAATCTTCGTTTTCTGTTGTTGTCTTCTGCTTTTCTCTATAGCCTTGCCCGGGAACAATCTTTTCCAAAGGGGAGGCTGTTTTGTGGTGCTTCCAGTAACGGTGATTGGGAGCTGCTGCCAACAGTTCAACTCATGCTGAAAATCAGCTACACGTGCGTAACGGTCTTTTGCATGGCGACTAATGGCACGGAGGATGATGGTCTGAATCTGGGGGGGGATATCCGGGTTGTGATAACGCGGCGGAGTCGGGTCGTGGCGCAGACGACGTCGGGCAATATGGATCTTACTGGAACGTGGCCATGGTAACTGTCCGCTGAGCATTTCATAGAAGAGCATACCCAGGGCATAGATGTCACAACGGGGATCAGTTCGTTCGCCAAGGAGTTGTTCCGGCGCAATATACCAGGGAGTTCCCAGGGGGGTATTCAGGTCAAGGTGGAGAAGATCCGGGAGATTACGGCAACTGGCCAGACCAAAATCGATCACTTTGATAGTTGAATCATTGCAGTAGATAATATTTTCAGGCTTAAGATCCAGATGAACAATGGACTGGTCATGGAGATAACGGATTACTTCACAGAGCTGATTCATCAGGGTCAAGGCAGTATTCAACTCAAGGCTTCGATTTTTGCCGAACCAGGATCTGAGATCCTTACCTTCCACATATTCCATGATGAGGTATTGCCGGCTTCTCTGCCGGTGGATGAATCGTATGATTCCGGGATGGTCGAGCAATCGGCTGATCCGCTCTTCGTTCTGATAGTGGTACAACAGGAGTGGATGATTAAGAATATCACCGCAGGGAATTTTTAACACAACCTGTTCACGGGAAAGCTGGTCTTCAGCCAGGAAAAGGGTGGCCAGGGCGCCTTCATGCAGTCTGGAGTGCAAACTGAAGATATCTAATGAATCACCTGTTTTGGGTTGTTGAAACGCACTATAGGACAAAGACGACATAAGCAATCACAATCAGTAGAATAACCAGAAGTTCCACAGCAGTAATCTTAGCCATCATAAGACAAATCTTCCGCTGGGACGGATCCATCTTCAGTACCATCTTATTCATTAATACGCGAAAAAACAGGGTGACAGGTGTGCGTTTCAGGTAGATACGAATATATTCTTTTATTGCTCGTATCCAGAGCAGGAGCGGGTCATTGGGATCGATCTCTTTATCTTCTGAAGAAATCTGGACTTTCAACTTATCGTTACGATTAAGAAAGGAAATTCCTATATCAGTGGGGTCAGTTAATTGAATGAGTAACAACTCATCATCAGTTCTATTGAAAACAAAACGCCCGGACAGAAGAAATTCCTCTTCCGTTACATAATCTTTTATGGCTGCTGTAAAAGACGGTTCTGCCTCTTTCTGCTGAAAACCAGAGACAAACCAGTTGGGATGAAAGCGCAGAAGCCTGTCCCCCGGGAAAAGAGATCGCAGGTCAAAGAGCGCAGGCAATTCCTGCAACCCCAGATCAACTTCTTCTGTGACGACAGAAGCGGCCATATCTATGGAACCACTAGAAGAGGGCATGGCAAGAGTGGATGTAACTCCTTGTTTTTCATTGTAGCTCGCAAACCCGTTCTGGTACTGTGTATGGAGAATTTTTTGCTTTTCTGCCATGAACCGATAATAATCAGATCACAACCAAGTTCTTTGGCTGTTTTTGTTATGGTTTTCGCTATGTTTCCTGTTCTTTGCAGAAAATTTGCCTGTTCTGCAACAGGATAACTTGTCTTTATCCGTTGCCACTCTTCTGCAATTTCTTCATCCATCTGGTTTTCAACATGGTCTAGAAAAGTGGTGTGGGTCTTGCTCGAATTAAGCCAGTCATCACCAGTCATTTCACGCCAGTCTTCATCAAGCACTGTGAGTACAGTGACATTGAGTTTGGGGTCAGCTTCCAGTTTTTCAAAAACAAAAGCCTCTGCTTTCTTGGCACCATCAGTACCTTGGGTACAGAGAAGGATATTGTTAAACATATGGAACACTCACTTTCCAGGAAACAAACACACCATAACCGGTATATGAACCGGTCATGGTGCAGATTTAAGCTACCGATTTCTACTTACTCAGTAACTATACCATCCACTTGGTAAAAACCAACACCAGAAAGGTGGTTATAAGACAAAATACAAGGGCAACTATGTCTTCATTACGATCACTGGAAAAAACTGATAGGGCACGTTCCTCCATTTCTTCCGTATTCGCGTTTTCTGAAAGCTCTGTAGTTCCCTTACCGGCATCACCGGTTTCAATGGTTACTTTTTTATCTTCATCACTCATAATAAACTCCTTAGCTGAAAATTAGTTTAGAACAACATCCTTGATCAGCCAAAGGACAACAAAGAAAGAAAGTGTTGCCTTGGTGATTCCTGCAATAACACCCATAACTATGGGCCATCCGCCAGCCTGCATAATGGATTTCTTGGTAATCTGCATACCTAGGCCAATTAAGCCAAAGGCAAAGAACCAGATCATAAAGTCAGTAAGCGTTACAACGGTTTTAGATTTCTTTTTCACCTGTTTAACGGCATGTTTCAGGGCACCTTTAACTTCAGCAGATAGTGTTACCTCTTTGGCTTTTGCGGCTGCAAGAGTACCCTGCAACTGTGTCATGCGTGCACGACCGACATGATCAAATGCTTTCTTGTCGTTGCGTTCTTCATAGTTACCTGCAATCTGGTGCTGCTCAATGAGATTTGTTACTGCCTCGAGCTGTTTTGGCTTCAGGCCGCTGAACTCATTTTTTGCCATGGCATCCTGTAAGGTTACCAGCTCTTCTGGAGTGACCTGACTTCGGTCATTGTAGGATACATCTATGTATTTACCCTTATAATGGCTGGGTGGTGAAAACATACCTATTGAAGACATGAAGAAGAGAATTAAAAAGCCGATGATAAAAACTGGGAATTTATCAATTACAACGCTTTTAAAGCTTAACTTCTGTCCGGTTTCCTTACCAAACCATGTGGCAAGAACAAGAACAATAATAGGCAAAAAAAGAACCCGGGTAATGTTGAAAATTTCTGCAACTTTCAGGGTTTCAATATCCACTGCATTAAAGGCAAGGGCCGCAGCAGCAACCTGAGCAGAGTTCAAAATTCCGGTTCCTGCCCATGCACCAAACTGAACGGGGCTCATACCGGCAAGCTTTCCGATGGTTGGGAAGACAAACATACAGATAATACCAAAGGAAAGAATGGTTCCGATGGTATAGGCCATTTCCGCAGACTTGGCTTTTACAACAGGGGCTACAGCAACTGTTGCCGAAACACCACAGACCCCCATACCGGCAGAAAGTACTCCGGTCATGGATTTTGGTTGTTTAAAGATATTTCCCAGCCACAGCACCAGAAAAACAGTACCAAGCACAAAGAAACCTACGAGAAAGACTGAATACACACCAAGTTTTGCAAGCTCGGCAAATGAATACCGGGCACCAAGCATGATGACTCCCATTTTCAGGACAAAACGGGCACATTTGACTCCCGGACCTGCAAATTTGGGGATGCCCCAGGTGTTCGTTAAAAAAACACCGGCTAGAATCCCCAAAACAACATAGTTAAGATTTAAGACCTTATAAATCTTAAAACCAAAGGTTGGCTCCAAACCTTTACTTATAATCTTCATCAACGGTTCTGCGTACCAGCGGATAGCCATTGCCATCACTAGAATTAAAACAATTCCACCGAGTGGCTGCAGAATAAATGTATCGATATTAGAGGTGCCGGGTTTTCTTGCAGTGTTAACAAGCGCGCCAAGAATGGCAATGCAACCTATTATCAAGGTCATGGTGACCTGTAAATCCATAGTTTTGTGGGTGTGCAAATATTTCGCCATGGGCTCCAAGGCGCCTGATTGTGCAATGAGTCCATACACAAGTAAAGACCCACCCATAATAAAGGTCGGCATCTGCTCTTTTAATTGTGACATCTAAGTCCTCCGTTATTTTTTGTGGTAATAAACATTTTTTTTCCCCCCATTATTATTAAGTCAAACCTCCTTGATTTGTTCCACTGCTTTCGACCTCCGTTTTAATACGAGGCACAAAGTAGCTGCAGATAAGATTTAAAAGATACAAATAGACAGCAAATCCGCCTACGGTAAAGAGGAGACAAACTACGGCCTGCGTAGGTGTAATATCTCCGGTGTGAATAAAGTGAATAAGCGGATCAAAAAGGCTTGTTGTTGCCATCAGACTACAGATTCCGACTATGCCGAGCAAAACAAGTACAGGTGTTATAAAAGTGCGTTGCATCCAAATTTCTCCTCAGTTACTATTTTTTTGAGTATGATTCAATCTTGATGCAACCTTTGTTCCTGGTTTAGACAAAAAACAGATACCCAGGGCAACTCACCAGTATCACACTATTAAAACCAAAATCACAGATACGAAATCTGGCAAACAGGGGAGAGAAGTGCATCCGTTAGTTTACATATGGACACGGAACGTGTATACTCACGGAAGCACCGATCTGTTTATGATCTGCGATCAGGGAGCATCACAATGAGAGATATTATCCGGGATCTGGCCGGAAAGGATCAACACAACCTGAAACTGCGATTTCAAGTGGGCTTAGGCATCATACTCTTCTGCTTCTGTCTCTTTACAACGACCATCATCTATCATTTTCAGAAGAACCTGCTTGAGGAAGAGACTTTCAGGCAAACTGAGGTGCTTATGACCTCTCTGGAATCTACCCGCGGTTATATCCGCGAAGTATTGCGGCCACGCATGTATGAGGAACTGGGCGAGGATCAGTTTATCATTGAAGCCATGTCTACCTCCTATATTACACGGGTTATCATGGATCGTTTCAAGGATGTGCTGCCGGCCTTCAAGTATCGGCGGACAGCCATAGATGCCAGAAATCCAAATTTTGAGGCAAATACGCAGGAACGGGAAATGATAGAGTATTTCCGTGCGCACCCAGAAGAACAGGAATGGCACACTGTAAAACGACTGGATTCTGAACGATATTTCACCTTATATCGCCCGGTTTTTTTCAACAGTTCCTGCCTGCATTGCCATGGAGACCCGGACAATGCGCCGAAGGCTATCAGCATTACTTATGGAGAGGTTCGAGGATTCCATCGTCAGGCCGACGAAATCGGAGGCGTTCTTTCTATTTCCATTCCACTTGAAGAGAGTCTTACTCAAATATGGAAGAGATCATTTCGCATGTTCGGTACAGTCCTGATTCTAGCCCTGCTGCTTTACTCCACCATCTGGCTTCTCTTTCATCAACTTATCATCACCAACCTTCGGGATCTGTTGACATTATTTCGAACAACTCTTGATGACAGTGGTAAATCAGCATTACCTGAAGGACTGAGGGGCCATCGGGAAGAACTGGCAGAACTGTTTCGCAGCGCCAGAACCCTGGTAAACAATCTGCATGAAAGCCGTTCACGACTTGTTGAGCATAGAGATAACCTGGAACTCATTGTGGCCGAGCGGACAGAGGCCTTGAAACGATCAGAAACCCAGGCCAGAAGCCAGGTAAAGAAAAGAAATGTGGAGTTGATGCTGTACAATACGCTCACCGGTCTCATCACCAGCACGGAAACCCTGCCGACCATTCTGCACCAGGTTCTGCATGAAGTTCTGCAGGTCATTCCGGCAAAGGGCGCAGGTATCTATCTCAAAGATCCTGCAAAGAAAACTTATGCTCTGCAATGTGCGGAAAATGCCCCCCTGCTGCCGGAAGAGCAGAATGAAATTGATCACAAACAGATCAAAACCATTCCCGCAGAAGAGTATGACATGCTCAATATCAGCATCCCCCTCTATTGTCGCAATCGGCTGCCCGGTATTATGCTGATCACCGGACTCCGCTGCGAAATATTTAACGATGCTCTGCAGGAACTCCTGCTCTCCATTGGCCAGCAGATCGGTCTGACCATAGAAAGCCTGCAAAACATGCAGAACCTGCGGCAAAGCAGCAAGCTGCTCCAGTCTGTCTTTGACGGCATAAGCGATCCCCTTATCCTGCTTACCCCTGACGGCACATTACAGATGGCCAACCAGGCCTTTCTTGAGAGAAACAAGCTCTCCATGGATGAAATAATAGGGCAGAGCATTGATTCTGTTTCTTCAGGGCAACAATGTCTCTTCAGTAACCAACTGCAGGAGCTTGACCTGCAGGCGAAAAATCAGCAGACAAAAGAGGTTCGACTAGAGGACGATTCTATCTTTGAGATCTCTTTCTATCCAATCCTGAGCAGAGATAATTCAGTTCAGGCCATTGTCTGCCTGGCAAAAGATGTGACCACCATCAAGGAAACAGAACAGCGCATTCAGCAGACGGAAAAGCTTGTAGCTGTGGGGCAGCTTGCAGCCGGCGTAGCCCACGAGATCAACAACCCCCTTGGTGTGATTCTCTGCCATACGGATATCATTAAAGAGAACAGCGAAGACGATGAAGAAACCCTTCATGATATCAGTATAATTGAGCGGCACACAGAAAACTGTAAACGAATAGTTGCAGACCTCCTTGACTTTTCCCGCAGCAGAGAATCCCGGGTAGATAGACAACTTGCTTCCGTCAACGAAATCGTTGACGGTGTGCTCTCCATGGTTGGCCAGCAGTTCAAGAAAAAACAGATCCGCCTGAACTGTAACCTGGACAAGACCTTGCCGTACTGCCTGGTGGACAGCAGGCGCATCCAGCAGGTGCTGGTCAATCTGATCATGAATGGTGTACAGGCAGTTGAGGACAAAGGGAAGATCTCCATCAGCACCAGAATGAAAGGCGACCATGTACTCATAGAGATTGAAGATGATGGTCCGGGTATCAGTAAAGAGGTACTGGATAAAATATTTGATCCTTTTTTCAGTACCAAGGAGCAGGACAAGGGAACAGGGCTGGGCCTTTCCGTCAGCTACGGCATCATCCATGAGCATAACGGCGAAATCAAAGTGCAGTCAACTCCGGGCCATGGAGCACGGTTCA
>MAXH01000300.1 GCA_001750925.1 Desulfobulbaceae bacterium S3730MH12
AAACCGATTCCGATACTACCCATCCTGGCACCAAGCCAGATAAAAAAGAGTACAACCAATAATTCAATAATCCACATAATTCAGCTCCTCATTTATGACAAACTTGTTATGTATTCAAACGAATGTACGTAAAAGTTTCGATCAGGGAAGCTGGAATGATCCGCTCAGGTTCTTCGCATATCCGCCAACCGTAGTTATGTTGTTGTGTGTCTGGAAAGACATTGATGACCATTCAAACTGCAGAGTGCCGCTGATACCTTCAGCTGCCCCTGTACCTCCAATGATTTCCCCTGTTACCTTACTTCCCTGAGCAAATTTTTCTCCCTTGAGGGTAATGTAAACTTCATCATCGTCGAGGCTGCGCCAGACACAGCGCGCAATGCTGCCGGTCTTACTGTCTGCCAGGCCGATACACTCGGACCAGAAATCCTTTTTTCCCCCGACAGTATCTTTTAAATTCACATGACCTGTAAATTTAAAAAGTGAGGCCTGCCTGTTTTCCCCAAAAGAAAGCGAATCCCTGACACCGTCAGCCACCCATGATCCTGTGAAAGTGCCTGACTGCCCTGCGGCAAAACTCTGGATGGTGAAATATCCGGAAGAAATGAAAATTACATTCACCAGAATAAATAAGGAAAATATCGAACTGCCTTTTTTGGTCATAACCTCCTCCCTTATTGGTAAAAAATTGTTAAAATACTCGGATGACTGATAGCACAAATTATACTGCCCAGTCGTCTGTATCAGTCTGTCCTATCCGATCATCTCCTCTCACAGACAACTACACTGTGGAAATAAACTTGAATGCTTTTATTTTTAATCGCCTTATTTAAGCATACTTTTACTTGTTGTATGAAGCCGCGTTTAGCAACAGAAATTATTTATGATTCTTTCGCCTTTGTATTGTTTTGAAAGCTTGAAACACCATCAGATAAGGTTTCAAAAAAGTATTCTTCACCGATTTTATCCACAAGACCGGCCAATATCATTTTGTCTTTTAGCCGGTCACGCACATGTGCAAAAGCGATCAGGATGCCTTGTTGTTTGAGACTAACCAGCAACTCCAGCAACCTTTCAACCGCCGTTGAATCCATCATATTAATGGTTGCAGCATCTACTAAAACCCAGTGTACGGGTTTATTTTCCTGAGCTATTAACTCTTGCAGATTACTTGCAAAGTAATTGGCATTGGCGAAGAAAAGACCGGCATCAAAACGAAAGATCAGCAGTCCGTCAAATGTCTCCAGACCTGGACGGCGATAAATATTACGGAATGCAGGTTTGCCTGGTATCTGGCCCAGTACAGCAGTCGGCGGTGAACTTGCATGACGGATCAGTAACAGTAATGCCAGAACAATACCCAAGCCGATACCTGCAAGAACACCGATAGCCATAACGCCAAGATACGCAACCACTCCAATGCTGAATTCCAAACGAGACTGCTTCCATAGTTGGACCAGATAACCGGGCTTAAGCAGTCCAATCATCGCATGGATGACGATGGCTGCCAGTGCTGAATGTGCCAAATTAGTGAAGAGTGGTAAAAGAAACATCAGTGTCAGTATGATAAATGCAGCATGTATCAGTGATGCCATCTGGGTTTTACCACCGGCACCCATGGATACTGAGGTCTTGGAGAGGCTGCCTACAACGACGAACCCTCCACTGAATGCTGACCCAATATTGGCAGGACCATGGGAAATCAGCTCCTGATTGGGGTCAACACTGCCACCGGATATTGCCGAAGCGGCTTTAGCTGCTCCAAGTGATTCAGCATAGCCAAGTAGTACAATGGCTAATGCACCCGGAAGTAGTAACTGTAACTGCGCCAGAGTGAACTTTGGCATTGCCAATGATGGCAATCCGGCTTTAACAGAGCCAACGATATCAACACCATTGGCACCAAGATCGAACACAGATACCACCATGATCGAGAGTACAACTGTTGTCAATGCTGAAGGCAATTTAGGCGTGAGACGCTTGAATAGGAACAACAGTGCCAAACTTCCTAGTCCGATGGCAGTGGTTATAGGTTTTGCATTCACCAACTCAGGTATGAGAGCCCATAACTGCTCAAAGAAATTTCCATGAACACCTTCAATACCAAACAGTTTTGGTACCTGGCCAATAATGGTGACCCATATCAGTCCCTGTATGAAACCTTTCATCACCGGTGACGGAATGAAGTTGGCGATCCAGCCCATGCGTACAAGTCCCAATACGAGAAAGATGATGCCGACGATCAACGCCAGTGCAGAGGTGATCGCGACAAATTCAGCGACTTGAGTGACACCGCTATGTGTTGCAACGACAGCACCAACGGTGCCTGCGGAGATCAGTGCAGTCGCGGAATCCGGTCCAATGACCATGGTTCGTGAAGTACCGAATATCGCATACATTATCAGTGGGATGGGTACCGTATAAAGACCAACTAAAGGCGGCACACCGGCAATACCGGAATACGCCATCGCCTCCGGCACCATGACTGCCCATACTGTCAAACCGGAGACAACATCGGCGCGCAGCCAGGAGAGCTTGTAATGTGGTAGCCATTGCAATATAGGGAGATAGCGTATAACCCAATATAATGGGGAGCTAGTGGCTGTTGTTGGTTTATGCATTTTTATTTTTTTCTTTTCTAATTGTAAGGGGTAAAAGAGGCGCTATCCTTTTTGAAAATATCTCAATTTTCCACCGGTCCTTGTAAATTTCAGATGATCAATTGATTCAAATTCAAGCGACTTTTGTTGATAATAAAAGTCGCTATGACAGGACACGAAGTGAGTATGGTCGGAATCAGGCAGAAAACGGTGAACATGATTGTGCCGAAAGACCGGTTGCACCACACTACGGTGCAACCGGAATAATGGAGTGTGGCTAAAGATTTACTCCACTGCCGGAGAATATTATCCTACTGTGTTACCAATTACTGCTCTACAGCAACAGCCGGCTGCTCTTCAAAACTGCCACCAAGGGCAAGGTGCAGATTCACCCGATTAACCAGACGCCTGCCGGCAACATCCATCTCCGCTATGCGCGATGCGATCCATTTATTCTCAACCGTCAGCACGTCAAGCAGGCTTATTTGGCCAATCTCGTACTGCTTCATGGTCTGGTCATAGGCTTTTTTATTTTCCGTTACCTCTATCTGCAGATACTCATCTCTTTTCAGAAGATGTTCTTCAGCAGCCAGCGACTCCTCCACCTCTTTGAAAGCTGTAAGGGCAGCCTGGGCATACATGGCAATGGTCTCTTTTTGTACAGCTGTCGCCTTATCAACCTCGGCTTCAATGGCCCCACCGGTATAAAGGGGACCAAAAATACCAGCACTAAGTCCGGAGATGGCATCATTTATAGTATTTAAACCGATACCAAGAGAAAAATTGAAACGGGGCAGATTCAGCAGTTCAGCTTCCTGTTGTTTGTAAAAAGCAGCTGCCACCCGATGTTCGGCAGCAATCAGGTCAGGTCTTCTCTCCATTATCCCGGAGGGAATGCCTGCTGGAATGGGTGGTGGTACCGCAACAAGTTTTTCAGCTGTTTTAAGGTCGGCAGCCGGGTAGCGCCCTAACAGCAACTCCAAACTGCGAAGTGCGTTTTCAGACGCTGACAATGCTTCACGGGCAGCTTCTCCGGCAGATGCAGCAGCACCGCGAGCCAGATGCACATCCCGTTCAGTTCCCTTGCCAACTTTCTGCATACCCTCAGCAACTTCAACTCGTTTCTGCTGGAGCTTGACGATATCCTCGGCAAACTGATACTGGAATTTTGCGGTATTTGCCATAAACCAGCCATTGGAAACGGATGCTGCCAGCGCCTGCCTGGCAAACTGGAAATCAGCCACAGTTGCAGCTGTCTCCTGTTCAGTACCGGCAATACCGGTTCGAATGCGTCCCCATACGTCAGCCTCCCAGGAAACAGCCAGTCCGGCACCACCACCCCCCTCGCCGGCACCTGTCCCTTGGAACTGACTATCCTGATAACCTCCACCATAACCGACTGTGGGTTTAAGGCCTGCTTCAGCCTGCCGGGTCAGACCATCGGCCTGCTCGACCTTGGCTTCAGCAATTTGAAGACCGGGGTTTGCAGCCAGTGCCTCGGCCGTAAGTTTTATCAAAGTCGGATCATTAAAATTCTTAATCCAGCCGTCATCCACCTCGCCCTGCTCGGCCATTGCCGCAAAGTCAACCGGTACCCTTTCTTCCACGACCTCGCCTTTAATAGATGAGGTTGCTTCCTCTTGGGTTGCCACCTGTCCTGCACAGCCATTAAGAAATAGCATTACGACTCCGGAAAGAAGACCGCCCAAAATATAATTCCTACTGGTATTTTTATTCATCATTGTTATTTCCTGATTAATTAATGAAAATGGACAAAATTACGCCAGCTTTCCATGCGCAATAAAATTTTTCTGATAATCTGAATATGATGCCAGCGATGACTATATGTGCTGGCTACTGCATCACTGCCCATGGGAATATAAAAATCACTCAGATCCTCTTCAAATTTCAAAAAAACTGGTACCAGTCCCTCGGGCAGATCGGGCGCGAACGCATACATGTTTTTGCTTGGAGAAAGTTCCCCTTCAGCAAGTGCAGGTAAAATTTTACTAACTTTAGCCTGAAATACCCGGCCCGGTATGCCGGGGAAAATCACCTCGGCTTCGTTACCCACTTTAATATTCTGCATGGGCTCTTGTTTGAAGCCAGCTATGAACACCTCTGAATCGTAGTTCACAAAGGTCATAACCGGCATCAGAGGTACAGGAAGTGCTATCTGACCGGGACGTACTCTGACATGGGTGATAAAACCGGATCCTGG
>MAXH01000301.1 GCA_001750925.1 Desulfobulbaceae bacterium S3730MH12
CCATTTAGACCGTTTTCTGAACGAACTGCCTCAAACACTTCAGATAGACAGGCGATGATATCATCATCGGTAATTGTAATAAACGCTGAAGAACCCACACCAGCGAGTCCGGGTTCATCAAAAAACATGATTGTCCGATCACAATGGGCGGCCATTTTGCTGATCTGCCATTTTGCCTTCATCGCCAGATGTTTGATTGCAGCATCACGCAACTGATCATTATAAAAGATCGCTCTGCCGGCCTGGTCGACAAGTCCGGTACAAAATGTGACCGGACCTGTAGTCTGTCCTTTTAATGCAACAAGATCACTCTTTTTCTCTTCGGCAAGTTGTAAGAATTCGAAAAACCCGTTAGCCACATCCCGGGAAAGGGCAAATCTAGACTCGTCAATTTCAGCTCCACCTTCAGACACCATTATATATTCTTCATAAAAGGTAAGGAGTTCCTCATCAAACCCTTCTTTCTCTGTATCGATAAATAGTTTCCCATCATTCAGGGTGATTCCTGGAAAACCGGGAATATACTGCAGGATCATCCCCTCTTCTTTCAACACGGGAAGTTGGGGCCAGATAGGTATCTGCGGCGTGTAGTCAAATATTAACTCGGCAGCTGCCCTGTGGTTGTCGGTGGGCAGACTGCCAATGAGCAAGGGCAGGCAGTTTGGCTTGAAAGGAATCACTTTAATCACCTTTAATGACGTCGTAAAAAATTTTATATAAGTTTTAAACTGCTGACAACAGGCACTATTCACCTTAACAAGATAAAGAATAATAACAAAACTGATATTGTCACTCTTACTACTATCGGCTCATTAATTGCCCAACACCCTTCTCTAAACCATCCAGGGAGAGTTCAAACATGGGGAAAATATTTTGAATTACATCAATGGTACGGGTATATCCCCAGTTTCTTTTTGGAATGGGATTCAGCCATATCCCGTGATTAAATGTATCCGCCAGGTATTTCAGCCTTTCAATGCTCGGTTTCCCGCTTCTTTCCATCGCATAAATCGAGCCATCTGCAGCCATCAATTCATAGGGAGCCATCGAAGCATCACCCACTATAATCAGACGGGTATCGGGGTCGAGTCGTGTAAATTGATCTATTTTTACCGGTTTGCTGTACCGGGCAGGATCCTCCCAGAGATAGTCATAAATAGTGTTATGGAAAAAATAGGTTTTAAGATCTTTAAACTGTGATTTTGAATAGTTGAAAAGAGTCTGCACAATATGAACATAAGGCTCCATTGACCAGCCGCCATTATCTATGGCCAAAATAATTTTCAACCGATCGACAATTCCCCTTTCAAAAACCAGCTCAATTTCACCACCGTTTTTCATAGTCTGATATATAGAGGCATCGACATTGATCTGATCCCTTGTCCCTCTTGGCACAAGATTCCGCAGTCTCTTCAGCGCTTCCCCGATAGAGTTCTGGGTGAGAGGCCCCTCTGTGGAATAATCCTTATATCTACGTTCAGCAGCCACCTGAACAGCACTCTGGTTGCGTGATTCCCCTCCGACACGCATGCCGCCGGGATGATAACCCGAATGACCCACAGGGGAAGTCCCGCCTGTGCCAATCCACTTCGAACCGCCGTCATGCCTCCCCTGCTGATCTTTCAGTCGCTCTTTGAAATACTCGAGCAACTCCCCGGGGGACATTGCACTCAGTTTTTTCTCGTCGATCCCCAGACTGTCAGCAATGGCTTTCGGATTTTGAAGCCACTCCTGCAACATGCTGTTGGCCAGGAAATCAAACTCAAAGTCATCAGCTTCAGGCAATTCCATCCCTTGAAAAACATGAGCAAAAACCTGATCATAAAGATCAAAATATCGTTCACTTTTCACCAAAACTGTACGGGCAACAATATAAAAATCATCAAGGGAATTAACAAGCCCGTCATTTATGGCCCTGTGAAGAGTGAGAAAAGAAGTCGGGCTTACAACCATGCCAACCTCTTTCAATTTATAAAAAAAATCAATAAACATGATCTATTCAACGACCCCTTCATCCTTTGAAAAAACGTTTTTTCAGCCCGACACTGGTTGCTCTCTGGTAATCCCCACTCTTTTTGAAAAGTACTCCGAGATAAGGGATTTCTTTATGCAGCATATCACCATGCTTAAAATCCGGATCTACGAGAAGCGCTCTGATCCAATTAATCAGTTCCCTTGTTGCCGGTTTTTTCTCAATACCATCCATATTCCTCAATTCGTAAAATGTATTCACCGCGTTTTCTGCCAGTTTCCTGTTTAATTCAGGAAAATGAACATTAATAATATTCCGCATCATTTTAGGATCGGGAAAGGCAATATGGTGAAAATTACACCGACCAAGAAAAGGATCAGACAGATCCTTTTTTGCATTTGAGGTAATGATAAACACAGGTCTCTGGTTTGCGTTCACCACCTCATCAGTCTCGATGATATCAAACTGCATTTGATCCAGTACATCAAGCATATCATCCTGGAATTCCGTTTCGGCCTTATCAATCTCATCAATCAAGAGGACAACCCGACTGTCACTGGTAAAGGCCTGGCCTATTTTCCCCATCTTGATATAAGCGTCGATATCACTCACATCACGACCCGAATCACCAAACCTGCTGTCGTTTAAGCGGGTAAGGGTATCATATTGATAGAGTGCCTCAACCAGTTTCATGCTGGATTTGACATTGAGTACTATAAGCGGCATCCGGAGTGTATCTGCAATCGCATGGGCCAGCATAGTTTTTCCCGTCCCCGGCTCTCCTTTAAGGAGTAAAGGCATCTCCAGAGCTATCGATATATTTACAATTTTGGCCAGTTCCTGATCCAAAACATATTTAGCAGCGCCGCCGAACTGATTTGATTCCATAGTTTTCCTCAAGATATCACAGGGTAATATTCATCTAATAACAAAAAAAATCTCTCCACATCCCAACAGGATATAAATATTTACAGAATATTGCACAAAAAAACTGCTACAGCTGAAGCCACCTTGCTCCTGAAATTACCATAACAACAGGTCACAAAGAAATTTCAACTCGTTTAATCAGCAAAAATCTATCTTTCTCTAATAGATACTCGACGTTTAATAAAAAAACCTGTATATTCACCGATGATTTCTCTACAAATACGACAGTTGAGCGGTAATAACTGCTGTGGTATTTTTTACGTTTTACCCGGATTTCTCTGTCGTACAAAAGGATGAGCGCCGTTCTTCTTAAACAGCTGAAGGCATTAGAGTAAAAGAGAAAATAAGCATCGATCATGGTTGTGACCTATTGTTCAAATTTATAGTTTCCCAAGCGTGAATTGATATTTCAAAAATTATTCCACTGTTTGGAAAAAGGAACTGAGGGTATAAAGATTAAATTATGACTATCAATATACTGTTAGGTTTGGCTGTTATTATCTGCCTTGTTGGTTTATTTTTTCGTTTTTCAATCTGGTTTTCTCAAGGATTACAACCATCCCCGTCGCCAGTAACTGCCGGACAGAGATTTTCAACAGCAGTTGGAGCTGTTCTGGCAGCTTTATTTAGTTCCAAAGCTATTCTTATTGTTAGGTCCTTTTTTGTCGACCTGCTCTTCCAGAAGCGAATATTTGATAAAAGCTACCTTCGCTGGACTGCCCATACCCTTATCTTTTTCGGATTTATCATGCTTTTTCTTATGCATGCCCTGGATTCCGTCGTCACTGCAAACTTTTTCAGCGATTACGAGCCCACCCTCAACCCCTATCTGTTTTTACGGAATCTGTTTGGGGTGATGGTTCTTGCAGGACTAGGTATTGCTGTATTCAGAAGAATTACCCTTAAACCGCAAAGATTAAAAACCAACCCCGCTGACTGGGCGGCACTGGTTTTTATTGCAGTAATCATCTTATCCGGCATGCTGCTGGAAGGTTCCAAAATATCTTCTTATACCACTTATCAGAACATGATTGAGGAGTACGGCTCCTTTGATGAAGAGGAGTCAAAGGCTCTTGAGGCATACTGGGTACAGGAAAATGGTCTGGTTTCTCCCCATGTAACAAAACCGCAACCGAGTGAACTGGTTGCTTCAGGGATGGAGGTCAACAGCGACAGCTGTATGGAATGCCATGCCCCAAACAGCTCCGCCTTTGCCAGCTTTGCCGTAAAAGGTGTAACTCGCCCTATATCTGCAATATTTGGAGATGCCACTGCAGTAAATTTGTTCTGGTTTCTACATATAGTTGCATGTTTTTCTTTTCTCGCCTGGCTGCCGTTCAGTAAAATGTTTCACATGGTGTCAGCCCCCGTCAGCCTCCTCATCAAAGGGGCTATGGGAGAAGACGATAAAGAAGCACCCGCCAACCAGCTTACCCATCAGATGATAGGGTTGTCCGCCTGCACCCATTGCGGCTCCTGCTCCCTTGAATGCTCATCAAACATGTTTTTTGAATCTTTCCAGAATGATTTTATTCTGCCCTCTGAAAAGGTTCAGTACCTGAAAGATTTTGCTGCAGGCAAGGTAACCGACGAAGCCGACCTGAAACGTCTGCAGGAAGGGCTCTATGTATGTACGAGCTGTGACCGGTGTACAAGCGTGTGCCCGTCTGGAATTAACCTTAAAGATATATTTGTCACTGCTAGATACAGTCTTCTTGAGAAAGGCATTCCTGAAACCTCGATGCTGAGTCACTTCTCTTTTCCTCTGGCGCTTGCTCAGAATTTTGCCGGAGACCATCTTAGGGCACTTAAAAAAGTTACTGACCTTTTCAAGAAAAGCTTTCAACAGCTCTCGGATGTCAATCTGCCGATGACTCTCTCGAAAAAACAGGGTGTAGATAATAACAGTTTCAAAGGTTGTTTCTCCTGTCAACGCTGTACAAATATCTGTCCTGTTGTGCGCAGTTTCGATAATCCCGTCGAATCGCTGGGCTTACTCCCACATCAAATTATGTTCAGTCTGGGAATCGGCAATACAGAACTTGCCATGGGTTCCAAAATGATCTGGAGCTGTTCGACCTGTTATTTATGCCAGGAACACTGTCCTAATGAAGTTGAATTATGTGACATTTTCTATAGTTTGAAAAATGATGCCATTAATAAAATGGAGGCAGGAGCTAACGCATGAAATACGCATTTTTCCAGGGCTGCAATATTCCTATCCGTATAGAGCAATACGCCAATGCAACGGAAGCGGTTTTCAATAAATTCGGTGTCGAACTGCAGGTAATACCTGAATTCAACTGCTGTGGTTATCCTGTCCGCAATGTTGACGAAAAAGCCTACATCCTGCCGTCTGTCAGAAACATGGCTATCGCAGAGAGAGCAGGACTTGATATACTGGTCATCTGTAATTGCTGTTTTGCCAGCCTTCAAAAAGCCCGGCATGTGCTGGACAACGATAAAGAGCTTAAGGACGAGCTTAATGCAGTCCTGGCAAACGAGAACCTGGAATACAAAGGAACAGTACAGGTAAAACATTACTTGACAGTATTGCACGAGGATGTTGGTACAGAGAAGATCAAGTCTAAACTGGTAAATAAATTTAAAGACCTTAAGATCTCGGTAATCCACGGATGTCATATACTCCGTCCACGTGAAATAACCAGGTTTGATGACTCGTTTGTCCCTGCCATAACAGAGGAACTCATGCAGACGGCAGGGGCCACCAGTCTTGACTGGCAGGGAAGGCTTGAATGTTGCGGGGCAGCACTGGCAGGTATAAATGACGAACTCTCTCATATGCTTTTGAAAGACAAAATCAACGGCGCACTCAATGCCGGGGCCGAGTATATCACTCCTATATGCTCCTACTGCCATCTTCAGTTTGATACCACCCAGAAGAATTTGATTGAAGACGACAAAAACAGTAAACTCCTTCCGGTTCTTCTCTATCCTCAGCTACTGGGCCTCTGTCTTGGTATAGATGAGAAAATACTGGGCATTGAGCAGAACAGCACTATTCAACCTGATGATATTGAACGCCTTAAATCACTGCTTGGCCCTCCTGTTGAAGAGAAAAAGAGACGAAAGAAAAAAAAGGTCACCGCATAAAAAGTTGTTCTCCGGTTGTACCTCGACGAAAAAACCACCTCACCTGTATACAGGATGAGGTGGTTTTTTCTTTTCATTTTTCTAAGGATGCTTACTGTTCTGGAACTTAACGATTGTCCCAGGATAAATTAACCTCATTCGGAGAGATTTATGAGTAAAGTTATAGCATTTGCCGGAAAAGGCGGTGTCGGTAAAACTACTGTTGCGACCCTTGTTATTCGAAATATGTCAGCATCAAACAAAGGGCCAATACTTGCAGTTGACGCTGACCCCAACAGTAATCTTGGAGAAACTATGGGGCTTGAAGTTCCCAGCACCATTGGCGATATCCGAGAAAACTATATGAAAGATCCCCAAGGCATTCCTTCCGGAATGGACAAAATCAACTATCTCGAAACACTTGTGGAGCAGGCTCTTATTGAAAAACCGGAATTTGACCTCCTGGTGATGGGCAGACAGGAGGGACAGGGATGTTACTGTATGGTCAACAATATCCTCAATAAATTTACAGAAAAACTTGGCGGTCATTACAAATACATGGTGGTCGATAACGAAGCCGGCATGGAGCACTTAAGCAGACGTACAAGCGGCAAGGTTGACATGCTTTTCCTGGTAACTGACTATTCTCTCAGAGGGTTAAGAGCCCTGCGTAGAATTCACAGTATGCTTGAAGGCTTAAACCTTGATGTAAAAGAGCTTGGTATTATAGTGACCCGTGCCCCGGAAACACTGAGTGAAGCCTTTTTAAATGAGGTTAAAGAAATTGATGTACCTATCGTTGGCACCATCCCCGATGATCCCGCCCTGCTCGAATTTGATATGGAAAGAAAATCACTTCTGGATCTACCGGATTCCTCCCTCTCAGTTCTTGCAATAGAGAAATTGATGGATGCACACTGTCCTGCTTAATTCAAGAAAGATTGCAACGGGAAGAGCAATTCTTCCCGTTTCTTTTGCAGCTGTCACCCTTTATGGCCCTGTAATCTCCCTCCGTTAAGACCTTTTTCTTTTTGTAAAGCTTTTCCTTTTTTGACCTATATCAAGGATCAACATTCACTCGAAGAGTATACTTCTATTGATATCATCATTACTGTGTAGCGAAGAAATAAAGATACATGATAAAATAAGGGAGATTTTTCATGAAATGCCCGGGCCAGGACATGCAATACTGGACAGATAATGCGATATTTAATGTTGACTGTCCAAAGTGCGGTAAATCAGTTGAATTCTATAAGGATGACACCAGTAGAAAATGCACTCACTGCGATCATCGTTTTGTAAACCCCAAAATGGATTTTGGCTGTGCCGCATATTGTCAATTTGCTGAGCAATGTCTCGGAACGCTGCCCGAGGAGTTTCAAGGGGTACAGGATAGCTTGCTCAAAGATAAAGTTGCGGTAGAAATGAAACGACACTATAAGACTGATTTCAAACGTATAAGTCGAGCTATGAAAATTGCGCGACATGCAGAAAATATAGGTAAGTCCGAGGGTGGAAATCTGGCGGCAATCCTCTGCGCGGCCTACCTTAACGGAATAGGAATCTTAACTGCTGAAGCTATTCTTAAAAAATTATCAGCCGATGAAACAATGATAAGTGAAGTATGTGAATTACTTGCCCAACACGAAAAAAGTGAAGAGCCTTCATCCGTCGAATCAAAAATCATCCACGACGCTGTTCTCCTTCAGGATATTCAAGAAAACAGTTCAAAGGAGACAAAGGAAAAAGATATCGTATCTGCAGAGCAACTCTTTACCTCATCTGCCAGAGATTTGGCTGTAGAATTTGCCTGATAACTGCCAGGTGAACCATCATTTTGACTGGAGGAGATAATCCCTCCAGTCCTCCTTCATAGCAACTCCACCCCTTTTTCTCCTTCTTTTCTCCTTCATTCCTTGTCTCTTCCCCCAATTTATTATAAAATCAAGCAAATACAGACCAGAGCGAAATAGTTCGGCCAGCTCTTCACTATTTCTCCCAGGAGACTGTCCAAAAATAATCCTTTTTTCTCAATAAACTCAAACCAGGTGGTTATGGCATCGATACTCGTAGTTGATGATGAACGCAGCATGAGAGACTTCCTGAAAATTCTTCTGGAAAAAGAGGGGAATGATGTAGTTACTGCAGAAAACGGCAAAGCTGCACTTGATGCGATTAAGAAATACGAGTTTGATACTGTTGTCACTGACATCCGCATGCCTGGAATGACCGGCATCGAACTCCTTGAAAAAATAAAAGAAGATCTACCCGACCTGCCGGTCATCATGATTACAGCCTTTGCTTCCCCTGATGATGCTGTTCTGGCAATGAAAAACGATGCATTTGATTACATCAGTAAACCATTCAATGTTGACGAAATAAAATCAGTCATCGAATCCGCCACCGGTAAAAGCCGAAAAACACCGCAGACGGTGAAACCATCCGAATCATTTCCTGGAATTATCGGACAAAGCAGAGAGATGCTCAGAATCTTCGACATGGTAAAACGGGTTGCACCAACTCCGGCTAATGTACTCATCTATGGTGAATCCGGTACAGGCAAGGAACTGGTAGCCAAGGCTATTCACGATCATAGCAAGGTAGCCGATGAAGCCTTTGTCCCTATCACCTGCAGTGCCATCCCCGAAGACCTGATGGAAAGTGAATTGTTCGGTCATGTCAAAGGCTCTTTTACCGGCGCCATTCACGATAAACCCGGACTGTTTAATGAGGCGGACAACGGTACAGTCTTTCTCGATGAAATTGGTGAACTCACACCAATTATACAGACAAAACTCTTACGAGTGCTCCAGGAACGAGAAATAAAACCGGTGGGCGGCACCCGCATAAAGCAAATAAGCATTCGAATTATTGCAGCAACCAACAAAATTCTCGAAGAAGAAATAGCCGCAGGGAGGTTCAGAGAAGATCTCTTTTATCGATTAGCAGTTGTTCCTCTCCGGGTTCCTCCCTTACGTGAAAGAAAAGGTGATGTCCCCCTCCTGGTCGACCATTTTTTAAAAAAATACTCCAAATTGCTCGATAAAGAAATACAGGAGATATCTTCATATGCACTGGAAGTTCTGATGAATTACGACTTTCCTGGAAACGTCCGTGAACTTGAGAATATCATTGAACGTGGTGTCGCCCTGGAAAATTCCAACATTATCCTGCCTGAGAGCCTGACCCTCTATGGCGCTAACAAAGAAGACCATGAAACCGACCAATCGTCCCAAGCCCAACCTCTTTTTCAGACTGTAGCCAGTGAAGAGGAATTATACGATATGGGAATCGAACATGTTCTAACCAACCTGGAAAAACGTCTTATCATGCACACCCTGAAAAAAACTGATAATTCAAAAATGCGCGCAGCAGAACTTCTGCAGATCAGCTTCCGTTCCCTTCGTTATAAAATAAAAAAATATGATATAAATTAGAGCCAATGAATCTGAAATCATTGACTGACCGTGCACAGCAGACGATCAATATAGACCAGAATCTGCGAACCCGTCTGCTTTGGATGCTGCTCCTGCGTGTCATCCTCTATACACTTTTACTGGGCATCAGTTTTATTTTTCAGGGAGACCAGTTTGATGTCATAGTGCTGCCTTCAAACCTTCTGGTTCTGCTTCTTTTCTCCATCTATCTGATCACCATTTTTTTCGCATTTTTCCTTCTTATTTTCTTAGGCAATTTGCGAAAATTCGGTTTTATTCAAATCCTGCTTGATACCTTCTTTGTCACAGCTCTGGTCTTCTTTTCAGGGTCATCCAACTCAATTTTTACTTCTGTCTATTTTTTTCCGATCATTGCCGGAGGACTGATTCTTCCAAAAAGAGGGGGACTGCTTGCTGCAGCTGCATCAAGCCTGCAGTATGGTTTCCTGCTGGCACTGGAAATATATGGTTTCTATCCCGACTATGTTCTGGAATTTATCTTTTTCGCTCCAAGATCCACAGCGGTGATCATCAATCATTTTGCAATACATGGTTTAACCTATTTTCTTGCTGCAGCATTAAGCACAGTTTTTGGAATACGGCTCAAAACGACTGAAGACGCACTGAACGTCTCGATAAAAAAATTTGACCATCTGACAACACTTTACAAACAGATCTTCGACAATATCACCACCGGAATAGTGACGATTGACAACCACCATATCATTACCTCGGCAAATAATGCAATTGAGACAATAACAGGACGTACCGCTATCACCATGATAGGAGAAGAACTCAGCTCCCTCTTCCCGCACTTAGATCTTTCCAGGCCCAACCTCAGACTGACAACCAATTTCACCAAAACTGACGGGAAGAAAATTCGCATAGGCTATGCTCATATAGTCATTGAGAGTACAGTCGAAACCGTCTCTCCGGAGGAGTCGCCACAAAAAATAATCACTCTGCGTGATATCAGCGACATTGAGAAACTGGAAAAGCAGGTGCGGCAGACAGAAAAACTGGCCGCCATCGGTATGATGAGTGCTTCCATTGCCCATGACTTTCGCAATCCTCTCGCTGCAATATCGGGGTCTGCTCAGCTTTTGGCAAACGACTTCACAGCTGGAGATTCAGGCAATAACACCAATTATAAACTTACCAATATTATTCTCAGGGAGTCGACCAGACTTATTGACACAATTGGTGATTTTTTAAAATTTTCACGACCGGAACATGCAGACAGGACATGGTTTTCCCTTCAACACTGTCTTGATGAAGTACTGCAGGTATGCCGGGCAGATCCGACCTGGCCGCCAACCTGCGAAATCAGAGTAACCATAGAGAAAACATTAGACATCTGGGCAGATGAGAAACTGTTGTTTACTGCTTTCATTCATCTCATTCAGAATGGTCTCGCCTTTTGTCCAAAAGGCGAAGAACAAATCACAATAACTGCTTATGAAATAGAAACTGATGCAGGTGAAGAAGCGGTGGAGATTTCAATAAGTGACAATGGCCCCGGGATCCCGAAAAATGAACGTGAAGAGCAGATCTTTGAACCGTTCTTTACATCTAGAGCCGATGGCACAGGATTAGGATTGGCGATAGTCCAGCAGACTATCGGGGCACATCAGGGATCGATAAGAGTCGAAGATGCAGAAACAGGCGGCGCACTTTTTATTCTTACCCTGCCTCTCCCGAGCCAACCGGAATAAATCGTAGCTATTCCACCGAAACAGGGTTAATTTTTACTTTTCCCGGACAACCTCCTATTCCTGCTCTTTCCAAACCCTGGCACCAAGTCCCGTCAGTTTTTCGACAAGATCCTCATATCCCCGTTCTAAATGATAAATACGGGTGATTTCGGTTCTGCCGGATGCAGCAAGACCGGCAATAACGAGTGAAGAACTGGCTCTTAAATCAGTTGCCATAACAGGCGCACCGCTTAAACCTTGCATCCCTCTACCGGTCACGACAGCATTGTGGCCGTCAACCTTAATGTCTGCACCCATTCTTTTTAACTCAGCTACATGCATGAAACGATTTTCAAAAATGGTTTCGTTGATCATACTCACACCTGATCCAATAGCCATAAGCGTCATAAACTGGGCCTGAAGATCAGTAGGGTACCCAGGATAAGGCATAGTTTTTATATCTACACTTTGTAACCTTTTGGTAAGAGAATTGATACCTTCCGGCCAACCGACAGTGACTGTGTCCTCAGTTTCCGTCACCGTCAATCCGGCAGCACGCAACTTTTCAAGAAGAGAAGGAAGATGGGCGGGAACACAGTGCGTCACTGTTCCACTGCCTCCTGTGGCTGCAATTGCAATAAGGTAGGTGCCGGCCTCAATACGATCGGGGATAATGTTACAATCTGCGGGATGAAGTGTTTTCACCCCATGAATTGTAAGTTTGTCACTCTCTTTCCCTTCGATATTTGCTCCCATCCCGTTGAGCATATCCACTAGATTACCGACCTCCGGTTCACGGGCGGCGTTTTTTAATACTGTAGTTCCCTCCGCCAGGACAGCAGCCATCAGAAGATTTTCTGTGGCTGTTACGGAAGGAATATCAAAATAGATCACGTTACCTTGAAGCGGAGTGTCTCTTTCTGCATCCACATAACCATTTTCAAGTTTGCAGGAGACCCCAAGAGCCTTCAATCCCATGATATGAAAATTAATTGGTCTGGCGCCAATTGCACACCCTCCGGGCAGAGATACTTTTGCCCTGCCAAGGCGGGCAATCAGTGGCCCAAGTACAAGAACAGAAGCCCTCATAGTCTTTACAAGATCATATGAGGCTTCAGCGTGAACCAGATTAGTACTATCCAGAGTAACAACATCGCCCTTTCGTTCACTGGTGACCCCAAGTTCACCCATCAGCCTGATAAAAGTGCGGGTATCTCTAAGATCGGGTACATTGCGAAGAGTATGTTTACCGGGAGCCAGAAGGGTTGCTGCAATTAACGGTAAGGCTGCGTTCTTGGCACCGCTGATTCTAACTTCACCTGAAAGCGGCCTGCCGCCTTCAACAATCAGTTTTTCCATGCTGCATCTCCTTTTATATATTTCATTCTACCAGCATGGCATGCAGTATACGATCACGGCCACCATAATCAACCAGTATCTCAACCAGACTAAAATCAGCCTGACCTCTTACTCTCTTTTCAAAAAGATGACGTACATCCCGGCCCTGATCTGCACCTATTTCAATGAAAATCTCACCACCAGGTTTAAGCATTGAGGGAAGTATATTGCGTATTTTCTTAATAACGTCCAGACCTCTTTTCCCTCCATCTAAGGCAAGGTACGGTTCAAAACGAGCGACTTCGGGCTCCAGATTGTTATCCAGATCGAATCGACTCACATAGGGAGGATTGGACACAATGAGTGAAAATTTTTGATTCTGTAATAAACAGGAAAACAGATCGGCCTGAATAAAGTCAATCTCGGAAAGAACATCGTGGCGACGACTGTTCAATCTCGCAACGAGGAGTGCATATGAGGAAATATCGATGCCGACGACTCTTTTTCCTGTCTCTTTAACCAGAACAATAGCAATCACACCGCTACCGGAACAAAGATCTAAGATTTTACCGGAACTAAAGTTACTTTTTTTAGTTAGAGAGAGTGTCCTTTCTATCAAAAACTCTGTCTCGGGGCGGGGAATAAGAACATCAGGAGTAACAAAAAATGGCAGGGACCAGAATTCACACTGCCCTAAAATGTAACCAACCGGCTCTCTTTTCTTACGCCGATCAATGTATTGCCGATACTGTTCCTGCCTGGTTGCATCTACCTCGGATTCCGCCAGAAGAAAGACCTCGGTTCTGCTCTTGCCCAGACAGTTTTCCAGGAGCAGGCGGGCATCAGTGGAAGCTTCCACCACACCCGATTGCTCGAGTTCCATTATGCCGGACTTCAGCAATTCTTTTACACGCATCAAATCCAATCCGAGTAAATCAGATTTTTTAGAATGCTTGGAAAAGTACCTTCACAAAAATATTTCAAAAGTCCTAAAAAAATTATTGAATTTCTTTTAATTTCTCAGCCTGATCATGGGCAATGAGAGGAAAAATAACCTCTTCAAGTTTACCACTGACAATTGCTTCCAGCTTATAGAGGGTAAGATTTATTCTATGATCCGTCATACGCCCCTGGGGAAAATTATAGGTTCGTATTCTCTCACTGCGATCTCCACTTCCAACCTGACTCTTTCTATCCTGGGATATTTTGTCATGATGTTCTTTTTCCATCTGGTCGAGCAATCGTGCCCGGAGAACAGTCAAAGCCTTTGCTTTATTTTTATGCTGGGATTTTTCATCCTGACATATAACTACCAGGCCGGTTGGCAAGTGGGTTATTCGAATAGCAGAGTCCGTAGTATTAACTGACTGCCCCCCCGGGCCAGATGACCTGAAGACATCGATCTTCAATTCGTTCATATCGATATTCAGCTCAACCTCATCAGCCTCAGGCAAAATGGCAACTGTTACAGCGGAGGTATGCACCCGGCCCTGGGTTTCAGTCTCCGGCACCCTCTGTACCCGATGAACCCCACTTTCAAATTTGAGCTTGGAATACACCTTGTCGCCACTGATAAGGGCAATGATTTCCTTGAACCCGCCGATTCCAAGGGGACTGGAACTTATCGTTTCAACACGCCATCCCATACTCTCGGCAAAACGACTGTACATCCGAAAGAGATCACCTACAAAGAGAGCAGCTTCATCTCCACCCGTCCCTGCACGGATTTCCAGAAAAGTGTTCTTCTCATCATTGGGATCCCGGGGAAGGAGAATGAGCTTGATTTCCTCATCCAGTTTCTTCTCCTTTGTCTCCAACTCTTCAATTTCCGCCCTGGCAAGTTCTTTAAGTTCCAGATCCTCATCCTCATCATGGAGTAGAGCTTTGCTCTCTTCAATCTCCTGCTGAACCTGCCTGAAGCTCGAATATATAGTGTTCAATTTCGTCAGGTGGGCATGTTCCTTGACTACTTTTCGAAACTCTTTTTGATTTGTTACCAGTTCGGGGTCGGACAGTCTGCCTTCAAGTTGAGAGATCTTGTCTTCCAGATCTGCAAATTTATCAAACATAGGAATTCAACCAGGAATAAGAACTTCGAAAAAAAAGTCCACAACCATGAAAACCACCGTTGTGGACAGAAAAAAACTCAACTTTTATGCCGAAAGGATTCGGACAAAACCGGTATCAGCTCTGGGAAACAGGATAAGCACCTTCACGAAATCCTTTTTTAAAACAAAAAAGATGCTTTCTAAGGTACTGAATAATCAGGCCTAACTTTTATCCTTATCAGCAAAATGTTTTGCATAACGTTTTTTGAATTTTTCAATGCGCCCCGCAGTATCCACAAGCTTTTGTTTGCCGGTAAAGAAGGGATGGCAGGAAGAACAAATTTCAACTTTCATCTCATCTATAACAGAACCCAGTTCGACCTCGTTGCCACAGGCACACGTTGCCATTATTTTATGATATTCCGGATGTATACCACTTTTCATATCTCTTTTCCTCCCACATATTTTCCATGCGGTGTTGAACTTAGAATTGCATCCTTCTAGTTTCTACTTAGTTAGAGCCTTACTCCATAAAAAACATAATAAAAAATAAAACAGACATAATAACCAACAAACATATTTTTTCAATAAAAATCAGACAAACATATTTGATGTTAACCATTCATTGAATCAAGAAAGTCAGCATTAGTCTTCTGATGTTTCAACTTATCACGGAGGAAATCCATACAGTCAGCAGGATTCATGGTGTTGAGCAGTTTTCTTAAGATCCAGATTCTATTGAGTGCATCTTTCTTAATCAGTAAATCCTCCTTTCTGGTTCCGGATCGTTTGATATCAATGGCAGGGAAAATCCGCTTATCAGCCATTTTGCGATCCAAAATCAGTTCGGCATTGCCCGTTCCCTTAAACTCCTCAAAGATGACCTCATCCATACGGCTGCCTGTTTCGATTAATGCCGTCGCCATAATGGTCAGGCTCCCTCCCTCCTCTATGTTTCGTGCGGCGCCAAAAAATCGTTTCGGCCGATGCAGTGCGTTTGCCTCAACACCTCCTGAAAGAATCTTGCCACTGGCAGGAGTTACAGTGTTATATGCACGGGCCAGACGAGTTATACTATCGAGCAGTATCACCACATCTTTCTTATGTTCAACCAGTCTCTTTGCCTTCTCAATAACCATCTCAGCAACCTGGATATGCCTCTGGGGAGGTTCATCAAAGGTGGAACTGACAACCTCTGCCGCCTTAACAGTTCTGGCCATCTCTGTAACTTCTTCGGGACGTTCATCTATAAGCAGTACTATAAGATACACTTCCTTATGATTTCTCACTATCGAATTGGCAATCTTCTGCATCAGAACGGTCTTACCGGTTCGAGGCGGTGCAACAATAAGCCCTCGCTGCCCTTTTCCCATGGGAGCAAACATATCCATAATTCGCATGGCATAGTTGTCAGGCTGCCACTCAAGAGAAAACGCTTCGTTAGGGTGAAGCGGGGTCAGATTTGCAAAGAGTGTCTTCTGCTTAGCAGCCTCAGGCGAATCAAAATTAACACTCTCTACCTTGAGAAGGGCAAAATATCTTTCCCCGTCTTTTGGGGCCCTTACAAGACCATCAATCGTATCACCCGTACGAAGATTGAGCCTTCGAATCTGGGATGGCGATACATAAATATCATCAGGCCCCGGCAGATAATTGTAATCCGGAGCCCGGAGGAACCCGAAACCATCGGGCAGAATTTCCAAAACACCAGTCCCTCGCATCTTTCCCTCTTTATCCGACTGGGCTTTGATTATTGCAAAAATTAGTTCCTGTTTCCGCAGTGAACTATAACCTTCTACTTTTAACTCTCTAGCACGCTTTACAAGTTCACCGATTTTCATCAGTTTCAGTTCCGCCAGATTCATTACTCTACTTCTCCTTTTGGGGTTATTGGCAGGATAATGGGATACCATTAGTTGCGTCTCTCATTTATCATTCGGATACATACAACCCAGTGAAATAGAAGAGTGATTTGGATTCCACTGGCCATAACAGGATTTGACAATTCAGCTCAGTAAGTTGCTAAGAATGTGCGTGCTGGATAAGACGCTCAGGGTGCTTTGACAAATAATTTTGTAAACCAATTGTCCCCTTTATCGGGGTTAGGTAGTAACAGGATAACTATTGTGGTGTATGTAAAAAACTAGACCTTTTGTATTTTCAGAAGATACCAAATGGATGTAATTATTACAGTCAGGATACTCTATACAGGATTCAAAAGTTGATTCGCTAAAGACAAGAATTGAATTTTACTTTATCCCTTATACGTGCTCCCTCACAGACTGTCAAGCTTTTTAAGACCAGAAAGAGTAGTTTCACACTCTTTCTTTAACTAACCCGGACTATCAGGGTATAAACTCTAACTTCGAGAGAGATCTCTAAGACACTAACGTTTTTACAAGATATGCAACCTGGAGAACGCTGCTGGCAAAAGTAGTACTGTTATCAACTATAAATTGTGTATGCGTCCTCTTTTCCTCTATCGGCATTTGAGCCTGTAGAATTGAACGAATCTCTTCAAAGGAAAGTCCACTTCTCAGCGCAACTCTTTCATACACAAGATGCTCGGGCAAATAAACGACAATACATTCATCAAAATCATCTTGCCATTGGACTTCATAGAGTAGCGGTACTTCAATAACCAGATGTTCTATGCTACCTTCCCTTTGATTCCATTTTTGATTTACAATTTCACTGATAATGGGATGCAGAATAGCTTCAAGCTGCGATTTGATCCTCTGATCCTTGAAAGTCACTTCTCTCAGTATCTGCCGATTGACTGTTCCATCAGGATGGAGAAATCTACCACCAAAAACTTCCTGAAACTTCTTTAACCCTTCAGCACCAGGTTGAAGTTGTTTCCGGCAGAGCTGATCTGTGTTGATGAGTTCACATTGAAGAGAGGAAGCCAGTAATTTGCTTACAGTACTTTTTCCGCTTCCAAGTCCACCTGTAACAGCAATTTTCATATGATGCCACCCTGCGGCACCCACCCGAGTTTGCTCAGTACATCAGAAAAATCACCCCAGAGAGGCGCAACCTGATCCAACGTTTCTGCAGTTACAGGGTGCTGCAGAACAAGACGGTGGGCATGAAGTAACTGACGGGGAAAATCACTATTATCTCTATTGGCTCCATATATTTTATCCCCAACAACGGAATGACCTAAATGGGCCATATGCACTCGTATCTGATGAGTTCGACCTGTCTCAATCCTTATTCTAACAAGGCTGAATCTTCCATCCAATTCCTCCAGTACCTCCCATCGGGTTGCAGCATGCCTCCCTTTTTCAGGTCGAACGGCCATCTTCTGCCGATTAACAGGATGACGACCTATGGAGGCTGCCAGCCGACCACTCTTTTTTTTCATCGTGCCATGCAAAAGAGCGATATACCATTTTTGTATATTCCTGTTTTTAAACAATTCGATTAATTTTCTCTGCACCGGCTCAGCCTTTGCTGCCAGCATTATACCGGAGGTATCCTTGTCAAGTCTGTGAACAATTCCAGGACGCAACCTGTCACCTACCCTGCTGATAGCCCGACAGTGATAAACCAGTCCACTTGCTAATGTGCCCGTATGATTTCCAGTCCCAGGATGCACAACAATTCCCGGTGGTTTTGACAGAATGATCAGATGCTCATCTTCGAAAAGAATATGAAACTCGACCTTTTCCGGCAACACATCTATTTCAGGGAGATCAACAACAGCCCCGGTAACAGTTTCACCAGGTTTAAGGCGATAACTATTCTTACGTGTATTACCTTCAACTCTAATCAAACCTTCATTGACAGATGTGGAAATACGCGCTCTAGAGACTGAGGGAAGAACCTGAGAAAGAAACTGATCTAAGCGGATTCCTGCAGCCCCGCTGCCAATTTTTATCGAAAAAAACTTATCGGGAACCACGGAGGGATTTATACCGTTATTGCAGCAGACCATACAACGATCACTGAATCACTGCCCGAATATATTCAATCGAATATATTCGTGAATAACCAGATGGCAGAGCTTTAAGAGAAGATAGCTTCAATAGTTTCACTGACAGCTGATTCCTCTTTATCCTGTGCCAGAGACAG
>MAXH01000302.1 GCA_001750925.1 Desulfobulbaceae bacterium S3730MH12
ACTTTAGATTCTGACTATTATTTGCCCGCAATCAGAGAGGTGGAAGTCGCTGTTGGCGATAAGATGCTGATCCAGGTTACTTCGGAAGCTGCAGGAGTATTTAAGACCACTGAGCAGATTGACCTGGTGAAGCAGCTGGCTCCCCACTGCCTTTCCTGTGGCCTGCGTGAATTTGTCAAAGGCCGGGAAGGGTTTGAAAGAGCAGAAAAATTCTTTTTCCAACTGCACAAGGCAGGTACTCTTGTGCAATATATTCTTTATAGCCCGGAGGATGTGGAATGGTATGAGCAGCTGTGTGAAGAGGGGGTTTTGCCGGGTAAAAACCATTTTCTGCTTTTTGTTCTAGGGCGTTATGGAGAGGGGGACAGACCATTTTATAATCTTCATGACTACCTGGAACCACTAAAACGAAACAGCAGGTGGATGGTATGTGCTTTTGGTAAAAATGAACATTCTGTAATGAAACAGGCTGCAGAGCTCGGAGGTCACGCCCGTGTGGGCTTTGAAAATAATCTTTGGTTGCCGGATGGTTCATTGGCTAAAGATAATGCCGATCTGGTGGCACTTACGGTGAAAATGGCTAGATTCACAGGGCGTCTACCAGGGGATAAAGCATTTGCTGAGTCCCTGTTTTGAGTGAGATAAAGTTTTTCACAACCACCATGTTAAAATGAAATGATTATTTGAGGAAAAAATGATTGAAACATATAGAGAAGGCGTAACCAGAAGAGCCCAGAGCGGACTGCCGCCATTACCCCTGAACCCCATTCAGGTGCAGGAGCTCATATCTATGCTCGACCAGGGAAACCCGGAAAGCGGGTATCTCCTGGATCTTCTTGAGACAAGAGTTGAGCCGGGGGTGAGCAAGTCCGCCCGTGAAAAAGCCAGATGGCTGGAGGAAGTCGCTCTGGGCAACAAAACTGTACTGGATTTTGGGCCGGAAAAGGCTGTGGCGATGCTTGGGCGAATGGGAGGCGGTTATAACGTATCAACTTTGATTCGGTTGCTTGGGGGTGATCTGGCTGAAGTTGCAGCCCAGGGGCTGAAGCAGACAATCAAGGTATATGAATCTTTTGATGAAATTGTCAAACTGGCAAAGACTAATTCCCAGGCCAAAGAGGTTCTGCAGTCCTGGGCTCGGGCGGAGTGGTTCGAAGGTGGTGTGACACTGCCTGAAACTATGAAATTCACCATTTACAAGGTAGAAGGTGAGATCAATACAGATGATTTCTCTCCCGGCAATCAAGCGCAGTCACGGGCGGATATCCCATTGCATGCCACATTCTTTGGTTATAAACGTTTTCCTGATGGCATAAAGCATATTGGTGATTATCGCAAACAAGGGAACAATATCGGCTTTGCCGGAGATGTGGTGGGAACCGGTTCGTCGAGAAAATCAGCTATTAATTCACTTGTATGGCATATAGGTGAAGAGATACCATCTATCCCCAATAAAAAAAGAGGTGGTGTGGTTCTGGGCGGTACAATAGCACCGATCTTCTATGCCACGGCCCGTGATGCCGGCGTACTGCCTCTCCAGTGTGATGTGTCCGGGCTTGACACCGGTGATGAAGTTGTCCTTGATCTGGTCAACTGGAAATTGACCACTTCTGATGGTAGAGAAATTCCAATGGAAGCACCGCCGGTAACTCTTCTTGATGAGTATCGTGCCGGTGGCCGTCTCAATCTGATTATCGGCAGACAATTGAGTCATGATGCCTGTGATGTGCTTGGCATGGAGTATCCAAAGTTCAGGGAGGTTGAAAACCCTGCTCCATCACCAGACCAGGGGTTTACTCTGGCGCAGAAGATGGTGGGCAGGGCTTGTGGGGTCGAGGGGATAATTCCTGGAACCGTCTGTCAGCCAAAGACCAGTACGGTGGGTTCCCAGGATACCACCGGTCCCATGACAGTTCAGGAAATTGCTGAACTTGCCTGCCTCCGTTTTAAAACAGATCTTTTTATGCAGTCCTTCTGCCATACAGCCGCCTATCCAAAGGCTGCCGATTTTGACCGCTGGGAGACAATGACGGAAACGGCAGTAAGTTGCGGTGGAGTGGCACTTAAACCCGGGGACGGCGTTATCCATTCCTGGCTCAATAAAATGCTGATACCTGACAGTGTCGGTACCGGGGGTGATTCCCATACACGGTTTCCCCTCGGCATCTCTTTCCCCGCTGGATCCGGACTTGTAGCCTTTGCCGGAGCCCTCGGTTTTATGCCTCTGGAAATGCCGGAATCTGTTCTGGTCAGATTTAAAGGCAGCAGGAAGCCGGGAATCACTGTCAGGGATATGGTGAATAGTATTCCTTTTGAGGCGATACGCCAGGGGCTGCTGACTGTAGCTAAAAAAGGGAAAAAGAATATCTTTGCCGGAACCATTCTGGAGATTGAGGGAATCGATGACCTGACGGTGGAGGAGGCCTTTGAATTGAGTGATTCTTCGGCGGAACGTAGTGCTGCTGCCTGTGCCCTTGCCCTGCCTCTGGAAAGTGTTGTCAGTAATGTCAAAGCTAATGTCAGGGTATTGGAACAGCTTGTTGCCGACGGTTACGAAGACAGCGGATGCCTGCAGCGTCGAATTGCGGTGTTAAAGGAGTGGCTTCAGAATCCCACACTTTTAAAGCGAGATGAAAGCGCAGAGTACCGTGCTGTGGTTGAGATAGATCTTGCAGAGATTACAGAACCGATTCTTGCCTGTCCCAATGATCCTGATGATGTAAAGGTGCTGAGTGAAGTTGCAGGTACCACAATTGATGAGGCGTTTATCGGCTCATGTATGACCCATCTGAGTCATCTTCGTGCAGCGGCACGGTTACTCGAAGATGGTTACGCAGAAAGCCGGATCTGGCTTGCCCCTTCTACCCGGCTTGACCGCGATATTATAAAAAGAGAAGGGAGCATGAGTGTCTTTGCCCAAGCCGGGTGTCGTGTTGAGATTCCCGGCTGCAGCCTCTGTATGGGCAATCAGGCACGGGTACGACCGGGGAGCACAGTTATTTCCACCTCGACCCGTAACTTTGATAACAGGCTTGGCGACGGTACAAAGGTCTTTCTTGCCTCCACGGAACTCACTGCCATAAGTGGCATGCTGGGCAGAATCCCGGGGGTTGAGGAATATTTTCAGACCTACAAGTCAAAAAGTGTGAAAGAGTAAAAAAACACCAGGGCGACCATATCATTTATTTGTGATTGACAGTTATGGAATCAGATCCTTCAATATTTTCGCAATATGCTCAGCAACAACTTTGTTTCCTTTTTTGTTAAAATGGCAACAGTCATCTACGTAAAGAACTCTTTCATCATTTTGAAAAATCATGCTGAAATCGTAAAAAGAAATACCTTTTTTCTTGAGGTTACCACCTTTGGAAATAAGATATGAATAACCTTGCCTGACTTTTTCCCCCCATTCACTGTCAGGGGTTATAGCAATTTCCTTTTCTTCTTCCGACATTGGTTTACTATCTTTAACATACTGATTGGGCTGAAGAATGTGAATATAATCTAAATCGTTTGCCTTGCAGATGGCAAAAGTCATCTCTGAGGCGTGCTGCCAGATATCAGAGGTGATGTCCAGATTGTCATTAGAATTTATATAGCGAGGCCCACGGTACTCTTTTGCAATAGTTTGAGATGCTTCAACAGTCCAGTCAAATTTTAAATTATTAATTTTAACTCCATGCTGTCTACTCAGCAACTCTCCAGCTAAATTAAGAAATACACTATATTTAAAAGGTGACTTTTGTATAAAAGAAAGCAGGGCCAGTTGCGTATCAAGCAACTTATAATAGTTAGAGAGGAACTTGATAGATTGACGATCAAGACCGTTGTCCATTTGCATTTTTGACATTAAACCGATGTGGCCTGCTGAAGGAAAAACCGGATGTACTCCCTGGTCAAGATTAACACTCGCAAGCACCAGATCATTAAAACCATCTATATTCAGGACAGCATCAAATTCAAATCCTGACAATAGCGCATACTGCAAAAAAAACAGCTGTTGAGGCTGTTTATAGCCTCCTGTCGCTAAATTTATAAGTACAATGTTTTTTTTGATACCATATAAGGACTTCAAATAATGGTTAATGTATTTTTCTCCGGTACTGGCAAAAATTTCTGCAACGCTCCCACCCAGTACAGCCACGGCAAATTCATCCGGGTGTTTTTTATACGGATAACTCCGCTTAGAAATTGAAGCCATTCCATAGTCATTGAATGTTGTTTTATTTTTAGGCCATGGGTGAGCGCCGGGCTTGTTTATATAACCAACATATGGATGGAATTGATAGAGGGCGTTCGTTTGAAATTGTGTGGTATCCAGATTTTTTTCTAGGTTATCAATTTGAAGTAATCGTTCTACTTCAGATGTTCTGTATGAAAATTTTTCCCCAGTAAGTGTTTGAAACATAAAGAAGCTGGCGAGTTCCAGAAGACCAAACGTAAATATGAGGATATAAAAAAAACCAATAAAACATTTTTTGAGCTTTGCAGGATTACTAATCAAGTTCATAAGCTTCTTTCCAATCCAGTTTTTCAGAAAAAGGAGGCTGATCCTTTTTCTTTAAAACACAATTTTCTAACACCAGATAGTCCATCTCTGTTCTCATAAAACATCTGTAAGCATCGGACGGGGTGCAGACTATTGGTTCTCCGCGTACATTAAAACTGGTGTTTACCAGCAAGGCAAACCCTGTTTTTTCTTTAAATGCGTTTATCAGGTTCCAGTAAGCAGGATTTGTTTTTTTGTTTACGCTTTGTATTCTGGCCGAGTAGTCGACATGGGTTACCGAATGAATGTCTGAGCGCATATGGTAAAGCTTGTCCCACATTTCTTTTTGATCATAGTTATCGGGTAGAGGAATCCTTCTCTCTTTCTTAACCTGAGCAACAAGCAGCATATAAGGGGACGGGGTTGACAGGTCAAAATAGTCGTCGATATCTTCCTCGAGAACAGATGGAGCAAAAGGACGGAATCCTTCTCTATATTTAATCTTTAAATTCAAGGTCTTCTGAGTGTCTGGATCACGTGGATCTGCCAGTATACTTCTGTTCCC
>MAXH01000303.1 GCA_001750925.1 Desulfobulbaceae bacterium S3730MH12
TCCAACATCAAACATCGAACATCGAACATCGAACGTCCAACGTTGAACATCGAATAAATTAAACCTCAGATTGTGAATGACTGGGCCGAAAAAGAGGAAAGGTAAGCGAGCTTGTGAGACTCCGTAGATCAACCCACAAATCCGCACGATACGTGTTGCAATTTTCTAACCGGACACTACTGAGTCGAAATAGCAATCTCCTCCGGGAGTGAAGTATTTCATAGTTGGTGTTTGTTTTGTTACAAAAGGAGGTAGTTATGAAATGTCCCTATTGTGGTCATCTGGATGACAAGGTAATTGATTCCCGTCTCAATAAAGATGCTACAATTACTCGTAGAAGAAGAGCATGCCTGTCCTGTGATCAGCGATTTACTACTTATGAGCGCTTGGAGGTAATGGTACCGGTACTGGTGAAAAAAGATGGCAGGAGAGAAACATGGGATAGACAAAAGATTGTTGTCGGAATAGAGAAAGCATGTGAAAAAAGATCTGTAAGTCGTGATAAAATCGATGAATTTGTCGATGAAATTGAGCATAAGCTGCAGGATTATGGTGCCAAAGAAATTCCTTCCAAGGTTGTCGGAGAATGGGTTATGGAGGGATTACACCTGTTGGACGAGGTAGCGTATGTGCGATTTGCCTCGGTTTATCGTCAATTCAAAGATGTTAATGAATTTATGGCTGAGCTGAAAAGCATTCTGGACGCAAGGGAAGATGACAATACTGCAAAATGATAAGCACTATATGCAGCTGGCACTTATCGAAGCCCGGAAAGGCGAAGGAAGAACCTCGCCAAATCCTTGTGTCGGTGCTGTTATTGTTAAAGATGGCCGCATCATATCAAAAGGATACCATAAAAGAGCAGGAACTCCTCATGCCGAAGTGAACGCCATAAATAAGGCCGCAGAATCTCTTGTTGGTTCAACAATCTATGTGACCCTGGAGCCATGCAACCATACCGGTAAAACACCTCCATGCAGTCAGTCGATTGTTGAAAATGGTATTACGCGGGTTGTGGTCGGCATGACTGACCCCAACCCTCTGGTCGATGGGAGCGGCATTGCATTTCTCAGAGAAAACAAAATAGAGGTGGTTACAGGAGTACTTCGTGATGAGTGTGAAGAGATTATCCGTCCCTTTATAAAACATATTACTCACGGTATTCCATGGGTGACTATGAAGGGTGGAATCAGCCTTGATGGCAAGATTAACTATTTAAAAGGGGAGAGTGGTTGGATTACAGGAAAACAGTCTCTTAATGAAGTACATAAGATTCGGGATAGGGTAGACGCAATCCTTATTGGCAGTGAGACAGTGCGTATCGATAATCCATCGTTGACTACACGTATCCAGAGTTTTAAGGGGAAAGACCCCATCAGGGTCGTTATAGATACACATTTGAGCTTACCTCTGAGCTCGTTGATCTTCCATATAGAATCGGAGGCACCTACCTGGGTGTTCTGTTCTGTTGATGCGCCGGAAGAAAAAATGGCCGCACTGAGGGAAAGGGGTGTGGTGGTGACGATTGTGAGCTCAAGTCCCGGTGGAGTGGATTTAAAACAGGTGATGGTAGCCCTGGGAAAAGCAGATGTCTGTTCAGTTCTGGTGGAGGGGGGAGCAAGACTGCATGGCTCATTCTTAAAAGAAAAACTGTATGATTCGGCCTGTCTCTTTTTTGCGCCACTCTTTGCAGGAGACGACGGGGTTTCACTGGTGACAGGGTATCGTGTCCATGGGCGCAGCTCAGCTACCCGGCTTACTGATGTCAGATATAAGAGGCTGGGGGATGATATGATGGTTGCAGGCAGGTTTCAATATGCAGAATAGGTTGTGACGTCGTACAATATCTAAAAAATATAACAAGTTACGATTTATTCGGGTTGCGATAATGTTGCAGGTTGTTATTTTCAGTTTTTGACAACAGCCTTGATTTCCGGCAACATCTTTTGACACTCCTGAAGGTTTTTACATTTTATGGAGAGCGTTACTTCATCAGTTTCAAAAGCCTGACTATGTGAAAGGGTTAAATTTTCAGGTAATTGCAGTTTTTTCGTAAAATCACTAAAGCTGCTCTCCGCCTCCAGAAAGGTTGGAGTCAGTTGTTTCTGCAGGAATTTCCCAAGATGTTGCGCTTTTTGGGGCGGGTTCATCTCTTCGTGATCGAGAATCTGTTGAATTTGGTTACTATTTAACAAGTCTGATATTGAGGTATGGTTGCGGTAGGCCAAATCTCGGATAAGGGAAAAGAGTTTTTTCTGTTTACCTGTGCCCAGGCAAAGTTCTTTAAACAGAGAAACTACTGCCAAGCGATCGTCAGGATGCTTTAATCGCTGTAATTCCATGACCATTTTGTCTTGCAGGCGACCACTATGAATTTCTTTTATAATATCACCCTGCAGGTTGAGTACCGCCAGCATCTTATCAACGGCTGATTTCTGTTTTTTCAGACCCAGCCTCGCTGAAAATTCTTCTATGATTTCTTCTCTTGTTATACATCCCATAGCTATCTGAATGAACCGGGCTTTTTCAACAAGGGAAAGTGGAGCTGTATATATCTGATCTGTCAAAAGAAGATCGAGAATAGATAGTTCTGGGAAATCACCAGGTAAAATAAAGCATCCAATTCTGTCCGAATTGAGGTGTTGTTTTGCAATCAGCAGACGCTTGTACCCTGAGATTACTTCAAAATCTGTATCAGAATGCTGTCGGAGGAAAGGAGGGTGAATAACGCCGGTCTGGAGGATGGA
>MAXH01000304.1 GCA_001750925.1 Desulfobulbaceae bacterium S3730MH12
AATATTCGTTAATTTCATCTCGAACCGGACACTGAATGGCTTTATTTTTCATATCTGTCTCAGTATGCTTGTCTGGTATTTTCTCTCATCAAAGATTCATTTGTAGTTTCAGTTGTTTCTATTCAAGAGCTGTTCTTTCATCGAATTGAGCTAATAGCCAGTACGCTTGATCCTTTGTACAAGGCTGTCATGGCACCATGTAATGCCGCTATACATGTTTTGGATAGGTTGAAAAACAATTGTAAAAACCGTCTTTTGGACGATTTACATAACTAATGCTTCTTATATAATAAATCGAAAGTTTAGTAATGTATAAAATTCTGCGGATTTTTCATACATTGAATTTTTTATTGTGCCTATTGATATAGGCAATGATCGAATAAAAACGTGGAGGTCATGATGTTCCAAATTAGCAAAGAACAGAAGGTTTGCGAGGTAGGTGGTGTGAAGTTCGGGGGACAGCCGGGAGATTATCCAACGGTGACGGTTAATTCCATATTCCAAAAAGGCGACAAGGTTTTTAGTGGTAAGCGCAAAGATGGTTTTGATGAAAAAAGGGCAACCGAACTCCTGCAGACTCAGGACAGGTTAACGAAAGAGACCGGAGTTCCGGGGATGGCCGATATTGTTGCTAACACTGCTGCTGAATTCGAGACTTTTATTGACTTTGTTACTTCTGTCAGCGACATGCCCTTTTGCATTGATGCCTGGGTTCTGAAACCGAAGCTTGCTGCAGCCGCTTACTGCGCAGAAAAAGGTCTTTTAGACAAGATGTTCTATAACAGTCTCACAGTCTGGGAACAGGATCTAGAGAGCGAAATTAAGGAAATTTCCGATATTGGAGTGAAACATGTCCTGCTGGTTGCTTTCGATCAAGATGATCAGTTGGCATCCGGCCGGATTACCGGTACTCAGAAACTTCTCGATGCGATAGACAAGGTTGGCGCAAAATTTGAGAGCATCATTGTCGACACCTCTGTAATGAATGGCCCGGCAACTGCTCTCTGCAGTGTTGCTAATAAAATGATTAAGGAAAAATGGGGTTTCCCTACGGGCAGTGCACCCAGTAACGGTTCCTATATGTGGCAGGAAGCAAGAGAAAAATGGGGATTTAAAGGATGGGCCGCAGCTGATGCCGCCCTTGAATCACTGTCTGCCTGTTTGTATCACGATATGATTTTTTCTGGACCAATGGCCGGGGCTACCCGTATCATGCCGGCGATTGCCATGGCAAATGCTTTCCAGGCAACAGCTGTATTTAATGAGACAGGGCGTCTGCCAAAGGATCCGAATCACCCACTTTTGAAATTGTTTCCGGATTTTGTTGAAGATCTTAAAACAGCTGCTAAGAGCTGAGAAAATTTAACATTCCGCTGAATGAAAATCAGTCTATGGCTAATAAAAATATTGCTATCATACCAAATTGTAAAAAAAGGGGGGGTTGTAAAATACCAGGGCCTAAAAAAGAGCAGTTTAAGCCTGTCCAGCCGCGTATTGCCAGTGGCAACGCTTTGGTGCTCATAGAGATAATCTGTGAACGGATGCACTGTGTTCTTTATGACTTCGCAATAAATACCGTTGACATGATAGCCGAAACATTTGGTGACAAGATTGAGATTCAGACGGTGATCAAACAGGGTGACAGAAAGAACGCAGAGCGTTTTCTTGAGTTGTGTGAGAGAGCTGGCAAAATGCTTCCCGTCCCTACCATCTTGATAAATGGAGAAGTCGCTTTTACCGGCGTACCACACCCAAATGAACTGGAAAAAGCAATAGATGCCTTATTAGAGTAACAGAAATTGATTGGATCAAAATGTGGTAGATCCATTCTGTAATAAATAAATAAACTGGAGGAGATATGGCAGCGTTAACCGGGAAAGAAAGAGTAATGAAAATGTTTCAAAAGGAACCGATAGACCGAATGCCTTGTTTCAGCGGTCAGGGTACCGTTACCGTACAGGCAATTGAGAAAATGGGAACACAGTTCTCCAAAATCCATAATGATGCCGAGCTAATGGCTGGCGCGGCACTTACTTCCGCCAGATTATGGGATCTTGATGGTTTGGTTATACCTTTTGATATGGCGGCAGTTGCCGAGGCAATGGGACGCGGCGTGTCACTCTATGATGCTGCTGAAGGGATCATATACCCGACTGTTCCTAACAAATGGAGAGATCTCGATGAAATTAGTGTCCCTGAAGATTTCATGAGTAAAGGCAGAATGCCCATCATCGATGATGCCTTTAAGATCCTTAAGAAGGATGCCCCCGATTTGGCGATTGGTGCCTGGGTACTTGGTCCATTCACATTTGGCGGCCAGATCATGGAGCTTGATATTCTCTTGAAAGGACTGAAAAAAAAGAAAGAACAGACCGAAGCTTTTCTAAGTCAGATGACCAAGGTAACCATAGACTTGTGCAAGCATTATGAAAGTCTGGGAGTTGATTTTATTTGTGTCAGAGAAATGGGATCCGGGACAGACCTCCTTTCACCCCGCATGTGGAAGACCCTCATCGGTCCTAATCTCAAATTAGTATTTGATGCTATTTCAGTCCCTTCAATCAACCACATCTGTGGTTCAACTGATATGATTATCGAAATGATGCACGAATGCGGTGCAGATGCCTTAAGTGTGGATCAGAAAAACAATCTGGTTGAAACCCGTGAAAAGGTGGGCAATGACGTATTGCTTCTCGGTAATTTTGACCCTTATGGAACCTTGACTACGATGGAAGACACAGCAGAAGTTGCCGATGTTATAAAGAAATGCATTGATGATGGTGTCGATTCCGTTTGGCCTGGATGTGATATCTGGCCCGACGTTAAAAAAGAGAATATGGAAACCTATGTTCAAACAGTAAAAGAGTACGGTGCGAAGGCTTCCCCTGCCGTAAAACGAATTTAAAGGAGAATATGTCATGGCAACTAAAGAAGAACTTTTAGAAGAATTGATTGAAGCAGTAGTGGAGTATGAAGAAGAGGATTGCGTAGAAGCTGCCCAGAAGGTTTTGGATAATCCCGATGTGATAACCCCCATGGAGGGTGTGCTTGATGGTCTGGCAGCAGGAATGGAGAAAGTAGGTGTGCTTTTTGACACTCATGAATATTTTGTGCCTGAAGTATTGATGTGTGCTGACGCACTTTACGCTGGCCTTGACATTCTCAGACCTCATATAGAAAAAGATGATTCCGCAAGTAAGGCTTCAGTTGTTCTTGGCAGTGTTCAGGGGGATGTTCATGATATCGGCAAAAACCTGGTCAAGATGATGTTTGATATCGCCGGTTGGGACGTGTATGACCTGGGTCGTGATGTGCCCCTTGAAGACTTTGTTGAAAAACAACTGGACACCGGCTCCGATGTCCTGGCGATGTCCGCTATGATGACCACCACTATGCTTGGTATGAAAAAGGTTATCGCTATGGTGAAGGAGAAAAATCCGGATTGTCTCATCATGCTCGGCGGAGCACCATTGACAAGAGATGTTGCTAACCTTTTCGGAGCTGATGGTTATGCAGAGTCTGCCGGTAACGCAGTTTCCGAAGGCATCAAAATGATCGGTAATTTAAGAAAATATGAAAAAGGTGAAATTGCCTGACCAAGACCTTGTATTGATAAGGTAGTTAAAACGTTAAACAATGACTCTAATGTACGTGAGCAGGCTGGCTTGGTATTGCAGGAAATTATTTGAGCCGGCCTGATTCACGCAGGTGACGGAATATCCGGATGGAGCGTTGCATAGGAGTTAGCAAATTGCACAAGGAGTAGAGTAGATGGCAGATGATAAGGTAATGGTAATATTTCAGCCTTCAGGAGTTCGGGGGGAAGTGCCCAAAGGGGTTAATGTCATAGAGGCTTCCCGGCTTTTAGGTGTAGATATTGAAGCTCTTTGCGGCGAGAAAAAGGTATGTGGCAAATGTATCGTTCGCATCGAGGAAGGCAATTTCGAAAAATATAATATCAAGTCCAGTATGGACCATGTTAGTTCATGGAAAGAGGAAGAGGAACCGTTCATAAACGCAGAACGAAAAGCCAAAGGTTTTCGCCTTGGATGTATTGCCGATATACAAGATGATATTTTGGTTTTCGTACCTGAAGAATCCAGAGCCGGAAAACAGGTTGTGAGCAAAGCTGCCCGCGATATCCATATCGATCACAATCCAGCGGTTAAGTTGTATTCAATTGAACTGCAAAAACCAACATTTGAAGATAAAATCGGTGACTTTGAGCGTCTTACTAATGCCCTTGAGCGGGAACATGGTCTTCAAGACTTGACAATCGACATTGTTGCACTCAGGAAATTGCCCAGTATTTTGCGGGAAGGCAACTGGCTGGTGACCGTCAGTGTCTGGAATGACAAAGAAATTATCAGGACCAAGCCTGGTGTCCATACTGAATCATATGGTATTGCAATTGATGTAGGTACCACTACCTGCGCGGCATACCTCTGTAATCTTCAGACAATGGAAGTTATTGGAACATCTTCATTAATGAATCCGCAGTGTAAATACGGTGAGGATGTCATGGCCAGGATTACTTTTCACATGACCACACCCGATGGTTTGCAACGGATGAGTGACGACATTATTGAAGGGATCAATGATCTTATCAATAAAGCTGTTACAGCAACCCACCCTGAGAAGAAGAAAGTCAGAAAGAAGAAAGGCGAAACAGGCCCTGACGAATATCGCGAAGTTATTGAAGAGGATAAGACATACCTTCGTTTGGAAATTGAGGATATTGAAGACATCACTATTGGTTTTAACACTGCCATGCATCATATTCTCCTCGGTCTTAATCCTGAATATGTTGGTTTGGCACCGTTTCCGCCGGTTATTCATCACAGTCTTGATATCAAAGCCAGGGATTTAAAAATTGGCATAAACGATTCGTCCTATGTTTTTGCCTTGCCTAATGAGGCAGGTTTTGTTGGCGGCGACAATGTTGGTGTACTTTTAGCAGAAGAGCCCTATAAACATGACGAGATTCAGCTTATTATCGATATTGGCACCAATGGTGAGCTGATCTTGGGTAACAGGCACAAACTTCTCTCTTCATCATGTGCTACCGGTCCTGCCATGGAAGGGGCTCAGCTTGCCTTTGGCATGCGGGCTGCACCAGGCGCGATTGAGAGGATTGAGATTGACCCCGAAACCCTTGAAGTTGATTATAAGGTTATCGGCCGGGATGAAACCCGGAAATTCTCTAAGCCGGAAGATATGAAGGCCAAGGGAATATGCGGTTCCGGTATTCTTGATGTTCTCGCTGAACTGTACACTGCCGGGGTTATTACCAAGACAGGAGTTTTCAATAAAAAGTATTTAAAAGGACACAAACGTTTTCGCAAGAACGCGGACACAAAACAGCCGGAATTTGTCTTGGCCTGGAAGGAAGAGTCAAGCATTGACAAAGATATTGTTATTACCCAGAAAGATGTTCGACAGATTCAACTGGCTAAGGGTGCTTTGTATGCCGGATGCAAGTTGATGATGAAGAGAATGGGGGTTGAGAAGGTCGACAAGGTTAAGATCGCTGGAGCTTTCGGTACCCATGTTGATCGTACTAAAGCCCTGGTTATGGGACTTTTCCCCGATTGTGAGGTAGAAAGTATTTACGGTGTCGGAAATGCTGCTGGAGATGGCTGCCGTGCTGCTCTGTTGAATGTGCAGAAACGGACGGAAGCCAACTGGTGTTCAAGAAATGTTGAGTATCTTGAGCTGACCGTTGAACCGACATTTGAACAGGATTTTGCCGAGGCAATGCAACTGCCGCATATGGTTGACAAGTTTCCGCATCTTGAGGATGTGGTGCCTGAACATATCTTAAACCAAAGCCCGAAAGGTCCGAAGTTCCCTGAAAAATAATAGTATCTGTTTAATTCCGGCCGACAGCTTGTTGTCGGCCGGATAATTTCATTTCTCAACAAAGGGATAGATCGAGGATGGAAAAAGTCACTGTATCTGTTGATCCGGGCATCTGCGGCATGAAATGTCAGGTGGTAGCAACACAGAAGGCGAGAAGGGTGGCTGCGATCAAAATTGTTGGCTCTGATTGCGAACTGATTAATAAACTTGGAGCGAGCCTACCTGAAGTTGATTTCACGGATATTTTCAAACCCCATACCAAAAACCTCATATTCAAATGTACCGAAGAGGCACACTGTCACCTCTGCTGCCCTGTACCCATTGCAATCATCAAAGCGTCTGAGGTTGCCCTGGGGTTGGCTTTACCGCAAGATGTCATGATTAATTTTGACTAATCACTGGAGGCCGGTTATGCCACAGCCGATCAATAAAATTTTCGAGTTGTCGCGATCAAAAGCTAAGGAACAAACTACTTTTCGTAATGGAACCAGCATTTCCAGGAGTGTATTAAGAAGTATTTCTGAGAAGGGAAAGGAATATGGCGTTGAGTCCATTAAACCATTTGGTACTGATAAATTTGAGTTTGGTGAATGGGTTGGACTTAAGTGTCGTTATGGTTGTTCCAGATTCGGTACCAGCTGGTCCTGCCCTCCTGCCACCCCAAGCTCCTCTCAGGCTCGGGAAATTGTTTCCGAGTATTCTCTTGCCCTTCTCCTGACCGGCACCCAGCAATGCACAAATTTTTATCTCAACAATAATAAAACACGAGGTGAGCAGGTTCGTTACTGGAAGGGAACTGTCAGTATTGAAAGGCAACTCCTGCTTCAAGGCTATGATAAAGCTTTCAGCCTGGTTGCAGGGAGTTGTTCCCTCTGTAAAGAATGTGCATACCCAGAGGCATGCCGCTTTCCTGCTGAAAAGCGACCTACAATCGAGTCTTTCGCAATTGATATGATTGGAACTCTAAAAAACCTTGGAATCAAAACCAAAGTTGCCAGAGATCCCAAGGAGCCCTTTAAATATTATACCATGATATTGTTGGTATAAGGGACATCATATCTATTTGTTGTCATCCATATACTGTGTTCTGATACAAACGGTATTGGGTTATTTATTCAAAAGGAGGTGAATTGACAAAAACTTAGGTTAATCGAAGTAAATTCCAAGATGTTTACTAAACTGGAGATACTAAATGGCTAAACAAAAATTTATTGATGCAGTCAGAGGTAAAAGAACCGAGGATGCACCATGGGTACCATACGCTGGTGTCCATTGTGCTTTTCTCATTAACGAGCCGGCCGATAAGTTCCTGCAAGATCCTGAACTTCTTGCAAAGGGTCTTGTCGAGACGGCAAAAAAATACAAAGCGGATGCTATCCCGCTGGTATTTGATCTATCAATTGAAGCCAACTCTGTAGGGTGTGATCTCAAATGGTGGCCGGATAATGTACCATCGGTAACCACCCATCCTTGCTCAAATAAGACTCCTGAAGAAGCCGGGCTCACTCTGCCAACCAAAGATACCGGTCGTTGGCCTGTGCTTTTCGAGGCTGCCAGGATTGCAAAACCCCAGCTTGACGAACTTGACTGCGCTATTATTGGTGGGATATGTGGTCCCTTGACCCTTGGTTCGCATTTAGCTGGTGTGCGTATTTTTACTGATGTTTATAAAAATAGGGAATTTGCCCATGCCGTTTTGGAATATGCAGGCAAAATAGGGGCAGTTGCAGCGCAATTCTACGCAGAAATGGGATGTGAGGTTATTGCAATCATTGATCCTGTTGCCTCTCAGATTAAATCCGAAACGTTCAAGGAATTTGTAACTCCGTATGTTAAGCCTGCAACTGATGTTATCAACGGAGCAGATCTTACTTCCAGTTTCTTTATCTGTGGTGATGCAACCAAGGTAATGGTAGATGTTTGCGAGCTTGATACCCACGGTTTTGCCATTGATGAGCAACTTAACTTGAACTTTATCCGTGATTTGGCAATGAAATATGGTAAAGGCTTCGGTGGCAATTTGAAGCTGACCCTTGCTTTGAGTCTTGGATTACTGTCACCACGGGAGGATGCCATTGTCAGCCTGGCAGCAGGAGGGCATATAGGCTTCACCTTTGCCCCTGGCTGAGACATGCCTTATGATGTTCCGGTGGAACATATGGAGCAGGTCCTCGAAGCAAAAACATGGTTTGAAACTTATTACGCCAAGTATCCCGAGTCTTGGTAGAACTATCTGGTAAGGAGGATACTACAATGGCAGAAAAAATCAAAATAGATGTACTGACTCTAGACAGCGTCCAATGTGCTGCCTGTGGCTACATGATGGAATCCATTGCCGCTCTGCCTGATGATGTTCAGGAGATGATTGAATATAAGGAATGGTCTATCAAAACTAAGGAAGGTGTTGGCAAATTCATGGAAATGAAGGGGAAAGTTCTCCCTTCTATCTGCATTGAAGGCGATCTTGTCTTTGAGAGCATTATTCCTCAGTATGAAGAGCTTATCGATGCGATGGGCGAACGTGCGCCATCCTCTGTTAAGGAACGTCTTGCTTCATTGCGGGACGTCGGATTTAACTTTGACAAGCTTCAGGAGAATCTTAAAAAGGCAGGAGCTGGTCTGAATACGAAGATTGCGTGAACTTTGCGTAACCCTTCGGGGTTGAATGGAAACCGGCAGATTGCCGGTTTCCTTCGTTTTACTACACACAAAAAATCAGGGAGGCATTATGAACGGGATCACTACAGTTCTCCTCATCACAGGTTTTCTCGGAAGTGGCAAGACGACTTTCCTAAACCGAATAATCGATAATTTTCCAAAGGATTTAAAGCTCACCATCCTGATGAACGAGTTTGGGGAAATAGGCATCGATGGAACTTTAGTGAAAGGTGATGATATCGATATGATGGAAATCAGTCGTGGTTCGATATTCTGTGTTTGTGTCAAAACTGATTTTATAAAGGGACTCTACGAGTTAAATGCCAAGATTCAGCCGGATCTCCTGATAATTGAATCCACAGGAGTTGCCAATCCGTCTGATTTGAAACGTGACCTCAAACTGCCGATTTTTAATGATCGGTTTGATTTTACAGATCAATTTTGTATTATTGACGCAGCCCATTTTCTTGAAGCCTTTGAAACCTTTGCTTCGGTGGAAAAACAGTTGTCGACATCTACTGTTTTTATCATTAATAAGACAGATCTCGTGTCAAGAGATGTGATTGAGAAGATAAAACAGATTGTCCGGGACAACCACCCTGATCCACGATTTTTTGAAACGACATTTTCAGATATCCCACTTGATTCTTTTCCTTTTATTGAGACTAAAAGCGTTGAAAGGCAGGATATTGAGCAAACACTGTTCTCTGCTTCTTCAGCATTATCATCAAAGGAACTGGATGAATTTATAAGTGGTATGTTGGATCAGCCGGATCTTGAATCAACTCCGCCTGATCAGATGGCTTCGGTGGCATATAAATGGAATGGTGATGATTTCGATGAGATCAGAAGTATGGCAGATAGACTTCCTTCCTCTATCATTCGCGCTAAAGGATTTGTTCAGGAGAAGGGGGAGGTGAACTTATTCAGTTATGTTATGGGCGACTGGACCCTCGAGGATTGTGGCAAAAAATCCGCACAGATTGAACACATGAACATGGTGGTATTTATTGGGGAGGTTGACTCTATGGATAAAGTTAAGGAGGCTGTTGCTGAAGGGGACTGGTCTGCCAGAGAAGTACTCCAGCCCATGCTCCAAATGAATATCGATTCCTTGTCTGGCCAATAATAAAAAAAAATATTAGCTCCGGAAATTTATGGTTTATGCAAAGAAAATGATAGTCGAAGTCATGTACAAGAAAATCGATTGCCTGATCTGCCATTACATGGATGAGGCTATTCGTGAAGTTATGCCTGACTATGCAGACTACGCCGAATACCGCCGGGTGGATATTTTAAAGGGAGAAGGGAAGAAACGCTTTTTAGATCTGTCGGTCGCCTTATTTGGAGAGGAAGGAGTTTATAAGCAATTGCGTATTGCCCCTATTCCCTCAATGTTCATAAACGGTGAGCTTTTTTTTGATGCTATTCCTCCCAGGCCCATGCTTGAAGAGGCACTTGAGGAAATTATCGCAGAACATAATATGCGGGGTTAGATATGAACAAAGTTATGGTCGATGTGCTGTTAACCGACTTCCGGCAATGACTTGCCTGTGTCTATATGGCAAAATCGGTACAGGATCTACCGAAAGAAATTCAGCAGTATATCGATGTTCGCGAGTGGGATATGCGGACCCTTGAGGGCAACAAGCGCTTTCTCGAGCTGAAGGGTAAATGCCTTCCTACAATAGCGCTTGAAGGCGACCTGATGTATGAATCTTTAATTCCAGGCCAAGAGGAGCTTGCTGCTGAAATCACCAGGCGTTGGGAGCTTAAAAACTAAGGGTAGCTTGTATTGCCACTAATGCCCTCATTTTTTAAGAAAAAGGGGTAGTCCGCAGGAGAAGAAGATAACTTCATCAGCACCCTTGGCTATTGCCTGATTGCAGCGGCCGGATAAATCTCTGAATTTTCTGGCAATACTATTCGCCGGCACGATTCCACAGCCCACCTCATTTGTGACAAAAATTACTGTCCCCCCGCGTTGTTTGCTGAGTTGTATCAATTCCCGGCAAATCGCAGTTAACTCATCCTCACTGATATCAGGATTCTGATGGATAAGGTTGCTGATCCACAGGGTCAGGCAGTCAATCAGCAGAATGTTCACGTCCGTATATTCTCTTAATACTCTCTGCAGGTCAAGTTCTTCCTCAATAGTATCCCAGTCTGCTCCGAATCTGTCTTGCTGGTGTCGAACAACCCTTTCCAGCATTTCTGGGTCTTCTTCGGATGGCGCCGGACAGGTAGCGACAAAGGCTCGTTTCCCAGGGAGGGACTCAGCTATATTCTGGGTGTATCCACTTTTACCACTGCGTGAACCGCCTGTTGCTAATATTATTTTTGCCATCTTTTTATGTATATCCTCACAAATTTGCAGGAGGTTTCTGATATTGACCCTGCTTAACACTTTCCTCTCTCAGCTGGGACGATCTATGCCATTGAAGCGAGTTGGGGGGAGTTTTGTTCGCCTTGTAGCATCATTTTTCTATACCAACTCTTGCCTTGACGCCCTCTTTGTAATAGTGCTTTACAGCTTTCATTTCTGTTATAAGATCGGCCCTTTCCAAAACTTCAGGAGGGGCATGCCTGCCGGTAATTACAAGTTCTGTGTTTTTAGACCTGCAATCGATAAGATCAATGATTTCCTTAACTGTAAAGAGGTTGTAATACAGGGCAATATTAGCCTCATCCAGGATAACAACTTTATAATCACCTGATGAGAGAATGGCTTTCATCTTTTTCAGGCCATTACGTGCAGCTATGATATCAGATTCGGAAGGCTTTCCATCCATAAAACGACCACGACCAAACTGTTCAACGGTAACCAGATCATCAAATCTTTTCAATGCGTTTAGTTCACTATAACGGCCACCTTTGATGAACTGGGCCAGAAATACTTTGTGACCGGCACCTGCAGCTCGTATGGTAAGACCCAATGCTGCAGTTGTTTTTCCTTTTCCTGCTCCTGTATACACATGCAGATAACTTTTCATATTACATTTCCCTGGTAAATTAA
>MAXH01000305.1 GCA_001750925.1 Desulfobulbaceae bacterium S3730MH12
AGAAGAAGAAAAGGTAATCTTTGCATCATTTTCATTTCTTAATGATCCTTTAAATATCCGTTTTTCTATTAAATTTGGCCGGGGTGTTTCCGGGGGCTGAATCTTGAATCCTTATCTCTTTTAACGGAACAGGAGGAGTTTCAAATTTGCCATACCTTGTAGAGAGTTCTATTGTTTTTATTTGCTCTGTTGTGTCTTGGTACTGCCAGAAATCTTTGTCGTTTATATAGTAGATATCTGATGCTCTAAAGAGATATTTGTCGTTATCTATTATCGATGTGGTAATTATTACTTCATAATGTCCATTCAGGGTGAGACTTGTGTTAGCCAGATCAGCGGCCACTCCGGCGACAAGAATCAGTAACTCTGTCGGAGCATCGCGCAGAACGACTATTGCGGCTGATATTGCGGTCAGTAGTCCGGGCTGGAGAGTACGAACCCGTTGAGTAATATGGTGTACAATCTGAACTTTATACTCTATTTCGATGGCATCTTCCTTAAATTGTTTATGTGTCGGAATACCGTAGTCAACCAGATTGGTGATAAGGAGATCACGGAATGCCTTATTAAAAGTGCTTGCCTGGTGTGGTTTGCATGGCTTTGATTCATCCCCGCAGGTTGGGTTAACATAGACGGCAGTTTCAATATTGTCCGTCAAAATCAGTTCATTATTGATTCTACCTGCCAGATCCAGCGCAAGCACCTGCCAATGGTGTGATGCCTGCATTTTCTGTTGTTGTGAGTATGGGAAGCTGACGGGTTCTGGGATACCGCTTGTACAGCTGTTTAACAGCAATGCTGCACAGATAAGTATCGGCAAAAAGTGCATGGAAATCCTCCGGCGCAAAATAGAGTAGCGTATTGTTTTGGCAACAGTTCTCCGACTCCTTTTTCTTTCGTGGAGTACATGAGCCCATATGAACTTATCGGATGGAATCAAAAAAAGTAAAGGAAAATATGTCCATAGACTTACATATACACTCAACATATTCCGATGGGACGATGAGTCCGAAGGAGTTAATTGATTTTGCAAAACGGAAGGGGTTGAAAGCTATAGCGATAACCGATCATGACACTGTTGATGGTGTGGTCGAGGCTGCTGGTTTATGCAATGACGGCAAGTTGGAGTTTATCTCGGGGATTGAAGTGGGAGCTGAATTTTCAGGAATCACTATCCATATCCTGGGGTATCTCTTTGATGCAGATAATTCTAGGCTGAAAAAGTTATTACAAAGGGTGCAGGATGCAAGAAATGAGAGAAATGAAGAAATTCTTTTCCTGTTAAAAAAAACAGGTATATTTATATCAAACAGAGAACTTAGTGCTATTTCACAAATGGGCCAGACAGGCAGGCCCCATATCGCCAGGCTGCTTTTAAAAAAGGGTATTGTAAAATCCATTGATGAAGCATTTCTGCGGTTTTTACGACAGGGCGCTGAGGCGTATGTTCCCCGGTTTGTTTATACTGCTGGGGAGGTGTTCAACATGATTCGGCAGGCTGGTGGAATAGGGGTTCTTGCACATCCTTTGCAATTACAAAGGACGGGTATGGATTTACATACTGCAATCAGAGAGATGACCGGAATCGGCCTTGACGGGATTGAAGTGTATTATCCCACTCATTCGAAAAAAACAAGAGCTGCTCTGATGCGCTATGTTGATGAATATGGTCTGGTGATGACCGGCGGCAGTGATTATCATGGTGATGTCAGGCCCGGGACAACCCTGGCGGGTGGAAAAAATGTCACAGTTCCTTATGATCTCCTGGAGGATATGAAAGCGCGTGCCACAACTGTCGCCAGGCGAGTAAAAATATTATGATTTATAAATTGATGACGTCGTAAAAAGTCGAATTCTTCGTTATCCCGTCATTCCCGCGTAGGCGGGAATCTAGTTATTTCAATACTTTCTGGATTCCCGCCTACGCGTGAGTGATGGCGCGGGAGACTTTTTACGACGCCATCATAAATTGCTTATCCAAGCATTTCAAAAAGTACCGATTTCTTCGGGTTAAGGTGTTTAAATATGAATGAATATTCGATCCTTATTGTAGATGATGAACCAAATTATCTCGTAGTTTTGTCGGAGCTGCTTCAAGATGAAGGTTTTGAAGTCTTTACTGCCCCCGATGGAGAACAGGGCATAAAAATAGTAAATGATGTTGATCTGGATATTGTAATTACAGATATGCAGATGCCGGGTATGAACGGCATACAGTTTATGCTGCAGATTAAAGAAAAGCTTTCGGATCTTCCTGTAATTGTTATTACCGCCTATGCAGAAGTGGATAAAGCTGTTGAAGCAATGCAGGCCGGTGCATTCAGTTATCTGGCAAAACCTTTTTCCAATGATGAACTTATTGTCAGCTTACGTAAAGCGGCCCAACACTATGCCCTCATTCGTGAGAATACCCGTTTACGCGATGAAATAAGAGGTAAAACAGGATTTAGTGGTATGGTAGGGAAAACCCCTAAAATGTTACAGGTTTATGAACTTATTGAAAAAGTGTCTCCCACCCATGCCTCGGTGCTTATTACCGGTGAAAGTGGAACTGGTAAAGAGTTGGTTGCCAAAGCAATTCATATGCACAGTCCGAGAGAAGCGAAGCCATTTATTGCTGTGAATTGTGCTGCACTTTCAGAGGGACTTCTAGAAAGTGAGTTGTTTGGACACGAAAAAGGTGCATTTACCGGGGCGGTGGCTATGCGGAAAGGAAGGTTTGAATTGGCCCACAACGGTACAATTTTTCTGGATGAAATAGGTGAAATACCCTTGTCTCTCCAGTCTAAATTGCTTCGGGTTCTTCAGGAGAGGAAATTTGAAAGAGTGGGCGGTGGGAAAACCCATGAAGTGGATGTGAGAATACTCAGTGCTTCTAATCGTGATTTACGTGAAGAGGTCGCTGCCGGCAGGTTCAGAGAGGATCTGTTTTACAGGCTCAATGTTATCCCGGTGAATCTTCCTGCATTAAGAGAACGTATGGATGATATGAAGCTTCTGGTCGAATATTTTATTGATAAATTTACAACCATTTTAAAAAAACCACAATTGCGGCTTTCTGCAGATGCTTTTCGGCTGCTTATGAAACTTCCCTGGGAAGGGAATATCAGGGAGCTGGAAAACACAATAGAGCGGGCTGCTATTCTCTGCAGTGATAGTGTGATTGAAGCGGAAGATGTGCAACCTGACACTAGATATGATAATAAAAAGTCATCCTGGGGACAGGAGATGGATCTGAATCAACTGATTCCGGAAAATGCCGGGTTGAATGATGTGCTCTATACTATTGAAGAGAAAATGTTGACCAGGGCCCTTGCCGATACGGAAAATGTTCAGGCAAGAGCAGCTGAACAACTTGGTATTACCAAGAGTTTACTTCAGTACAAAATGAAGAAGTATGGGATAAAAAAGAAAAAATGAATACCGTTTTTGTGAGATGCTTAATCTTTTTCCTGAAATCCCCAGTGAAGTTTATTGCGCAGAATGGTGAAATAATCCCTTGTAGATGAGACGATAAGCTGCAGTGAATGTTCAGCTGTTTCAATTTCAAGAAAATCATCTTTTTTCATTACCCAGACCGGTTGACCATCGATAAT
>MAXH01000306.1 GCA_001750925.1 Desulfobulbaceae bacterium S3730MH12
AAATTTTGAAAGGTAAACATTTTGCCGGTCCGACCGAGACAATGGGGGACTTCGTCAAAAATGAGCAGAGCACCGTGTTTGTCGCAGGCTTTACGGATGATCTGCCAGTATTCCGGCTTTGGTATATAGGGGGTGGAACGGATGGGTTCTGCAATAACGGCAGCAATATCACCCTCTTTTTCTAACATATATTCAATATACCTGGCGCAGGTCATATCGCATCCACCTCTGTCAGCACAACCTAAAATACACCGGTATTCATCAGGGGGAGGCGCATGTTCGGTGCCGGGCATCATGGGACCCATGTTCTGGCGGAATATGGCTTCCCCTCCTATGGAGATGGCATCAAGCGATGCCCCATGGAAGCTATCCCACATGGAAATGGTTTTATGTCGTCCGGTTGCAATCCTGGCAAGCTTCAGAGCCATGCCTATTGCACCTGTGCCGCCCGGGCACAGGAGAACTTTTGCAAAATCGTCTGGAGCGATTTGTACCAGTTTTTTAGCCAAATCCACGGCGACACGGTTTGTATAACGCCTGGTACAAAAGGCTAACTCATCAAGCTGGTTCTTTACGGCTGTAATTACTTCCTGGTTGGCAAAACCGACCTGATGGACGTTATTGCCATGAAAATCCATATACCGACGACCCTGCAAATCTTCAATATAAATACCATCACATGTTTTCATGCCATTGAGACAGGGAGTGGAGAGAGACTGCTTTATAAAATAGCGGGAATCTTCTTCTAAAAGCGACAATGTTGCATCATCAAGGTTTTCTTTCTGCCATTTTTCTCTGAGAGGAGAAAGATTGATATCACCTTCTGACCTGTGTAATTTTTCCATAATTAGTTCCTGATTCCTGCTGCTTTCTTTTTCAGTAAATTATCTAGTGCCTGTCCGAGAATGCTCTTTCTTCCACGCTCTTAATTTCATGTTACGGAACTATCAAACTTAGTATTTCATTATTATTTCATTGGTGTCAAGACAACAATTTATCATAACCAGTTGTCATATAAACCATAATATTAATTAGTTTGACTTCTTTTTATTGTTGGCATTATTCTATATCTGCTTAACGAATCACTAAAATACGGGGTGAATCATTAATTGTTTAACTCTTTAACATATTAAGATTTCTCTGATAAAAGGGGGGTGAACAGACAAAAAATTGCGTTATTTGGAAGTGACTTGTGCCTGGTATTAAGTATTCCAGGAGAATTATTTTTTTATTAAGGAGAAATATGATGAAATGCAAAGTTTTTTCCACTGGTCTGATAGCAGTTCTACTGACATTAACTACTTCAATTACCACTGTCTCGGCGGGAGATTCCATCAGTGCGTATATGGGATTTTCACGGGAAGTCAATGAGGCTCTGGCAAAACAAATTCAGGATAAACTCGGTATTGAGGTAAAGAATATCACCCTGTCCTGGGGAGAAATATGGGCCAGACTGCAAACTGAATCCCCAAGATTTAATGCTGATATGGTGTTGTCATTTGGTGCTTCAGAGGCCATAAACGGTGCAAAAAAAGGATACTATGAAAAGTATCAGTCTCCGGGCTGGGATGGGATTGATGAAGCTTTTAAATCAAAAGACGGTTCATACTATGCCCTCGGAACATTCTCGTTTCTTCTTTTAAGCAATAAAGATAAACTGGCAGAAATGGGTTATGACGTACCTAAAAGCTATCAGGAGCTTCTGGATCCGAAATGGAAGGGCCAGATTGTTATTCCTTCACCAAGAACATCCGGAACCGCTTATATGATCAACTATTCTTTTTTACAGCTCTACGGTGAGAAAGCTGGTTGGGAATATCTCGAAAAACTAGATGAAAATGTAGCGTTTTATACAAAAAGCGGTAATGCACCCACCGAACTTGTAGGCAGGGGAGAATATCTACTGGGTATTGGTGCAGACGAGAATGTCTTGAAACGGATTAAAGACGGATACCCTCTGCAATGGACTGTCCCTGTGGAAGGTATTGGATATGAAGGTAATTACTGTACTATTTTAAAGGGAACCAAAAAACTGGAACTGGCTAAAAAAGTAATGGATTATCTGGGTTCTGAAGAGATAAGTAAATTCCTCGGTTCCATGGGCTATATTCCACCTCGTGCCGGCTCTGTCAGTGCTCTGTACGGAGAGGTTCAACCTACCTTTATTAAGCTTGACCATGCATGGGCAGTTAAAAACAAGAGGACTATTGTTAAGCAGTGGAAAAGCAAGTTTCTCATGAAAGAGACCGCCAAGGCAAAAAAAGTGGGTGATGAAAAGGAGAAAAAGGCTGCGGCAAAGCAGTAACTTTTAAATACCGTAGAAATTATCCCAGAATTTTAAAAGGTTCCGATCTGATTGGGTGGGGTTTGTTACAATCAGATTGGAATAATTAAAATAAGGAATCAGAAGATGGCAGAAGCAGCGATAGGCAATACTCCGTGGAGTATGTGGTACAAAATAAGAATATTTATCAATACACATTTAGTCAACATATTTGCAGGTGGCCTGTTTGTGCTTCTTGCTATCTTTCTGGTTTTTCCCCTGGTCATGGTTTTTCTCAAAAGTTTCTGGGGAGATGATGGTTTTACAACAACCTTTTATCAGGAATTTTTTACTTACAACTACTATTACTGGTCGTTTCTCAACACCATGATATTAGGGCTTTCAACGATGTTCATTCTGGTGGTTGTCGGTTTTTGTTTTGCCTATATGACGACCAGGGGGCCAATGTGGCTCCGAACGCCTCTAAAGATATGTGCCTTGATGCCGTTGTGCGCCCCGCCTTATATCTTTTCGATTTCTCTGATCACCCTTTTTGGCAGAAACGGAATGATAAACAATTTTTTTGGTCTGGATTTTAATATCTATAGCTGGACAGGTGTGATCGCTGCGCAGGCTCTGGCATTTCTTCCTCTATCTTTTATGATGATAGAAAATGTGTTGAATTCCCAAAATCCATCCCTTGAAGAGAGTGCCTCGGATATGGGTGCATCCGAAATGCAAATTATTCGTAGCATTACCATTCCCCTGGCATCTCCCGGCATACTCAAAGCCGCTCTTTTGGTTTTTGTTATGACCATTGCAGAGTTTGGTAATCCTGCAATCTTGGGGGGTCGAATCCCTTTTCTGGCTCCGGATACCTATCTGATGATCACAGGAGAGGGTGATTTCAACATGGCATCTGTACTTTCAGTGGTGTTGATGGTGCCGTGTCTCATTATTTTTGTTCTTCACAATTATATTTTAAAAGGCAAGGGATACACTACAATAGTCGGCAAACCGACAGCCGTAGATCCGAAAGAGATAACACCAGTGATCAAGACTTTTTTGTTAGCTGTTATTACTCCTGTGGTAATCATGGTTGTACTCTGTTTTGCAGTAATTTTTATAGGGGCTTTTGTAAAAATAGTCGGCGTAGACAATACTTTTGTCTGGGACCATATGCTCAACATGCAGTCCAATGAGGCCATTTACAACAGCGTTAAATTATCTCTTATGGCCGGACTTTTTGGTGCTATTGTTGGGACCCTTCTAGCCTATGTCATCATGAGAGGCAAGTTTAAGGGCAGGCATGTAATGGAAATGATGGCTTTATCCGGATTTGCATTGCCCGGAACAGTGATCGGTGTTGGATATATTATGGCGTTTAATAAGCCTCCGTTTCTTCTTGCAGGAACCATCTGGATTCTTATACTCAACTGTGCCTTCAGATTTCTCGCAGTTGGGGTTGAGGCGGGTATCAGTAAACTGCATCAAATCAGTATTGAAATTGAGGAGGCCTCTGCTGATCTTGGTGCGGACTTTATTACCGTCTTTATAAAGGTGATTCTTCCAATTATGTTCTCGGCCTTTGTAGCGGGATTTATTTATACTTTCATGACAACCATGATGTCATTAAGTTCTGTTATCTTCCTGGTAACACCTGGATTTGACCTGGCAGCTGTTTATATATATCTCACCGCTCAGTTAGGGGAACTCGGACTGGCATCGGCTGCAACCGTTAAAATGATATTTATAGTTCTTGTCTGTCTTGCATCTCTGAAGCTGCTCGCTAAAAAAACTGGACTGAAGTCAGAGAAAAAATAGAAGGAGTGTAGAGTAATGAGTAACAAAGAAAAACCAATGCTGGAACTCGTAGATGTCAGTAAAAGTTTTGGAGATGTCGAAGTATTAAAAAACATATCAGCTTCAGTACCCAAAGGGGAATTATTAACGTTTGTTGGGCCAAGTGGCTGTGGCAAAACAACGCTTTTAAGAATTATCGGAGGCTTCACGGCTATTTCATCGGGCCAGGTTATTCTGGACGGTGAAGATATAGGCGCACTTCCACCAAATATGAGGGACACAAAAATGGTGTTCCAGAGTTATGCCCTTTTTCCACACATGAATGTGAGAAAAAACATCGGTTTTGGACTTAAGTTGCAAAAAATGCCCAAGGCTAAAATTGATGACCGTGTTGACGAACTGCTTGCCCTGGTCCATATGGATGGTCTGGGTGAACGAACCATTGAGCGAATCAGTGGTGGCCAGCAGCAGCGCGTGGCTCTGGCACGGTCTCTGGCACTGGAACCAAAAGTACTTCTCCTTGATGAACCCTTGTCAAATCTTGATGCCAATCTCCGTGTGGTTATGCGTGAAGAGATCAGAAGTATTCAGGAGCGTATCGGTATCACCACGATATTCGTGACCCATGATCAGTATGAGGCCATGTCCATTTCAGACAGGATTCTTGTTCTCAATGACGGAATAATCCAGCAGATTGGCACCCCAACTGATATTTATGAAACACCGAAGAATAAGTTTATTGCAGAGTTTGTGGGGTATGTCAATTTTCTTGAGGGCAAAATTGAGAGTTTTGATCAGGACTCAGAATTGTACTCGGTGTCCACTGAACATGGAAATGTATCATTAAATAGAACTAATAATAAAGACCTTGCGGTTGCAGATGAAATCTACCTGGTCATTCGGCCTGAAACTGTGATGATTTTCTCTTCAGATTCTGAAGATCTGCCCAATATGCTCACTGGTGAAATCCAGGATTCCATGTATGCCGGTAATCTTGTTAAATATACAATCAGATGTGGAGACCGGGAAATTCTTATAGATCAATATAATCCCAAAGATTCCATTAAATTCAAGCGCGGTGATAAGATTAAATTTACGGTACCTAAATCGGTTCATGCACTGCCCAAAAAAGGATGAGATGAGTAATCAAAGGATTTATCTTTGAAAGGGGAGTCCAAGGTTATTCTCTTTGTAAAAGCCCCCTCCCTTCTAACTCCCTGATGCTTCATCAAGGATTTTGAATGCCTGTTCCATTTCCTGTTTTGTAATGATAAGCGGTGGTGTCGGGGTAAGAATATTACCCAAGGTGATTTTGAAACTCAATCCTTTGGAGAAGCGCGGTATACAAAACAGCCTCAGCTTCATTTATGGCTCGTTTTTTTGTGATTCTGTCTTTAACAAGCTCAACACCTAAAAAGAGTCCAAGACCGTGCACATCTCCAATCAGGGAGCGGTGTTTTTGGATTTTTTTGAGCTGAGACAAGGTGTAGTGGCCTAGCCCAACTTTGCGAAGCAAGAATAAAATACTGTGCATTTACAGCTAATTGAGCTGTTCAATTGTCGCAGTATGGCACTACATCTTTCATTCTACAGCCATAGTCGTTTTAACCACCTTGCCAGCATTACCGCTCTTCTCATCTTTCTCTACTGTTACGATAAACAGTTTCGCTGCTTTGGAAAACTGCTGCTTGAGACGACCAATTTTCTCAATCACCTTATCATATTTTTTTAGTCGTCTTTTAATAGTTAGACCATCAGCCAGGTATTGCAGGGCATCTTCAAATCGTCTTGAAAAAAGGTTACCAATAGCCCGTTCCTTCTTTTCCCTTTGGCTGGAATGGCAGTATAAAAGTGTCTCCCCGGTCTCATCATCAATAACTTTTTGAACCTTTATAGTACACTCCCCGTCCTGTTTGACAATAGTTGATTCGGATTCATCCAACTCACGATGTTTTTTCCTGCTTACAACTACATAGGGATAGTGGTGATCATTCAGCCAATCAATATTGTCCTGTGTAGCTATACCAGCATCCATGACCACAGTAGGTTTCTGGTCTGCGGATATACCAGAGGATTGAAGATCATGGATCATCTCTGACAACGTTGCAGGCTCACTTACATTACCTTCGTAAACATGGCTGCGCATAGGAAAACCACTGCTGTCAGGCACCAAGCCCAATGTAACGAGTGGACAATCTGACCGTTTCTCCTTGAAATGGCCACGTTTGGCGAAACTATTGCCACGGCAATTCCCTTCAAAATAGGTGTTGGTCAAGTCATACAGTGTTATCATCTCCTGAAGAGAGAAAATATTTTGGCCCTAGCCATGGGTGCTGACAGAGGGATTCATATCAAAATAGATGAATTAATAGTTGATACCATGAACAACTGTTGCAGTCCTTAAAAAAGCCATTGAACAGGATGGCGGTGCCGAACTTATTCTGACAGGAAAACAGTCTGTGGACTGTGAAAGTATGCAGACACATTATTATCTGGCCCAGGCACTTGGCTTGCCAATAGCCACAGATGTTGTTGTCACTTTTCCAGAATTATCTGGCATGAGCGATTTTGTTTGTGTTTACCCTTACAGGGTAATTTAGCGAAAACACATAATAAATCAACATAATATTTATTATGTAATCATTAAAAAAAGGTATTAAAATCAAATGGTAATGTGGTTTTTTGCGCAAAAATAAAGCCTTGTTTGGTTTTTTTGTAAAATAAACAGTTGACAACATTATCAAACGTTTCTTATAAATATTATTTAATACCAGCCGCAATGTTATAAAAATGAAATTTGAAGTTGAATTTTTCGCATAAGCAGCAAGTGGAAAATATGGAAGCTACGAATGGTGTATTACCTGCCAAACGACAACAATTAATACTTGATATAATAAAAGAAAATTATACTGCTAGATGTTCTGAACTGAGTGATCTTCTGGAGGTGTCTGAAATGACTATCCGAAGAGATTTAGGGGCACTTGAACGTCAGGGTATGGTGAAACGAACCCACGGTGGTGCTGTTTTCCGCCATGAACGAGTGAGGGATAAGTTTAAATATATCAACAGTGTAGAAGGTAATTTCGAAGAAAAAAAACGTATTACACAAAGAGCAGCTAAGCTTATTGAGCCCAATGATGTGGTGTTTATCGGTGAAGGGACAACGGCGTCTCTGTTATTAAATCATGTGGAACCTGATATGCCCTTTACGGTTTTCACTAACAATCACGGTATTTCAGCTGAGATTGACAGCATGACAACCTCAATTGAGCTGATTCTTCTTGGGGGTGTTTTTAATTCAGCAACCCTGTCTACTGCCGGAAATTTCACCATTGAGCTGATAGAACGTATAAACGCCAACAAAGTTTTTTTAGGAGCGGATGGATTCAGCTTGCGGGCAGGTTTAACGACAGCCAACCAGGATATTGCAGCAATTGATCGAGCTATGATTCGTCATACCACAGGACAGGTAATTATTATGTCCGACCATACCAAGTTTGGACTGGTGGCTGCGATGGAAATCGCAAAATCAAAAGAGATAGATATTTTGATCACAAACCTTAAAATGTCCCAGGATTTTTATAATGATCTTGAAGCATTGGACATCAAGGTTCTTGTGGCTTAATACGCTAAAAATAATGGTGCAGTAATAATCAACTTATAAGGAGATCCAACGGTGCAAAATCAAGCAAAAATCGTTGTTGTTGGCGGGGGGATTACAGGATGCTGCGTTTTGTACCACCTTGCCAAAGCCGGGGTCAAGGATGTTGTCCTGGTGGAAAAGGGAGAGCTGACTTCAGGTGCCACCTGCCAGGCGGCAGGCATGTTGACCCAGTTTAATACTTCGCAGACCATTATGCGGATGCGTCAATACAGCACAGAGCTATATAAAAGTCTTAATGCCTTCAGTGAAGTGGGAAGTGTAAATATTGCATCAAGTCCGGAAATGTTAAAAACATTTCAACGCAATGTGAGCCGCGCCAGAGGTATTGGTCTTGACGTTGGTATTATCTCTGCAAAAGAGACCGTGGACTTGTTGCCCTGGGCATCTGATGACCGCCTTTACGGTGCCTTTCATATACCCGGGGATGGTCATATCGATCCCCACATCACCACCCATGCAGTTGCCAAGGCAGCCACTAATCTTGGCGCAAAAATTTTAATAAACACCCGTGTAACCGGTATGGAATTATCCTCCACGGGTGAGGTCCGTAAAGTTCTTACAGATAAGGGTGATATTGAATGTGAAATCATAGTGAATGCCGCAGGTATCTGGTCAGCGCAAATTGCGGCAATGGCAGGTGTCACTGTCCCATGTACTCCTGTTGTACATCAACATATTGCAATGGAGGCGGTCGCAGGCAGCGAGATCCCGGCTGATAGTCCGACTTTCCGTGACTATGATTATCTTGTCTATGGGCGGCCGGAAGGTGGCAGCTATCTGATTGGCGGCTGGGAGAGGTATCCTCGCACTATATGGATAGATGGCGTTCCCTGGGATCATGGATCTTCCGAAGTTCCCGATGATTTGGATCTGTTTGCTCCCATGCTTGAAGATGCAATGAAACGATTTCCATTTCTCGGTGATGCTGGTATGAGTCGTCTGGTAGCTCATCCGGATGCTTTTACACCTGATGGTGGTCCGTTGCTTGGACCCTGGCCGGGCCTGAAAGGATTTTGGATGGCGGCGGTATCTAATATGCAGGGCTTTGGCGGTGGTGCCGGTATCGGAAAAACCATTGCTGAATGGATCACTGAGGGTCAAACGGAATGGGATGTTTTTTCATACAGAGCCTGGCGCTTCAGCAAGCATCATAATCAACCACAATATGCCGCCGAATGTGCCAAAGAATGTTATAGATATTATTATCGCACAAGGTACCCCCATGATGAGGACGTATCCATGCGTCCTGTTCGAATGAGTCCGTTTCATCATCGTCTTCAGGATTTAGGCGCAGTTTTTGGAACAAAAAATGGCTGGGAACGTGCAAACTATTTTGAGCCTCAAAAGCCCTGGCGAAGAGCGGGCGAAGAGCAACGTAAATGGGGGGGCTGGGTTAAGCCATCATTTTTTGAAAACGTTGCTGCAGAATCAGACGCTGTCCGAAATAAAGTCGGTCTTTTTGACATGAGTGCCTTTGGAAAAATTGAAATCAAAGGGCCGGGTGCATTGTCACTTATTCAACGGCTTACAGATAACAACATAGACCGTCCCACCGGCACTGTTATTTATACTCAGTTCCTCAATGACCAGGGTGGTATTGTCGGGGATGTAATGATAGCCCGTCTTGATGCCGATTATTTCAGGATCATTACAGGTTCGGCTTTAATTGACTCTGATATGGGATGGATTCAATTAAATCAGCAGGAGGATGATCTCCCTGTTGAAATTAAAGATGTGACTGAAGATTACGCTGTAATAGGGCTGTGGGGACCAAAGGCACGTGACGTCATGCAAAAGGTCACAAATGCTGATATATCCCACTCATCCTTTCCTTATATGTCTTTTCAAAATATAGCGGTTGGCTCAATACCTGTTTTTGCTCAGCGCGTCACTTATGTGGGCGAATTGGGTTGGGAGTTATATATCCCCAGAAAACAAGCCATTTTTGTCTGGGACAAACTATGGTCTGCCGGCCAGGATTATGACATCAAGCCATGCGGATTTAAGACTATAGATTCCCTTCGACTGGAAAAAGGCTTCCTGGCCCTGGCCAGCGACATAACCACGCTGGAAACTCCACTTGAGGCAAAATTGAACCATTGTGTGAAGATGGTTAAGGGCGGTGATTTCATTGGTAAAAAAGCCCTTGCCTCTCAGCAGGAACGGGGACTGAAGCAACATATCTATACCCTGACAATTGGCGACGAGGAATATTTGACATTATATGGTGGCGAAGCAGTCGCTCTCGATGGTAAAATTATTTCACGCCTGAGAAGTGCAGGATACGGGCATTCAATTAAAAAAAATATAGGTTACGTATATCTACCGGCAGACTTAACTGAAAATGAAACCAGACTTATGGTGGAAGTATTTGGGGAAATGATACCGGCACAGATTGCTCCTGATGTACTCTATGATCCGGAAAGCCTGGCCGTACGAAGGTAATTTTAAAATCACCAACTGAAATGAGATAAAAAATGATTAGAAGCAGAAGTGGTTTAACCTCGGTTAAGGGGATGGGATTAAATGTTTTTTCTGTGGATGAACTGGACACTATTCATCATGGAGCCTGTCATATTTTAAAACACACTGGAGTACTTGTTGAACATGAAGAGGCTGCTGAACGTTTCAGCAGTGCTGGAGCCCTGGTAAAAAGAAAGGGTCTAAACTGGCTGGTCAAAATCCCTGAATGGCTGGTTACAGAATCCATCAGAAGTGTTGCAAAAAGTGTAACCTATTATGGCCGTGATCCTGCAAAAGATTTTTATATGCAAAAGGGTCACGTGGGTTTTTCGACCTTTGGCGAGCAGGTCAATGTCATTGATCCTGACACCAGGGAGTGTCGTAATTCAGTTAAGAAAGATTGCGATAATATATACCGCCTTGTGGATGCTCTGGACGGACTTGCATGGTGTCAGCGGACGGTTTGTCCCGGCGATAAACCGGCGGTGTCCCAGGCTGTTCACAATTTTGAATCTTTGCTTACAAACAACAGCAAGCATATTACCATCGGCATGGTGGACAGAAAGAGCGTGGAAACCATGGTGAAAATGGCTGCTGCAGCCATGGGAGGGATGGATCAATTGCGTGAACGACCCATCTGTACATGTTCATGTTGTGTTACAAGTCCTTTGACCCTGGTTTCACAATTTTGTGAAACTCTTATTGCCGCACTGGAAGCCGGAGTGAATGTGGATATCATGGCCATGGCTCTTTCCGGAGGAACAGGCCCGGTAACACTTGCCGGCACTATTGTCCAGACCATTGCCGAACATTTAAGCGGACTGGTTCTCGCCCAGATAGTCAGAAAGGGATCCAATGTTACCTTTGGTTCCTGCAGTACTATCATGGATCTGAAGACAGGTCTGACTTCGGTGGGAGCTCCTGAGTGGAGTATGGTGGGTACAGCCATTGTAAAAATGGCACAATATTATGGTGTTCCCTGCCGCATCGGCTCAGGTGTAAGTGATTCCAAAATGCCTGATTCCCAGGCAGGGTATGAGTTTGCTTTAAATGCATTACCCTCGGCTCTTGCTGGGGCCAATATGATTTTTGGTGCAGGTGGTCTGGAGACCGGGCTGACCTTTGATTATGCCAAACTGATTATGGATCATGAATGTATCACAAATATCCATAAAATGATCATTGGAGGGACGATTGATGATGAGTCCATGGTGTTGAACCTCATAGATGAGATCGGCCCCGGCGGCAGTTATCTTACCCATATGCATACATTTGAGCATACAAGAAGCCAGTCCCAGGCAATCGTCTTTGACAGAAAAACACGAGAGCAATGGCTGCAATCCTCAAATGGTCGAGATCTCACTGAGATGGCATATGAAAAAGCAAAACGAATTTTAGACGACCATAAACCTGTTGCACTTCGGGCAGGTGCTGAAGAAACGATTAAAGATCTGTTGGCAGAGTTTGAGTCTTCAATGTGATGGCGAAAACTATTTTAATATCTCTATCAGCATATATCTGTGTAATAGAGACTAATATCATCAAAAAGGAGGAATAGGATGAAAAAGCTAAAAATAACTTCAATAGTGTTCATGCTGGCTTTGTTAAGCTTACCATGTGCCCTGTCTGCGGCGCCCCAGGGTACCTTGCGAGTGGCTCTAAGTGCCATGCCCAATGCTATCGACTTACCCATGAGTTCAGAGCGTAATGCCCACAATGTCAGTTGGCAGATATATGACCCGCTGGTCTGGACCAACGAATCAGGAAAATCGGTTCCCGCACTGGCTGAAAGCTGGACAGTTTCTGATGATGGCACGGCATACACCTTTAAGTTGCGCAAGGATGTAGTTTTTCATAATGGTGAACCCTTTAATGCCGATGCAGTGGTATTTTCATGGAAGCGGGGCACTGGCACGAAAATGCAGTGGAAAGATAAATGGACAATGGCAGAGTCGGTAGAGAAAATTGATGAATATACCGTAAAAATTTCCACCAAAGGCCCCAATCCCCTGATGCTTAGAATGCTTTCTGAATACTGGGCAATGGTTCCACCCAAATATCATGCAGAGGTAGGTGAAAATGGATTCCAGAAACATCCTGTGGGCACCGGACCGTTTGTATTCAAAAAGTGGAAAAAAGGTGACAGGATAATCTTTGAAGCCAATCCAAAATATTGGCAGACAGGGTTGCCAAAGGTTAAAACCTTGATATTCCGCCCAATTCCAGAATCCGCCACCCGGGTCGCAGCTATTAAGACAGGGGAAATTGATATTGTAACACGGCTGAGCGCTGAAGAAGCAGCGAGCTTAAAAGGTGCGTCTAATGTCAGACTCATCACTTACCATGCGGATCGGGTTTATTACATCGCTTTTAACAACATGACTTCAGGTAAAGGCAAACCTACTGAAAATCCACTGGTGCGACAGGCAATGAACTATGCAGTGGATGTGGATGCGATCATTAAGGCCCTTCTTAACGGACATGGAAAGCCTATTGCCGGTTTTATCACATCAGAAAACTGGGGTTTTGATAAAAACAATAAACCCTTTGGCTATGATCCTGAGAAAGCAAAGAAATTGCTGGCTGAGGCAGGATTCCCAAATGGATTTGAAATTGACTTTGCCGCTCCCATTGGAGCTTACACCAATTTTGAACAGGTATGTGAAGCTATTCAGGGTTATCTTGAAGCGGTTGGTATCAAGGCCAACCTTGATCTTATGGAATCCGGCAAATACTGGAATATGGAATCAAAAAAAGAATTGCCGCCACTGTTTGGTGACAGCTGGTCCGAGGCTACCGGAGAATCTCTGCCACGTTTAAAAGGTGCCCTTGGGGGAAAGAAGGCCAGTTATTCTGCCTGGTCTGATCCTAAAATCGATGCTCTTCTTGAGAAAATCGGCACAACCATAGATGATGATGCCAGGGCAAAACTGTATGTAGAGATTCAGGCATATATGAAGGAAAACCCGCCGTTTATTTATCTATATCAGCCGGCTACATTTGAGGCAGCAAATCCCAAGGTTAAGAATTACAAACCTCGTGCTGCTGAAAATTACTATCTTAAAGGAACATCCATTGAATAATTGTTAACGAATAATTGTATCAGCGTTCATCTCAGTAGGTGGACGCCGATACAATATTTACCAAAATCTAAAGGTGGGATCATATGCAACGCTATATTCTTTCCCGTTTAATTCAATCCTTTATAATGTTGGTCGGTGTACTGTTCATTGTTTTTTTTATGCTCCAACTTACCGGTGACCCTGTTGCCCTGATGGTATCGCGTAGCGCCTCCCCTGAACAAATTGAAGAGTTACGTGAGGAACTGGGGTTTAACCGCCCGGTGCTGGTACAATTTGCCGACTTTGTAGGCAATGCCGTAAAAGGTGATTTCGGCATGTCACTGCGCCATAACCAACCCGCAATGGAACTGATCCTTGAGCGAATGCCGGCCACCGTGGAGCTTGCCTCCATTGCTTTACTCTTCGCCATGGTTATCGGAATTCCACTTGGTCTGCTTGGGGGGGCTAATCCCGGCAGTATATGGGATATGCTTGCCAGGGGAGCGGGGCTTATCGGCCAGACCATCCCCAATTTTTGGCTGGCCCTGATTTTAATCATGATTTTTGCTGTCAATCTTGGTTGGTTTCCTTCTTTTGGCAGGGAAACCTACCAGTTTATGGGCCTTGCTCTGCCAACCAAATCTGTAATACTTCCGGCTTTTGCCTTGGGATTGTTTACCATGGGGCAATTAGTGCGGTTCACTCGATCAGCCGTTCTGGAAATTAAGAACGAAGATTTTGTGCGTACGGCATACAGCAAAGGACTGGCTGACCGGCGCGTCTATATCAAACATATCCTGCGCAACGCCGCCATTCCTTTGATCAGTATCCTCGGGGTTCAATTCGGATACCTTTTAAGTGGTTCCATCTATATTGAAACTATATTCTCCTGGCCCGGGCTTGGTAATCTTCTTGCTGAATCAATCGGCAACAGGGATTTTGCCCTGGTGCAGGCAATTGCATTTTTCACCAGTCTTGTTGTGGTCTCACTCAATTTGACGGCTGATATTGCCTATGGAATGGCAGACCCTAGAATCAGATATGGAGAATAAAAATTATGGGTAACGAAGCAACAATAAAATCCACTGGGTCGCGGGTTGATGAAGAAGTAGAACGCGGTATATGGCCCAAACTTGTCTATGTCTGGCGGTTGCTTTATCGTGATAAGGCCGGCATGCTCGGCCTGGCCATGTTTTTAATAGTTGCCGCAACAGCGGTATTTTCACCATGGCTGGCACCCTATGATCCACTTAAACAGGATTTGATGGTAGCCAAACAGCCACCGGCCTATTCTGAGAAAGGAGACATGTCCCATGTTTTAGGTACGGATAATCTTGGCCGGGACATGTTAAGCAGAATTATTTACGGCAGTCGGGTATCCTTGACTGTCGGTTTTTTCGGGGTGCTGATAGCAGGCTCGCTGGGGATGATCATCGGTCTCATCTCTGGTTATGTTGGCGGACGTGTGGATAGCTTTATCATGGGAGGCGTCAACATGATTCTAGCCTTGCCGTACCTGGTGTTTGTCGTATTTATTGCCTCAATTCTAGGGCGGAGCCTGCTCAATGTTATCCTGATTTTTGGATTTACAAACATCCCTATTTTTGCCAGGATTACACGAGGTGAGGTGCTGCGATTACGTGAATCCGGTTTTGTGGAATCTGCTCTCAGCATTGGCGCTACTAGAACCCGAATTCTCTTTAGCCATATTCTGCCAAATTTGCTGGGTCCTTTAATAACCATTGCCACCTTCGAAATGTCAGGCATGATTTTTTACGAGGCAGGTCTCGGATTTTTGGGACTGAGCGTTCCTCCCAGTACTCCAAGTTGGGGTAATATGCTGGCTACAGGACGTCAATACCTGACAATTTATCCGTGGATAGCAACTTTTCCAGGTCTTGCCATCGTTTTTACCGGCCTGGGGATGAATCTGTTCGGAGATTGGCTGAGGGACGTTCTTGACCCCCGTTTACGGAGGACTAAACGCTAGTCTACTATTATAGCTACAGGCAGTGAAGGAGTAAAGAATGACAAAAATTCTGAGTGTTAAAAACCTGGTAATCAAATTTTATACATTCGATGGTGTGGTACATGCTCTAAATAATGTCTCTTTTGATCTTGAGGAAGGAGAAACTCTTGCCATTGTTGGTGAAAGTGGCAGCGGTAAGAGTGTCAGTATGCTGTCATTGCTTCATTTGCTACCCATGCCACCTGCCAAAATAGAAAATGGTGAAGCCTATTTTTATGGCAATGAAGAGGAGCCGGTCGATTTGCTTAAATTGAATCGGTCAGGTATTTCCAAAATCCGCGGGGGCAAAATCGGCTTTATTTTTCAGGATGCTTTAAGTGCTCTGAACCCGGTCATGACAATAGGGAGACAGATATCCGAGTCCATCATTGAGCATCTCGGGCTTAGCCATGCAAAGGCCAAAGAGAAAACCATCGAACTTCTTAAACGGGTGGGAATTCCCGGTGCACGACAACGGTATGACAACTTTCCCCACCAGTTCTCAGGTGGTATGCGTCAGAGGGTGATGATTGCAGTGTCTATGGCCTGCACCCCAAAAATTGTGATTGCTGATGAACCGACAACTGCTCTGGATGTTACTGTACAGGCACAAATTGTTGATCTGACAAAAGAGTTGCAAAAAGAGTTCAACATTGCAGTGGTCTGGATTACCCATGATCTGGGTGTTGTGGCAGGAATGGCTGACCGGGTACTGGTCATGTACGCGGGTTCTCCGGTGGAGATAGCCAATGCCCAGGATCTTTATTCAAACCCTCAACATCCATATACCATTGGCCTGATGAATGCTCTCCCTAACGTAAAAGGAGATGGAGATTCCCGGCTTGCGAGTATTGATGGCATTCCTCCTGACCTGATGGACGAACCCCGCCATTGCCAGTTTGCATGGAGATGTCCCCATGCATTTGATCGTTGCTGGGAAGAAATTCCGCAACAGGTATCGGTAGGAGAAAATCATGTCGTAAGCTGTTTTTTTGATGTTGAAAACGGGAGGCCAAAAGAAAATGTCTGAGCATATAAGTTCGCAAAAACATGACGGAACCACGGAAGATCAGATCATGGTGCGGGTTCAAAATTTAAAAAAACACTTTCCTATAACTAAAGGGGTTATCTGGAGTAAGCAGGTCGGTGCGGTTAAAGCGGTTAATAATGTTTCTTTTGATATTATGAAAGGCGAAACCCTTGGAGTAGTAGGAGAAAGTGGTTGTGGCAAATCAACTACGGGCAGGGCGATATTAAGTTTGCTTAAACCCACCTCGGGTAAAGTGTTTCTTGAGGATATTGAAATTACAGCATTAAAGGATGAAGAATTACGTCATTTACGACCCCGGATGCAAATGATTTTTCAAGATTCGTATGATTCCCTTAATCCCAGACATTCGGTAGCAAAAATAATTGCTGAACCTATGGTGGTCAACAAAACCGGCAGCCCGAGAGAAATTCGGGATAGAGTGATGGAACTCCTTGAACTTGTAGGGCTTAACCCAAACCATGCCGTTCGCTATCCCCATGAATTCTCCGGCGGGCAGCGGCAGCGCATCAACATTGCCAAGGCATTGGCCCTGAATCCTGAATTTATAGTCTGCGATGAACCCATTTCCGCACTGGATGTTTCCATCCAGGCACAAATTGTCAATCTCTTTCAGGATCTGCAGGAACAATTGGGATTAACGTATCTGTTTATTGCCCACGATTTGAGCATGGTTCAGCATATTTCCCACAGGGTGGCGGTTATGTATCTGGGTCAGATTATGGAACTTACAAGCTGTAAAAATCTTTCTGATAATCCCCTGCATCCCTATACCCAGTCTTTGATGTCAGCAGTTCCGATACCGGATCCAAAGCAGGAGCTGAATCGAACGCGGATCATACTTGAAGGAGAGGTGCCAAGTCCAACAAATCTCCCCAGGGGTTGTGTATTTCATAACCGCTGTCCAATAGCGCAAGATATCTGTACAGATCAGGTACCTGAATACCGTGAAGTAATACCGAATCATTTTCTGGCTTGTCATCTGGCAGACGATAAAGGCGGCAGCTCAATTGCTGCCTGATTTATCTTGAAAAAGTTGCACTCTGCTTTTTTAAATGTAAATCAAACCCCATATATTAGGGAGGAGTACTAAAATGAAATATCCTTTAAAAGCTGCAGCGCATTGCAGTGACGGTCGTCTCGGTCGTTTGACATCTGTAGTTGTCGATACCAAAAAGAAGAAAGTTACCCATTTAGTTGTCAGGGATATGAAGTCACATGATAAAAAATATCTGGTACCTTCACGGTGGATAAAAGACACTACACCGGAATTGATATTGCTGAATGCTACCAAGTCCGAGGTACGTGCTTTGGATATGGCTGAAGAAAACGATTTTACACAGGTGACAGTTAGCGGATACGCCCACGACCCGAGAATTACTGAATTATGGCCTCATGTGGTAAAAGAAAAAAAGGTTTTTGCTGCCAAAAGACAGCAGATGAATGTTGGTGAGACCTCAATAAGCCTGCATGCCAAAGTCAGGGCAATTGACGGGCGTATTGGTGAGGTGGATGAATTCATAGTTGATCATTCCACCTGGCAGATCACTCATCTGGTAATAAGAAAAGGACTGCCATGGGATAAGAAGCAAGTCAGCATACCCATTACTGCAATTGAAAACATTGAAGATAATCAGATTTTCCTCAAC
>MAXH01000307.1 GCA_001750925.1 Desulfobulbaceae bacterium S3730MH12
AAAGCAATTGAAAGCGGAATGCCTAAAATGCGAATTGAAGAATCCGCAGCCCGAAAACAAGCCAGGATTGACCAGGGGCTTGATGTTATTGTTGGAGTAAATAAATATAAACTGGCTGATGAAAAAATCGATTTTGACGTTCGGGAAGTACCTTCATCGGTGAGAGATGAACAGGTCGCCAGACTCAAAGAGATTAAAGCCGCTCGTGACAGTGGTGTAGTGGAAAAGGCATTGGCGGATCTTACTGCTGCTGCCCAAAACGGTGACAACCTCCTTGAGGCTGCCCTTCCTGCCGTCCGTGCTCGTGCCACGGTGGGTGAAATATCAGATGCAATGGAAAGTGTATTTGGAAGGTTTGTCGCAACAACCAGATGTATCTCCGGCGTCTATTCTTCTGAGTTCAGCGGTAATGATGATATCATCCAGGCCCTTAAAAAAAGAACAGCCACATTTCTTGAAAAACAGGGCAGACGACCCCGACTGCTGGTTTCTAAAATGGGCCAGGATGGACATGACCGTGGTTTTAAGGTAGTGGCCAGTGCTTACGCAGATTTTGGTTTTGATGTTGATATCAGCCCAATGTTCCAGACGCCTGAAGAGGCTGCCAAAATGGCCATTGAAAACGATGTACATGTTGTTGGCGCCTCAAGCCTTGCTGCGGGGCATAAATCCCTTATTCCCTCTCTAATTGAAGAACTTAGAAAAATTGGTGGTGAGGATATTTTAGTAGTTGCCGGCGGCGTTATCCCTCCCGGAGATTATGATTTCCTCTATGAGGCAGGTGTAAAATTAGTTTTCGGCCCAGGTACACCCATTACCGATTCAGCAGAAAAAACTATGACTTTGCTGGAAGAAAAATATTTATAAACCAGTTCAATGATAATAGGGGTTCGGCAGCAATTTTCTTCGTATGCTGTCGGGCCTCTATTAAAACCATACAATGCTCAAAGATCCCCAGGAATATATAGAAGGTGTGCTCAGTCAGGATCGTTTACTGCTGGCTCGAACTATTACCCTTATTGAGTCCACTCTCCCCGCCCATCAGAAACTTGCAAAAAATATTGTCAACCAGCTGCTGCCATATACCGGAAAAGGCGTTCGGCTTGGTATAACAGGTGTACCCGGGGCCGGTAAGAGCACCTATATCGAAAGCTTTGGTACTATGCTGACGGAAATGGGGCACAGGATTGCAGTACTTGCCATTGATCCCAGCAGTACTCGCAGCGGCGGCTCTATCCTGGGAGATAAAACCCGGATGGAAAAGCTTGCTGTAGATAACAGGGCGTTCATCCGGCCTTCACCGTCCAGCGGCACTCTTGGAGGGGTGGGCAGGAAAACCAGGGAGACTATGCTTGTCTGTGAAGCTGCAGGATATGATGTGGTGATAATAGAAACAGTCGGTGTGGGTCAGTCTGAAACCACTGTTGCCTCAATGGTGGACTTTTTTCTTGTTCTTATGATTGCCGGTGCAGGAGATGAACTGCAGGGTATTAAAAAGGGAGTTCTCGAGGTTGCCGACGCCATAGTCATCAATAAGGCGGACGGTGACAATATCATTCGTGCGGAAATAGCCCAGAAGGAATACCAGACCGCTCTGCATATGCTCATGCCGACCAGCGCCAACTGGACGCCCCCGGTTCTCACCTGCAGCTCAACAGAGCATAAGGGAATCGACAAGATATGGGAAACTATTCTCGATCACAAGAATAAATTGACGGAAGCTGGAGAAATGGCTGAGAAGAGGAAGGGGCAAGCCCTTGACTGGATGTCCTTTCTTTTAGATGAAGGGTTGCGTCAATGGTTTTATACTAATCCCCATGTGGTCAAAATATTACCGAAACTCCAGCATGATACTGCGGCTGGACTCATCTCCCCCGCCGCTGCCGCTGACAGTCTGCTCGCTCATCTGAACCACGAAAAATGAATTAACCCGCTACTTATACCAGCCGGAATACTTAATATAATTATTGGCAATTCTTTCTATTTCGCCGGAAATAAGCTCAGTGCTGATATCTTTTACCTTTTTAGCGGGCACCCCTGCATAAATACTGCCTCCTTCCACATGTGTTCCCTGGGTAACAACAGCACCTGCAGCGATAATGGTATTGCTCTCAACAATACAGTCATCCATCACTATTGCCCCCATTCCGACAAGCACATTGTCATGAATAGTGCAGCCATGTACTATCGCGTTATGCCCTACCGAAACGTTGTTGCCGATATTAGTTGGTGATTTTTTATACGTTGCATGGACAACTGCGCCATCCTGGATGTTTACCTTATTTCCCATCTTGATATAATGAACATCCCCGCGAATTACAGCATTGTACCAGATGGAGCACTGATCTCCCATCTCCACTTCTCCGACAATGACCGCATTCTCAGCAAAAAAACAGTCCTTACCCATCTTCGGCTTATGACCATTCAGTTCTTTTATTATCATATTGATTCCTCTGCACTTGCTCTAATTTTTTCTCTTTGCTCTCCGTGTACTCCGTTCTAACTATCGTTCCTGTTACTTAATAAGCAAACAAAAAAAGCGCGAAAAGCCCCTCATTTTTTATAAAGAGCCCCCCACGCCTTCACTTTTCTATAACGATTCAGTAGTGTCCGGTTAAGAACTTGCAAGAGGGTTTGTGGGTTGTTTCTGGAGCGTCATCCTGAAAATTTCGTAGTATTTTCTTAACATTTTCGTGTTTGATTTTTATCAGTCTTTGCGAGAATCTCGCATGATAAAAATTGAATATGAAAATGTTTGAAAATCAAGAAATTTGC
>MAXH01000308.1 GCA_001750925.1 Desulfobulbaceae bacterium S3730MH12
GTCAACAATAGCGGTAGTAATGACAGGATCTCCGAGGTAATCACCAAGCTCCTTAAAGTCTATATTTGTGGTCAGCATCGTTGTTTTTTTACAGTATCTGCCATCAATAACCTTGTGGAAGAGGTTGGCGTTATACGCATCCTGCTGCTCAAGACGGTCAAAGCCTATCTCATCGATCAACAGGATATCTGGAGAAAGATATCTCTTGAGCTTTTTCATAAGCGTATCATCGGCAAGACTTGCCAAAAGTTCTCTGAGCATGTCGGATGCTGTTGTGTAACGGCAGCTATATGTTTTCATGCAGCCGATGAGCAAAATGGCCTTGGCAATATGGCTTTTGCCGGTTCCAGAGTTCCCGGCAAGAATGAGACCCTGTTTACGTTTCACGAAATCAAGGCCTGCAATCTCCATAATTCGTGCCTTGTCCAAACCCTTCTGAAACGCAAAATCAAAGTCGGCGAGCAGTTTCCTTTCCGGCAGTTTCGACTGTTTAATACGCCTCTCAATTCTTCTTTGGATGAGAGCATCAGCCTCCCGGGTAAACAACCTCTCCAGCAGTTCCGTGGCCGGTGTCGACTCTTGTGCGGCTCTTGCCAATTCATCGTCAAGTATATCTGCTATTGTCTTCATTTTCAGGATGCTCAGGCTTTTCCTGATTTGTTCTAATGGATCACTGGCCATCTTTTTTATTTCTCCAGTAATGAATCATATGCAGCCAATGGCCGTTGCTTGATCTCCGGCAATGCATTACGTAACTCCTCTGCTGCCTTTTCATTTCTCATTGCCTCCAAAGTGCGAGGGGATGACTTTGCCAACAGAATTCGTTCAATAGCCTTGCAGTCGTATGCATGATAACGACAAGCATGAGCCATGGCCTTATCAATGTCGTCCACGTGATATGTCTCTTTTTGTCGTAGAATATACCGGGCATGGAAACCGCAATTCTTAGAATGTTGCTGCTTTAGCCCTTCCAGGAAATCACGGCTGTGATCGCCTATCGCAAGAAACTGATCCTGTACCGGCTCTAAGCTATAACGTATCTTACGGCTGCTATGAATCCCGCTGCCGTCAAGCTTTGTCACGGCTCCGGCTGGTAGTCGCCCATGGCGAACCAGCAAGGCCAGCTCTGCCGAATAAACTATGATTTCATGCTCGGTCGCTTTCAAGGTCAGGATATCGGCTACATATTCATAAGGAACCGGATAACGGTTGGTCTCAAACTCGATATAGCCCTCCAGATCGCAGACTCGTAAGTACACCTCGGCACAATCATACGGATGACGAGGCAGGGGTTGCAGGGCATCCTGCTCCTTTTCCAGAAACAGTTCCAGAGGTGGTCTGCCAGTGGTATCGTGAACATGCAGATCTGATTTTTCCTGCAGCCACCATCTGGCGCAGGCTTTTAGATCATCAAGATCCCGGAACTTACGACCTGCCAGCAGGTTATTTTCAATATATTGAAATGGTTTCTCGATTTTCCCTTTCGTTTCCGGCCGCCCTCGCTGACAGGCTATAGGCCGACAGTGGTAATGGGTGATAAAGGCAGAGTAGGATGGATTGAAGACAGGTTGGCCCGCTTCCCAGCGAAGGACAACAGTCTTTTCACTGTCATATAGGCAATGCTGAGGAACTCCGTCGAAGTGATTGAAGACATCCTGGTGCCGCCGGATCAGGGTATAAAAATCCCTGCGGGGTGTAAAATCAATATACTGCCGCCTGGAAAAACCAAGAATATACGAAAAACAATTGATCAGGATTTTTTCTGAATGGGTAAACTTGATAGTATAGGGGGACCAGTCCATCTGGCCCTGAAGGCCAGGTTCAGTCTCAAAACGGACAATCGGTGTTTTTTTGGGTGAAGGCCGTAGAATACGCAACCGTTCACGGAGGATACTGATACCGCCGTCATAACCATTGTTCTGCAGCTTTTCAAAAACTCGTTGTCCACTGAGCCCTGGGTACTCCTCGAAAATTTCTTTGATTTGTCCAGCAAATGGGTCAAGTTTGCTTGGACGAATGACTTTCTTCTTTGTTTCATGGAGAATATCATGGCCATTATCCCGTTGGTCGTCATGTTTACGCAGGATTTTGCGTACAGTGTTACGACCTATGGAAAAATGCCTGGCCAAGCCTCGTATACTCCAGCCGTCTTTATGCAGAGCAACCAGATGCTGCTCAAACTCTTCCCGGTTACGAACAAAAGGGATCATGGATAATCCTTCGGGGTGATAGTCCGGCGTAGATCATTATGGACTCGTTCGACACTGCTTATTGCCTGTTTGCAACAGTTGGTGAGTAATAGTTCTTCTTTTTCAGTAAACTGATTCAGCACCGTAGTACCGAGTGCACACGCCACGCCAAGGCAATGACGTTCCATGGTTACCAGTTTACGTTGCAATTCTGTTACAAGAGGATCAAAGTTCTTATCCTGAACAATGCCTTCCAGGTCTTTGGGACGAAGGAGCTCCCAGGGACTGGACAGAATAGCGGCATGCTCATGTTTCGGTCTCATCAATAACGCTGCAGCGATCTTTTTAGTTTCCCGGCATGTTAAATGATGTTTATGGATTTTCTCAAGCAGTGGTTCCTGGTTGCCATGTGGCAACCGGGCCAGATCCCTTCCCATGCTTACAGGTATTAACCCCAGCTTAATGCTGTTTTGTGCCTCATCGCATAATCGTTCGATGAGCGCAATCCTTCTGTTGACCCAGCTTTTATGCCGACCAAGAAGGGTGGCGATCTCTACCTGGGACAATTTGTCCTCATAACACAGGGAATGCAGCACCAGTGCTTCTTCCATACTGCTGATGGTTTTCCCAACCCAGTTTAACTGCATGATAACCGCCTTACCTGCACGTTCGTTTAATTCCAGGATAAGGGAACGAAGGTGAGTGTAGGATAAGGCTCTGCCACCACGCAGTCGCTTAAATCCATCAAGGAGTTCATAATCAGTTACACCGGTTCTGGTGACCACCACCGGGGTTAACTGGCCATATTTCTCCAACGAACGAACCATGGCCTTGTCTGCCTTGGGATTGATTATCCGCAGGTTGCCATACTGTTCACCGAACTGATCAATGGAAATATTTGTCGTTTCTTTTGTTGTCTCTGTCATCTTTGCCCTCCACTTATGGATGAACAATGATAACTTATGGAGATCTCAGTTGGCTATCACCTCTTGAATGGTCACGTGGGGGTAGTCGTTTCACTTCACTTATAATATCAACGCTTTGCGCTCGTATCACCTCTTGAAATGATCTCAAGAGTACTTGTGCCAGATATTGTGCAATTACAAACTCTTGTGCACCTATCACCTTTTGAATTAGTTCCCGGGGTAGTTTGGACTTATTGCCAGATTGTGGTACTTGAGGGAGTGGCTTGTCAGAAGAATTTACCTGGTTTTTGACTTCCTGCAGTTTTTTATCGAGATAATTAGTCTGGAATGTAACTCGGTTTTGCCTGTTCCATTGAGCACATTTTTTATTGCGCCATTTTTGCTTACATTCATTAGAACCGCAGGTCTTTTGACGATCACCAACACGTGGATTTGGAACAAACCATTTCCTGCATATTCTACAGGGACGCTTCTTGATGTAACTATTATCGACCATTATGTCCTCCTGAATTACTCAGGAAAACAACGGTACGTAAAAAAAGAAAAGGATTTTAATTGGGGTGGGTCTCTAAACCGGTGTTTAAAAGTTTAGTAATCCCCGGTTAGGTGGGTCAGATTTTTATCGCTGGGTGGGTTCATATTGGTCCGGTGGTA
>MAXH01000309.1 GCA_001750925.1 Desulfobulbaceae bacterium S3730MH12
TTCTTGTACACACCTTTATACACACAATAGTCACTGGATGTCAATAGACACTATCGGGCCTTACTGGAAACAAAAACCCCGCAAACCGTTTCCAGTTGCGGGGTTAAAATATCTTATTGGATGTCTTTGGATTAAAAAATGGTGCCGGAGGTCGGAATCGAACCGACATGGAGTTGCCCCCGCTGGATTTTGAGTCCAGTGCGTCTACCAGTTTCACCACTCCGGCTTTTGAACAATTACAACAAGTTGCCTCATATTACAAATCAGCTACAATTCACTTTATTGCTGATTGAGGAACAGCATATTACTTTGGTGGTTTAAAACTTTCAAGAGCCGCATTGTAAATTTATCGGATTTGTTGTGATTTATATCCACTGGACTCTTGCCGGTGACTGCTTTTTTTTGGGGGGGAAATACCTATTCCCGGACAGCCCCCCGGCAGCTGATCTTATTTAATCAGTTCACCGTTTTTCCACTGACCAGCGTACTTGGTGCCATCAGTGAATGTTGCAGTTCCCTGACCATTGATTTCATCATCTTTAAATTCACCAACATATTTGTTACCACCTGGATATGTCATAGTTCCCCGGCCATCCATTTTGTCATCTTTCCACTGACCAGCATATTTATCGCCGTTGGGGTATGTCATACTCCCCTGGCCTTCTCTTTTGTCATCTTTATACTGACCGACATATTTGGTGCCGTCAGGGTATGTCACAGTCCCCCTGCCATTCCTTCTGTCATCTTTATATTCACCAATATACCTGGTGTCATCAGGATATGTCGCAGTCCCCTGCCCACTTCTCTTTCCATTTATAAACTGACCCACATATATTTCACCATTGGCGAATGTATACGTTCCCTTACCATCCCGTTTGTCATCTTTCCACTGACCAACATAACTGGTGCCATCAGCAAATGTATACGTCCCCTCACCATCCATTTTGCCATCTTTGTACTGACCAGCATATTCGTCCCCATCAGCAAATGTGAAAGTCCCCTGGCCATGCCTTTTATCATCTTTATACTCACCGACATATTTAGTGTCATCAGGATATGTCCCAATCCCCTGACCATTTCTTTTGCCGTATTTAAACTGACCAACATATGTTTCACCGTTAACGAATGTAAAAGTTCCCTGGCCAACCATTTCGTTATCTTTCCACTCACCAGCATATTTGGTGCCATCAGGGTATATCATAGTCCCCTGGCCATTGCTGCAGTCTCCTGAAATACAATCGGCATTACATTCAAGTGGAAAAATGAACAAAAAAACAATTAAAATCAATAATCGTTTCATGATAAACCCCAAATAGTAGTTAAACTGCCAATGGCATCAGCCAAGACATAAGGGAATTGACACTATTGAGCTGTCTTCAGAAAAACATCCTGCAACTTGTAAGCATAGACACCACCCGACCACAGGGCCAGGATGAGCGAAATATAAATTAACACAGTACCAATTTCATGCTGATAAGGAACCGGCAAAACCTCAAGAGGAAAAATAAGAAAACACAAGCCGAAATATTGAAAATTACTTTTAATTTTACCAATTGAACCTGCAGCAACCACCTTTCCTGTTGTTGCTGCCAGACCTCGCAGTCCAGTGACAATAATCTCTCTGCAAATGATGAGAAGGCAGATCCAGGCAGCAATTTTTCCCAGCGGAATAAGCATAATGAGTGCAGTGGTGACAAGAACCTTATCTGCAAGCGGATCCATCAATTGGCCAAAGACTGTTTCAATATGATATTTTCTGGCCACCCACCCATCGATAAAGTCTGTTAAAGCAGCTGTAGTGAAAATGATAAAAGTGATCATCTCTATCGTACTATTCTGCTCTATGGAGAACAGAATTATAAGTACAGGAATGAGAGCAAATCGAAAACCGGTCAGTATATTGGGAATAGTAAGCAATGTTTTATCTCTTCTCAGGTACTAACTAGCTGCCGGTTTTATAAATTCTGTACTGCCTGAGCACTTTCTCCACATAGCGAACAGTCTCTGGTATAGGTGGAATCCCGTTCGCCCGCCGAACCTGCCCCGGTCCTGCATTATATGCCGCAAGAGAAAGCTTTACATTACCGCCAAAGGTATCGAGGAGACGTTTAAAATAACGCGTACCCCCGTCAATATTTTCCTGTGGATTAAAAGGATTGTATACTCGCAATTCCCTTGCTGTCCCCGGCATAAGCTGCATCAACCCCTGTGCCCCCCGTTTTGAAACAGCCCTGTGATTGAAATAAGATTCCGTATGAATAATCGCCTTAATAAGATGCTGGTCAACATTATACCGCCGGGAGACACTTGCTATATCCTTGTCGTACGCCCTGGAATCATACGATTTCCGCCCTCTGCTTAGGGATCTGCCGTGCCCTCTCTTTTTCAATGAAAAGGCCTTGCAATCAGGAGAGCCAGGGACATTGGTAAAATTTACCTTCCCCCGCTTATCCTTACACACATACATCGCAGCCAGTCCATCCATTGGGCCGATGAAGGAAAAAACGAGGACAAAGGCAAGACAGATACAACCGGAGCATTTCCCCATACCACGACACCGTTTTTTCGCAGGAGAACAATATTTCCGGTTATCTCTCATCTATCTGGTACGCTTTTCCCAATCGGCAAGAAACTGCTCCATGCCGATATCAGTTAATGGATGTTTCGCCAGCTGGGTTATAACCTTCAGTGGTATGGTCGCAATATCTGCACCGATAAGTGCTGCATCCAAAACATGCTGGGGACTTCTGACACTTGCTACAATAATCTCGCTCTGGTACCCGTAATTGTCATAGATGGTAACAATATCGCTGATCAAATCCATGCTCGGAGCGCCGATATCATCGAGACGGCCGACAAAGGGACTGACGAAGGTAGCACCTGCTTTTGCAGCAAGAAGAGCCTGGGCAGCTGAAAAGAGAAGGGTTACATTGGTTTTAATGCCCTCTGCCGTGAGTTTTTTCACCGCCTTTATGCCTTCTACAATCATCGGAATTTTGATAACAATTTTCTCATCTATTGCGGCCAGTTTTTTTGCCTCTTCAATCATGCCGGCTGCTTCCAGGCTTACCACTTCGGCACTTATCGGACCATCTACAATTTTGCAGATCTCGGTGATTATTTCCTCAAACGGCTTATCTTCTTTAGCCACAAGTGACGGGTTGGTAGTGACGCCATCCACAAGCCCCATCTCAACACCTTTTTTAATCTCGTCTATATTCGCTGTATCAATAAAAAACTTCATTTACCTTCTCCTTCCTGGCTAATAAATTTCTGACAGCATTCCTCGCTGCAAAAGTAAAATGTTTGCTCTCCATCACGATGTTGGACAGCCTGCTGCCTGGGAACCAGTTTTTTACAGACAGGATCCTCTACCAGCAAATCATCGGCCGGCATTTCCTTAAATGCTTTGCCCTTCTGTTGGTCGTCAGACATTTCTTTCTTCCTTACCCCTACCAGCAATCGATAAGCGATATAAAAAAGAATAGCTAAAATTACTAGCCTCAA
>MAXH01000310.1 GCA_001750925.1 Desulfobulbaceae bacterium S3730MH12
CAGCAGCTTGGTCCGGAATTAAACAAGGTATTTCTTAAACTGGCTGCTTATGATTCTGAGGAAGGGCCGGTGATGATGCATATTGTCCACGGTCAGCACCCTGTTGTGAGGATTGCAAAGCGGCTGGTGGCAACTGCCGGAAATGATCAGAACAGCTATGATTTTCTGCCACTGGCAGAACTGATCAGGACTATTCTCAGGCGATGTTACAAATACTGGATTAAGGAAGATGATCCCCTGGACTGGTTCATTGAGCGATGTGGCATTTTAGAAAACAATTCCCGCTTGTCCCTGCTTTTCATGCCGATATCCCACGATACCATGAAAGAACATCTTGCAGTGCTTGATTCTCTCGAAGTCGACGGGGATAGTCTGGCCGCTCTCAATATAATGCTTAAACTCCCCGCCCATGTAGATATTGTGAAATATTACAGGGCAATGCCGGGCAAGCTTGTGGTTGCAGAAAAAGAGGTGCAGCTTCTTGAACAACACGATAGTGCTCATTTTTTCGATGAAAACAGAAAGCTGCTCTTCCTCTTTAAGATCATGGATACAAAAGGGTTGTATCTTATCCATGAGGAGACCCTGCGAGAGATAAACCGCAGTCTGGTGCAGTTGATCAGGCAGCAGAGTTTTGAAGAGATAGAGGAATTTCTTCTCACCACCTTCAAACTGCTCAAGGCGAATGTGCGGAAATATCCCCACACCTCCCTTCAGTGTATCCAGGTTCTTGGTGGTGAGGTCTTTGACCGGGGAAACAGCCGAATGGTGGAAGCTTTTCTCTGGGAGGTTGTACGATTCGGCTTTCAGCATGCAAGTGTTGTGGGGGTTGATGAAAATTGGCAGCCTCTGTCAAATCCGGCGCATCTGGCAAATATAAGGGTGTGGCTGCACCTCATCATGCGTGAGCCTAAATGGTGCTCGACCCTGTTCTCTGCTCTGATTATCAACCTCAAGCTTACCGGTACCTGTGTAAAAGATACGGATCTTTTTCAACGGGATATTACTGAATTGCTCAATCACCCTATTGAACCTATCTATAACCTTTCCAAACAGTTTACTAAATTGATGCCTGTCTTTTTCAATGAGATCGGCTCGGAGGGGGAGCTTCGGGATGTTTCCACAGAACTGGATGAGCTGCATAAACGTAAAGATGTACTGATTCATTTCTTAAGGAAACAGGGGCATGTGGAGAGCTCAAACCTGATAGTGGATTTTATCCAGGCCATTTTTCTGTTTTGGAAATCAAAGGACAAGGTTGTTTTATCACCATATTTGCCTGAAGAGGTCTATTGTCAGGTGAAAACAGAAGGAAAGTTTGTAGATAGTCAGTACGTTCTGAGTGAACGGTTCTGGCGTGAGATGGCAATTGAAAGGGTGCAGGACATTCTGTTGAAAGATCAGGGGGCAATTGCTGATTTTCTGAAACGTCAGGAAGATCTGGACAGTAACGAAGTGAGACGTTTTGAGCTTCTTGTGCAGATGTATAAACTGCTGCATAAAAAATATAATCTCGGTTTTCAACAGCTTCGCTCAGAGCTGAACAGGGCGGTCAAAGATGGATTCCCGGAGATTGGCCCGCTCCTCCAGAAACTCGAATATGCTGATACCCAGCAGTGTCTTGAGGCGCTGCTGAACACCCTGGAAGGGTTGAAGGAAATAATTCTCTCCCAGGAACAGTTTGAGGCCCAGGAAGATATCTACTATAAACGGCATATAGCTGTGGATATTCCTTCTGTATATGGTCGGTATAAAGAAAAAAAATTTGATGCACTCGGCCTCACCTTCCGGTTGGAAAATCTCGCTAATATCTACCTGGAAAGGCTTCCCGAGACGGTGAATCTGTCGATAATTACCCAGGCAACGTTCTACAATATAGTGCGCTGCATTAAAATATACATGAAGGCCCTGGCCGTTGACGGTATAACCTCCCGCCGTCTGTTCACTTCTCTCTCCCTCCTGAAGAATTCCCTGAAGGTTCCCAGGTTCTCCTATACCCAGTACCTTGATATTTTCAGGGGGATGTCGGAGGGAGTAAAAGATATCATTTACGCTTCGTATACAAATATCCATCAGAATAATCTTTCAATAATAATACCGCAAATAGGTATGGAGACCCTGCTGCCGAAATACCAGGGCCTCTATGATGAGGATGATGTTTCCAGTACGGTGGAAAAAATATCGGAGATGTTTTTCAGAGAGGTGATATCATCCACCTTCGGCTTGCAGCATCTTGATAATTTCATCCTTCGGATTCTGCAGACTCTTGAGAGCCAGAAGGATCTGCTCGATGAGCGGAAACTGGACCTGTTGATGACCTATAACCCTGACAGGGCTCTGTCTCTTCTCAATAATCTGAATCCATTTACCAACGATCTTATTCATCTGGGCAATAAAGGCTTCAACCTCGCCACCCTGATGACGGATGGAAAGCAGATTCCTCCTGCATTTGTGATCACTTCAGAGATTTTCAGATGCAGGGAGGTGGTGTTCGGTTATGCCAAAACTCGTGAGGAGTTTATGAAGCGCATCAGGACTTCACTGGACGAGATCGAAAAATTGACAGGAAAGGTTTTTGGCTCCCCCGATGCCCCCCTGCTGCTTTCTGTGAGATCCGGTAGTTCCATCTCAATGCCGGGGATGATGGCCACAGTTCATAATATCGGTTTTAATGAAGAATTGATTGAAGATTGTATTGCCCGTAATGGCATTGCGTATCTTGCCTGGGATAACTACAGGCGCTTTCTTCAGTCCTGGGCAATGATTTCAGGTATGGGGCGTGAGGACTTTCAACTTTTGATGGATGATGCAAAAAAGAAGCATGATGTTGCGCTTAAGCGTGAGTTCTCTCCGAACCAGATGAAAGAACTTGCTCTTTCCTACCAGCGGCTGATTCGGCAGAGGGGGATTGGCATACCTGATGATCCATGGCTGCAGCTGGTAAATGCCATTGAGCTTGTGCTTGATTCCTGGAGAACCGATAAGGCGATGGAGTATCGGAGGATAATGGATGTTTCCGATTCCTGGGGGACCGCAGTTATTGTTCAGGCCATGGTTTTTGGCAATCGCAGTGAGAATGCTGGATCCGGCGTGGTATTCACCGCTCACCCATATCGAAAGGTACAGAGAGTTGCCCTCTGGGGTGATTATGCCTATGGGGATCAGGGGGAAGATATTGTTTCGGGCCTGGTGACCAGTTGTGCAATCTCCGTTGAGCAGGCTGAGCTTGATGGTCGTCTGGTTAGTGAAACCCTGGAGACGAGGTTCCCTGCAATTTATACGGCACTGCTGGAACTGTCCCGAGAACTGGTCTACGATAAACGGTGGAATCCACAGGAGATGGAATTTACTTTTGAGGGCCCGGAGGCGGAGGATTTATATCTGCTGCAGACCCGTGATATGATAACCATAAAGAAAAGAGAACATCTGAACGTATTTGTTGACTCCCCGGAACTTAAAGAAGCTCATCTGGGGCATGGCATAGGAGTTTCCGGGTCTGCGCTGTCCGGGCGGGCTGTATTTACCGAGGAAAATGTAATTAAGCTGCGGGAATCGGATCCCGATAGTACGCTTATTTTGATTCGACAGGATACGGTACCGGAAGATATTAAAGCTGTCAGCCTTGCAGACGGCCTGTTAACCTCCAGGGGGGGGCAGACTTCCCATGCATCGGTGGTAGCTGTCCGGCTTGGGAAAACGTGTGTTGTCGGTTGTCAGAATCTCAAAGTGTATGAAGTTGAACAATATTGTGAAATTGCGGGGGTGAAAATCGGATTTGGCGACCCTGTATCTATTGATGGACGAAACGGGCAGTTACTCAGTGGTATGCATCCTGCTGTTGAGGAGTATCATATCCTGCCCATTTGATGGTTGATGGCGTCGTAGATAAATGACGCTACAAATTATAGAAAAAACATAAAAATTTTAGAGGATAAACTATGTCTGAAAAGAAGTTCAAAAAAGGATCGCAGCTTTTTTCATTTGCACGTAAAAAAGCCCTTTCTCTGGGTATTCCACAAAAAAAGGGTATGAAAATGGCTGACTTGATCTGCAGCATCCAGGAAAAGGAAGGGAATTCACCCTGTTTTCAACAACAGGA
>MAXH01000311.1 GCA_001750925.1 Desulfobulbaceae bacterium S3730MH12
CTCCTCAACGCAACCAGGGCAGAGGCCTAGGCCGAGGTGGTGGTAAAGGTCGGCGAGATGGTACTGGAGGTGGCAAAGGCCGAGGAGGAGGCGGATTCGGTGGAGGCAGAAAATAGTCCCGCGAAATTACTGGGCACCATGGAAAGACAATTTTTCACGGTGCTCTCAGGAAGACAAGATCATCATCGAAGTCCGGGATAACTGCTGATGATCTTTATTCTGCTACCGTTCCTCTACCTTTTTAACTATTCCCTCTCCACCCTGGTCAGCATAAACTTATTCGACCGGGAAGACGACATTGTCCTGGTCTATGGCACGGTGATGAGAAATCTCCCCATCCCACTGCGCTGCCTGTTGCAATCAATATTTTTGGTAGGGAAGATGCTGATCCTATTTGTGAAACAAAAACTTCACGAAAAATTGAAGTCATTACAGATACGCGTGACACTGCATCAGGGCGTGCTGTTACACAATGGCATAAAAAGCACCCTGATCTCTCCGGCTTCCATCCATTATTCAGCGGCAATGATGCATTTGGGGCAAGACTGGCCCTGATAGATATGGCCGAGAGAAGTATCGATGCCCAGTGCTTTCTCATGAAGAACGATATGGCGGGCCTGATCTTCGTAGGCAAATTACTCGAGGCCGCCGATCGTGGCGTTCGTGTACGCTTTCTTCTCGATGATGTATTTACCGATGTTGATGATGAAGCCTTTTTGGTCATAAATCAGCACCCGAATATCGAAATGCGCTTGTTTAATCCAATCGGCCGGGGTGGTTTTTTCCTGCTTAACTTTTTGGGTGACTTCGATCGCGCTAATCGTCGTATGCACAACAAGTCCTTAACAGTCGACAACCAGGTCAGTATCGTCGGTGGGCGCAATATTGCCGATGAGTATTTCGAGCTAAAAAAAGATGGGCCATTCAGGGACTTTGACATTCTTGGATTTGGCCCCGTTACCGGAGACATCGCTAACACCTTTGATCGATTTTGGAATCACAAGCTATCCGTGCCTGTTAAGGCATTCGATTCAGGCAAAAAGAAAAGGGATCTTGCACGAGTTCGGTCAGAATTTTCAGGAGAGTTACGCCAGGAAGCAGAGTCGGTTTATAGTCGGGCTATTGAGTCGGAGCTGATTCAGGATCTGTTTAATAATCGTATTTCTTTGTTTCCAGCAAAGGCAGAGGTCATCACCGATGACCCCGAGAAATTACTGAACAAGGTATCTCGCGCTCATCAGGTGCTGGTTACCCGTATGAGTGAAGTCATTGATAATGCAAACGAAGAAGTCATCGTTGTTACGCCGTACCTGATCCCCGGCAAAGAAGGTATTCAGTTCTGGAATTACGTCACTGATAAAGGTGTGCGCGTCATTATGCTGACCAATTCGCTGGCCTCGAACAATCACATTCCGGTACATGCTGCCTATGCGCATTACCGGCACCGTCTCATCCGGGCTGGTGTGGATCTTTATGAAATGCGTGTCGACGCTACAGAGATAACCGTGGACAAGGATGAAGAAGCCTTTGAATCGGTTACGCTGCACAGCAAGGCAATTATGGTTGACAGGAGATACCTTTTTGTTGGTTCATTGAATCTTGATCCGCGATCGATTGATATCAATACTGAGATGGGGGTTTTGGTTGATTCTTCGGATATGTCGGAACGCATTGTTGAACCCTTTCTGGAGAGCTTGCTCCGGCAGGCTTACCGAGTTATTGAGGATAAAAACGGTAGCCTGCTTTGGTATGGTATTATTGATGGCAAAGAGGTTGTCGAAAATAGCGAACCGCAGGCCGGTACATGGCAGCGCTTCAAAGCTTTTCTCTCCAGAATTTTGCCAGAGGGTCAGTTGTAGTTTTAGATAATTCCTGATTCTTCTCAGATTCTAGAATGGAGTGACAACTGCTCACCTTGAAAAGTCAAAATCAGAGGTGAACAGTAGTTATGTTGCGAGATTAGCTATGTTGTGTCTTTTCTTTTCTGTTTGTTTTTCTCCCCTCTTTTTATAGTTAAAATTTTTTATCTCTTCTTCCTCCTTTTTCTTTGGATTTCCTGCTTTTTTAACGTTATTGGTCAACAGGAGCCGTGCCTGTGTCCACCTTTCCTTCTAGACTGCTATAAATTTTTCCAAAGGGTTTCTATCTGAAGCTATTTTTTTCTTGACAAATACCACATGTAAGATGTAGGTTGTCTGACAACTAAACAGTAATTATTGGTCAATTACTGTCTTTGGGTAGGTTGATAAATACAAACTTGTGAGGAAAAGACTATGAAAAAATCTGTAATGTTGTTTGTCACTTTAGCGGCAGCGGTCGCCGCGGGATCTGTCCACGCTGCCGGTAAGCCTGAGTATGTCAATATAGGAACGGCTAGTATGGGTGGTAGTTACTACCCCACCGGTGGATATATTTGCAATGTAACAAATAAATCGAGAAAAAAATATGGCCACAATATTCGCTGCTCTGTTGAAAGCACAGGTGGTTCAGCTGCAAATATGCGCGCAATTCAAGCAGGAGATCTCAATGTGGGTATGGCTATGGCCAGTGCTCAGTTAGACTCCTGGAATGGTCAGGGCATGTTCAAACCTGACGGTCCAAACAAAAAACTTCGATTTCTTTTCTCTATCGTTGAGGAGCCGATGCACGTTGTGGCCCGTAAAGATGCTAAAATCAAGAGTTTCAAAGATCTTAAAGGTAAAGTCGTCAATACCGGTGCAGTCGGATCCGGCACAGAAACCCAGGTTTTTGCAATAGTAAAAAGATATGGTGCTGAGCCCAAGGATTTTTTTAAGCAGGAGACAAAACTCACCACCCGGGAACAGGCCACTGCACTATGCGACGGTAAAATTGATGCCTTTGTCTGGGTGACTGCTGTCGGGGCGGCCACGATAACGGAAGCTTCCAATACTTGTGAGGTAGACTTGGTTCCTCTTAATGATGAAGTGATCAACAAAATGATTGCAGAGCGCTCAGATGCTGCGCCTATGACTATTCCAGCAGGTAGCTATCGAGGTCAAGATAAAGATGTTGTCTCCTGGGGTGCCCCAGGTACTGTCGTCGCCTCGGCTGAAGTTCCAGATGAGACGATCTACTATCTGGTTAAGGGTGTATTTGATGATATTGAGAGATTTAAAAAGCAATCTCCTATGTATAAGAACCTTACTCGTGAATGGGCTGCTGTTGCCGGAAGAACAGCTCCTTATCATCCCGGAGCCTTGAAGTATTATAAAGAGGTTGGCCTGGTTAAATAATAATCAGAGCAGGGAAACTACCGTGGTAGTTTCCCTGTTTTTTCATTTGCTATGCTGAAATTTATCGTTAAAAGCAATGAAAAGGAGATCATCGGTTATGACACAGACTGAAAGCTTGGGAAAAAGTCAGGAAGAACTTGAAGAGATGGTTGAGTCTACCGATGCTGGTCGTAGAAAACCTGGAAAAACCATCGCAGGAGTTCTATTTGCGGTCGGCCTCTGCTGGTCACTCTTCCAGATATATATTGCAACTCCGCTCCCTTTTATAACCGATTTTCTGCTTATGACTAATATTGAGCAAAGAGCCATCCACCTGGCTTTTGCCTTGTGTCTGGTCTTTTGTTATTTTCCGGCATCAAAACGGGCATCACATGGAAAAATTCCATTTTATGACTCGGTGCTCGTTGCTGCAGGACTTATTTGTTGTCTCTACATTGTAGCTAATTACACGCATATCGCTCTTCGTGGAGGCGCGGCGCGCACCACCACTGAAATTATCGTTGCCGCTGTCGGTCTCTTTGTCCTTTTTGAAGCAACACGACGTGCAGTCGGGATACCTCTGGTTATAGTTGGATTACTCTTTATCTTTTATGCCTTCTTTGGCAGGGTCATGCCTGAAATCATCTCCCACGGTGGAATAAGCACTAACCGATTTGTCGAACATATGTGGTTTTCAACTGAAGGGGTGTTTGGTCTGCCCATCGGTGTGTCCAACAGTTTTATTTTTCTTTATGTTCTTTTTGGAACCCTCTTGGATCGGGCGGGTGCCGGTGGCTATTTCATCCGGTTATCATTCTCGTTGTTTGGTCACCTCAAAGGGGGACCAGCCAAAGCAGCCGTTGTCTCTTCGGCAATGACCGGTCTTATTTCCGGGTCAGCTATCGCCAATGTGGTGACTACTGGAACTTTTACCATTCCTCTGATGAAAAAAATGGGGTTTTCTGCTGAAAAGGCTGCCGCGGTAGAAGTCTCGTCATCCATTAACGGCCAGATCATGCCACCGGTCATGGGTGCTGCAGCATTTATCATGACGGAATATGTTGGCATCAGTTATTTTGACGTCATCAAACACGCATTTTTCCCTGCCATACTTGCTTATTTTGGTCTTTACTGCATAGTCCATTTTGAAGCCGTAAAATCAAAAATGCCAACCTTCAGCCGTGCCGCAACCGAGACGACTTTGGGCAGGCGTATACTTTCCACAGCCATGGGAATATCTGCTGTCATTGTCAGTCTATGCCTTACCTACTTCCTGCTTACCGCAATAAAGGCCGTTTGCGGTGCCTATACGCTGCCTGTTATCATTCTGCTCATAGCTGTCACTTTTTTATTCCTGGCAAAAGTTGCCACACGCTTTGAGAACCATGCCGGCAATCGTGACATTACTCTCGACAAAGTAATGCCGGATCTCCTGCCGACATTTTTATCCGGAATATATTTTCTGCTCCCTGTCGGAGTTCTGATCTGGTGTCTGATGATAGAAAGATGGTCACCTGAGCTATCAGTCATTTGGGCAATCGCCATGATCTCTTCCCAAATGGTACTGCAAAAGCAGGTAATGCGACTGATGCGCGGTGAGCGGTTGAAGTTGAATGAAGTAGTGGATTCAACCTGGGATCTGATCCAGGCCCTGAGTCGTGGGGCTCGAAATATGGCAGGTGTAGTAATTGCAATGGCTGCTGCAGGTATCATCGTAGGTGTGGTTTCGGTAACCGGTCTTGGCATGATGATGGTTCAGGTTGTAGAGATGGTATCCGGTGGAAGCATCATAGGCATGCTCGCCTTTACTGCAGTCATGTGCATCGTTTTAGGGATGGGATTACCGACAACAGCCAACTATATTGTTGTTGCTTCTGTAATGGCCGGTCCCCTGGTTACCCTAGCAGCTCAAAACGGGATAGTTATTCCCCTGATAGCCGTCCATCTCTTCGTCTTTTATTTCGGTCTAATTTCCGGAACAACTCCACCTGTCGCTGTTGATGCCTATGCCGGAGCAGCCGTTGCCGGTTCTAATCCGGTTAAAACATGTCTCTATGCCTTCTACTATGACCTTCGAACCTCTTTACTCCCCTTCTTTTTCATTTTCAATACCCACCTCCTCCTGCTTGGATTTGATCACTGGTGGGAAGTGATTATATCCATCGTTGCGGCAATATTTGCAATGATGGCATTTGCCAGTGGTACACAGAACTATTTCCTGGTGAAAAACCGTATATGGGAGAGTATTGCCATGCTTCTTATTGCCTTTTCTCTAATCAGGCCAGGTTTTTGGCTGGACAAATTTCAAGAACCATATCTGAACGTTCCTTTTGAAAATCTTACCGAAACTATTTTGGAGCAGCCGGATAATCAGATGATGCGTTTTAAATTCAGAGGGGAAAACTTTGCCGGAGAGGAGGTTGAACGCAGTGTACTTCTGGCCATTGGTGAGAAAGAAGATGATGGAAAGTCCAGACTGAAAGAGAACACTGGACTGGTCCTAGCCATGGAAGGAGAGAAAATGCTGATTGACGATATCTCTTTCGGCAGTAAAGCTCAACAGACTGGAATAGACTTTGGCTGGGAACTGCTTTGGGCACAGGTAGAGGCAGAACGTATGGCCAAACAATGGTTTTACCTTCCGGCTTTTTGCTTTCTGTGGCTCATCTGGTTTATACAACGCATGCGGCTGAAAACTGAACTGTTAAGAACATAAGAATGCCTCAGCACAGCAAGGATTATTCCATTGACAAATAACCACTCCATTTGTAAGTTGTCTGACAAATTATAATAGTTCTGGAGATCTTCAAATGGCGTTCAAAAAACTGGTGAGTCATAATAAAAGTGAGTACGTCTATGCCCAGATTATCAAGGAAATCAAGTCCGGGCAATATGGATTGGGTGATAAGCTGCCATCCGAGATGGAAATCGCCGATCAGGCCGGTGTCAGTCGAGCCTCTGTGCGTGAAGCGCTCAGCGCGTTGCGTCTGATTGGAGTAATTGAAACAAAAAAAGGCAACGGTACCTATGTAAAATCCAACAAGTTCGCCTTCGAAACTGAGGACGCAGCAATTTTTGATCATGGCGCCAATACATTTGAGATATTAGAAGCTCGTAAGGTGGTTGAACCGGTTATAGCGAAACTGGCACTTGAGATGATCGATAAACAACATTTAGAGCAGATCAAAGTTGCTATTGAGGCAATGGAGGCGGAAGCCGGAAAAAACGATTTTGACTCATATCACCAGGCTAATAAGCGGTTTCATAACGCAATCGCTGAAGCTACCAGAAATAGATCATTGATCAATTATGTCCGTTCTCTTCAGACTGTATTTATCGATAGTGATTTCGGAGCGGAATTGAGACGTCGATACCTGACTGAAAAAGCTTATGTCAAAGATGCGATAGCGACCCATTGGGAGATCTATGAGGCATTTGTTGCGGGCGATGAAAAATTATTGGATGAAGCGTGGAAAAGGCACAATGAAGGAGTAGAAAAACAGCTGCTTGGTCATTAAATACTCTGAGATAATGATTTCCTGTGGTTTTATCATATCATAATTTTAGATGATTGAGTTGTTTTTCTAGGTTGATTTTTACTCCAACATGTCTGACATCCGACATCACACATATTATATTGCATTTATAACCAATTAACCTGGCCATAAATAAACTGTGGTCGACTCAACAAAAATTTGAAGAAAAAAAGAGTAAGGAGAAAAGAATGGAAAAAGTATTGATGGTGGGAACCGGCGATGTCGGAGCACATCTGCTGGAGTTTATGGCGCGACAAGATCATGCGTACGAAGTAATCGTGGGTGATATTGACGAAGAGAAAGCACGTTTACTTTGTAACAATGCCGTAATTGGGGCTGCTCACCACGGAAAAAACCCTATTTTCCGTCCTGTTAAAGTTGATCTGTTTGATATCGAGGGAACAACCGAGCTTATCCAAAAAGAAAAGCCAAGCGCAGTCATTAATTTGACTGTAATGCATACATGGCACCTGATCCGCCAGTTACCTGAAGATGTTTATGCGAAAATTAGTTCTGCTGCTCTTGGTGCATGGCTCCCTTGCCAACTTACCTTGCCGATGAAGCTTGCCCAGGCATTGAAAGCTTCAGGCGTCAAAGCACATTATATTAACACCTCTTTATCCTGTCTCACCAACCCTGTGCTTGGGAAAATCGGATTGGCACCCACTATCGGAATCGGCAATATCGACATGATACAACCAGGGGTACGGACCTATGTCGCTCAGCAGGCAGGGATTGCAAGAAGCCGCGTTGAGACCTTACAGGTTTGTCATCATCAACACTGGGTTTACCCTCGTGAAGCCGGCTATTTGCCTGATGCACCCTACCTGATGAAGATAATGATTGATAAGAAAGATGTTACCAGTGACTGGGATACCGACAAGATTATGTATGAAGCGGTCAAGTTATATCCCGAGGGACTGCCATTCACCTCGGTTTCCGCATCTTCAACTCTGAAGAATCTGAATGCATTACTCTTCGATGCAAATCTAATGACTCATTCTCCCGGCCCAAAAGGGCTGCCAGGTGGATATCCTGTTAAACTCAATGCCGAAGGTGCAGAGGTTTATTTACCCTCAGAGTGGACTCTTGAACAGGCAATCAAGGTTAATGAAAAGGCAGGTCAACTTGATGCGATAGAGGAAATCAAGGATGATGGAACTGTGGTATTCGCCGACTACACGTATGACATCATGAAAGATTCGCTTGGATTTGACTGCAAATCTTTTATTCCTGCTGACAGTGAAAAACTGGCTCGTGAGCAAATGGAACGCTTCAGGGAGTTGATCGAAAAATACAGTTAGTATTCTCTATCCCGGATGATTGATCCTGGCTTTTTTACAAAGCAATCATCCGGGTATATGTTAATGAATGACTCATTGTAATCATTGTGTGGATCTGAGTTGGACATAGTTTTTTGACCTATTTTAAAAACCCATCTTACTAAAAAAGAGTCTCTTTTCAAAACCTGAACCATCGTTTGGTTATGTTCACAGGAATGACTTTATTCCTTTTTCGAAGAACCGGCTATTATTCTCTCAATGACAAACTGTGCTGTTGGTACAAAATATGGAGAACATATCAAAAGAGAGGTAGTGGCAATATTAAGTATTTAAGCAAAACTATAATTTCACCTTATTCCTGATATGTTCAAAATTACCCACACCTAAAAAAACATCAGAAATGGAGCATTCTGGCACTTTAAAAAAGTGCTATTGCCATCTATCAAGCGCAGCAGATAGAGCATTTGGAAGTACCAAATGCTTCCAGACCGTCAATAATTTGTGATGGAAGAATCTCTTTTCTCAACAGAGTTTGATTCCTGCTACCGTCGGCCTTACAGTTTATCGAACGTGGTCTTGCTGCTTTACACTGAACTGTGAAAAATACGAGCTAAAAAGCGACGGTCAATTGGACCCAGATTTTTTCAGTGTCTGTATAGAGCTCGTCGGCATTATAGTTGCCATATGCAACCAGCAGCGTGTAGTGATCATAAAACTTTTTGCTCACCATGGCGTCAAACTCTGTTCCGTAGTCTGCACTACCCTCATCTGCCTGGAAATTGTGGTAGATCAGCTTGAAATTGACTCCGCTGATCTCAGTTGATAACAGACCATATACGTCCTGCAGACCGTTCGGAGGTGTTGTTAGAAATTTATCCACCCAACCGTTAAACGCATGATTGGTGCCCAAGGGAGTTTTAAAGGACACCCCGTCATCGGAGCCCTGGAACTCGTATCCGATTTTTCCTGTAATATTTGTAAACAGGGACGCGGTGTTGGGAACCTGCAATCCACCGATAAAGTGGTAGTAATCCGCTGAATAATCTGTCTCATTATCCCCATAATCCGACTGTAAAGCATATTCTGCAGTGTACAGAATCTCCAGATTGTCGGCAGCAAAGGTTGATCCGTTAAAACGCAAGCCATAAGTCTGGGAGGAAAAAGCGTACTCATAGGGACCAGAATCATCGGGATCATTATAATCAAGCCAGTAACCGTAAGCGGTAAGCTTGCCGATGTCCTTGAAGGTATAATTCAAGTTTGCCAGCGGCGAATTCATGTTTACGTCTTTACTTAGGATGTTTCGTACGTTCCAGACATAAGTGAGGTTTGCAGTAAAGTTACCCAGGGAACTGTTGAGTAGGTTAACCGAATCAAAGGTCTGCTCCATCTGCCGCCAACCGACAGCACCGATAAATCTCTGATTATCAAGATTTACCCTCTGACGCCCACCTTTAATAACCGTATCGGGAATACTTGAAAAAGAGAGCCAACCCTGATTCAATTCGGCCTCTGAAGGGTCGGCTATTACAGCATACTCCGTTTTGCCGTTTGTCTTGTCGTTAAAATCATCGCTAAAAACAGCCGTATTACCTTCAAACTCGGCAAAGGCCTGAAAACCGGCGAATTCCGGGGTCAGATAACCGAGTCGCAAACGTATGGTATCACCATCTGTCGTTTTCAAACCGTCCTGATCCACATATTCAAAACGATAACGCAGATTGAAGTTGATTTTCCCCCAATCCCCATGCAGCGTATCTGCAATCTGTTGATTAACCCCTGTTTCTTCTGTAGCAGCCCGGGCAGAAAATGCCATGCTGGCCCCAAGAACCAGAGAACCGGCCAAGGCCAGTGAAGCAACATACCCTTTTCGAGAACATGTTTTCATTTCTTCTCCTCCGTTGTTAATGGTTCGCACGTCTGTGGACAACTGGCTCATAAACTTCTGCACGATACTATGTGTTTCTGCAAGTTACTTTTGTCAGGGTCTATGAAATGCTGAAATGTAAAACTCGCATCATTTTTTGTACGGTCTCGCGCCTTTCCACTTGATTTTTCCTGCTGTCAGCGCCGTGAGCCCACCTTACATCCTTTATTCTCTTATATAATATTTTACAGGATTACCCTGCTCAAAAGCAAACCATTTAATGTAGGAGTCTATCAACACTCCATCAGCACGTGGGCAAACCCCTGCAGGTAAGTGAGGTATGAGACTCAGATCTAAAAGAGGGCACAATTGAAGGGCTTGATCACGTATTGCTGAGGCACTGGTAAACTTTTACAAGCCAGTGGATTAACCAAATTGGATGAACAGCAGGTTGAGATATTTCCTGATCAGTTTATAAGTAATCAGAACCGAAGAACCTGCCCGAAAAGGAGCATTCTGGAACTTTAAAACTGTCAAAATTACTTCCAAGAAACCATCTACAAATGGAGCATTCCAAACTATTGATGCTTCCAGATAATAGGAGATGATCTGCCACTCAGTCAAAGATAAAAATTCATAAAAAACAACACTGACTCCTGTATACCAACCACTTCCTCATGGAAGTTAAAGTGTTTTCGCTTCCAACCCTTCATTGATCTCTAAAAAATGATCTAGCTTTGGCCAGATCAATGCAGGTGGAACAACCTTGTGATAAATATCCACCTTTAATTAAATCGCTGCTTAAGCACATCAAGTCTAATCCGGCATTACCTTTTATCAATTCTGCAGTAGAACTTTTCAGTGCTATATTTTTTTGACAAACAAGAAAAAGATAATTAATCATTAGCTTAAATACTAGATCATAGGGGGTTCCCTTTGATTCTGTCGTAAACCAGAAGCTAATGGAGTTGAAATAACGATGAAATCCGTAAAAGAGATTCTTGCCGATAAAGGAACAGTGGTAATGACCATCACCGGGGAATTACCTATATATGATGTGGTCTCAATTTTCCATAGTGAACGCATTGGTTGTCTGCTGGTAGTTGATGAAGACAATCAAGTACTGGGTATTGTCGGTGCCAAGGACATTTTTCAGGCAGTGGTTCACCACTACGACGAGCTGAAGACCAAGCCGGTATCAGATATCATGACGAAAAATCTCATAGTCGGTACTGAAACTGATGATGTCAACTATATTCAAGCTGTTATCACAGAAAATCGTGTCCGCCATATCCCGATCATGGAAGGTAACAGATTGAAAGGATTAGTCTCTATCGGTGATGTAGTCAAAGCACAGCTAAAAGCGCAAAAAGTAGAAAACCGCTATCTGAAAGATTATATGGCAGACAGGTATCCGGCTTAAAACTTTTTGTTCATGCAATATTGAGGTGATGGTGGGTGATAAGTACTCGCTTTCTAAGGGAGCCCTAAAAAAATAACCTTCCTCGGCCAAGATCTATTGATTCACTCATGTTAGGCCACCCTTTTGTGTTAGGTTTAACAACTTCTTTTGCAGCTACAAGACATCGATAGCTGGCTCTTCATACTCCCACCAGCCGTCACCACAAGGCTCAACTACTCTTTCCGGACAATTCTTTGATGACGAGGGTGGCCTTTGCTTCTTCTCCTGCTCTTGGAATATCCCAAGATGATCCAATACCTGTCAGA
>MAXH01000312.1 GCA_001750925.1 Desulfobulbaceae bacterium S3730MH12
CGAATCAGTTGACAAAAAAGATATTGAGGCCTCCTTTCAGTATCAGGATGGCCAGTCAACAACGGTAGAGGCAAGTATTAGCTTTTACACAGTGATGGCTTCGTAAAATTCCTTCATATACTTCGTTGCTATTAATTTTCTATCATTACGACGTACTAAAGTACGCCAAAATAATAGAAAATTTACGCGCCTCGGATATGAAGTTTTTTACAAACCCATCTAGCAAATCAGGTTTTAAGAAAAACCATTCTACAGTGGAAGGAGTCTGATGAGTTATTTTTTTCAAATTGTGGTGAGCGGTGTGGTGGTTGGGTCAATCTATGCATTGGCAGCTCTGGGCCTTGTGCTGGTCTATAAATCAAGCCGGGTTGCGAACTTTGCCCATGGACAGATTATTGCGGCCGGCGCTTTTATCACATATTTTTTAACTGTAACGGTCGGGATGCCAATTTTTTTCGCTTTCCTGGCAAGCATGATCATAACCTTTTTCCTTGCCATGAGTGTTGAAAGGATTTTCCTGCGACGTCTCATTGGTGAGCCCATAATTTCGGTTATTATGGTCACAATCGGCTTAGGATCGATTATTGACGGCTTGATTTACTTGACCCCGTTTGGCACTGAGAATTACTCATTCCCCACATTTCTTCCCCAGGCACCACTGACTCTTGGCGGTGTTTCTATTTCCTGGACACAGCTTGTGGGGGTTATAATAACCTTTCTCCTAATTGGCGGGTTCTCCTGGTTTTTTAAAAAATCAACTGTTGGAATCTCCATGAGGGCTGTGTCTGATGACCAGTTTGGCGCCATGTCTGTCGGTATCTCGGTACCGAGGGTATTTGGACTCGCCTGGGCAACCGCAGGATTGTCTGCTGCCGCTGCAGGATGTATCATCGGCAATATTACAGGGCTGAATTTTGACACCCTGCATTCATTTGGTATAATCGTCTTTCCTGTAGTTATTCTTGGGGGGCTTGATTCAATCCTGGGCGCAGTTGTTGCCGGAATCATCATGGGACTGATCCAGCAGTTTGCCAGTGGATACCTGGATGGAAACTGGGGTTTGAATGGAACGGGTGATGTTATGCCCTATATTATTTTATTAATTATACTTCTATTTAAACCTCACGGGTTATTTGGAGTTCACGAAATTGAGCGAGTGTAATCTATGTCAGCAAATAAATGGTTAGCAACAGGAAATTTCTTTACTACCTACAAACAGGAACAGAGAACATTTCTTACAAATCTGGATCAGTCATTTTTCACCTTTTTTCTGGTTATTCTCTTTGGATGGCCCCTGCTGTTCGAACTGAGCAATAAATCCATGCTGGTGATTGATAATATTCTCATCGCTATTGTTGCTGTCATGGGCCTGAACCTTGTCACCGGATTTGCAGGCCTTATCTCTATAGGCCATGCAGCTTTTGTCGGCATCGGTGCCTATACTGTGGCATCTTTTTGCCGAACTATCGGTGATTCTCACATTATTATCACTCATTTCTGGCCATTACTGATTATCTTCAGCGGTTTCATGGGAGCGGCATTTGGAGCAGTTGTTGGTTTACCGGCACTGAGATTGAAGCACCTCTACCTCGCCATCGCCACCCTCTCATTCCAGATGATTTTCCAGTGGGTCATCAATTTCATGTCATTTTTCAACCAGGGACAGACAATCTTTGTCGGCCGGGTTTTCTGGTTCACCGGAAAGGTTGGACGAAAGGATCATTATGTGTTCTGGTATTTTGTAATTTTAACTGTTGTGGTCATCTTGGGATTTGGCATCAGAAACCTGCTGAAAACCAGATATGGCAGAAGCCTCATTGCTGTCAGAGACAATGACCGGGCAGCAGATGCCATGGGAATGAACCCTGGACTCACCAAGGTGTATGCTTTTGCTTTGTCAGGTTTTTTTGCTGGCGTCGCTGGTGCCCTGCACGCCTACCTCTATAGAGGAGTAGGATTTGAATCCTTTACCCTTCATGAATCCATTGGCTACCTGGCCATGGCCATTGTCGGAGGACTGGGCACCTTGAACGGATGCTTCTGGGGGCCGGTCGCCATTAAATTTCTGGATCTGAAAGTTGAAAGCCTTGCTGAACTTGCAGGGCAATACCTGCCGTCAAGCATGAATCTGGCAACAGCGCTGAAACCTTTTACTTTCGGCCTGGTTATTGTACTCTTTTTAATGTATGAACCGAGAGGAATTGCAAACTGGTGGAGAATCGCCAAATCGTATACCAAGATGTGGCCATTCCGGTATTAAGGTAAATTTACCTCAATATATTGTTGGTTACAATTGCAGCAGCTAACCCAAAACTCTGGAGGAGAAGAAACATGAAAAACAAAAAGGTCTTGTTTTTAAACGCATTACTGGTTATTGCCGTAATGTTTGCATTTACCGCAACAGCAAATGCGGGTGGAAAGGTTTACAAACTTGGTATGTCTCTTGCCATTACCGGCCCGACATCTGATGCAGGCAACCCATATGCCAAGGGTACTGAAGATTATTTTAAATTTGTAAATGAAACAAAAATGCTCGGTGATGACACCATCGACTGTACTATCAGAGATGATCAGTATAAAACTGATATCACCAAAAGAAACTTTGAAGAGTATCTTGACGAAGGCATTGTCATGTATCTCAACTATTCAACAGGCAGCACCCTGGGCTTGAAGCGGGACTTTGAAGAAGAGAAGATTGCAGTCCTTCCTGCTTCCTATCATGCAGGTAATCTCGATGACTCAAACTATATCTTCCTGCCGGTAGCATCCTATTCTGAACAGCTGGTTGCCCTGTCAGAGTACGTTGTAAAAAATCACAAGGGAGAAGGAAAAGCAAAAGTTGCCTTTTTTATCCATCCGTCCGCATTTGGCCGGGGACCTGTTGATGATGCGAAAAAAGCGGTTGCGGCAGGTTTGAACATGGAGATCGTAGAAGTAGTGGAACATGGTAAAGATCTTGATAACTCAGCCATGCTAAAGAGGTTGATGAGCAAAGATGTTCAGTATGTTCTCAGCCATACAGTACAGTCTCCTGTTGCAACAATGCTTAAAGATTCTTCACGCCTCGGACTTACCGCCGGCTCTTACGGCGAAGCAGGGAAACTGACTTTTCTTGGAGTTCATTATACCGGCGGAAATGACCTGATTGCCCTCGCGGGAGATGCCTGTAAAGGATATGTCTGGACCTGCTCCTTTAACCTGACTTCTGAAAAGAATGACGGAACCACAAAACAACTTGCCCTGGCCAAAAAGTATGGCCGTGATGATAAAGCTGCTAACTCCCATAATTATGCCGCAGGAATCATGGTAGCCCAGGTAGCAACAGAAGCCATAAAAAGAGCTAAGGCTGCCGGTCTTGAGATCAATAAAGAAAACCTCTACACCACCCTGAATGGTATGAATGGCAAAAACGGTTATTCCCCATATACCACCATAGGGCCTGTAACCTACTCAAAGACCGATCGTGCCGGTGTTGATATGCTGCAGATTTACAGTGTACAGGATGGTGCTTTCAAGAAAGTCGGTCAGCCGATCCAGTCTGAATACATGACAAAAATCAAGTAAATTCAACTCTTGACTACGATGAACCTTAACTTGCCGGAAATCATTCTGTTTCCGGCAAGTTAAGACGAAAACAAAGAAAGCCATATGGAAAATAATCTGCTTGAAGTCAATAATATTGAAGTTGTCTATAATGATATCATTCAGGTTCTGCGTGGTGTCAGCCTCAGCGTCCCCGAGGGAAGTATTGTCGCTTTGCTCGGCACAAACGGTGCGGGTAAGACCACCACGTTAAGGGCCATCAGTGGTCTTCTAAAACCAGAAAATGGCGCCATAAAGGAAGGTTATATAAAATTCGATGGGACCGACACAACAAAGATGCTGGGTACGGATGTTGTGAAATTAGGTTCTGTTATGGTCCCTGAGGGCAGGCGTGTTTTCAAGCACCTGACGGTGAATGAAAACATCCTGGTCGGTTCCATTACCAGAAAAGACGGGTCCAGGAAAATCCGTGAAGACAATGAAATGATGTACAAGCATTTCCCAAGGCTTTCAAAAGTAACCAATCGAATGGCAGGGTACAGCTCCGGCGGTGAACAGCAGATGATCGCCATAGCAAGGGCATTGATGGCTGCTCCCAAAATGCTGATGCTGGATGAGCCGTCCCTTGGCCTTGCTCCCTTGCTGGTAAAAGAGATCTTTGATAATATAAAACACATTAACAAAGAACTGGATACCACCATATTTGTTGTTGAACAAAATGCCAAAGTAGCTTTAGCCGTATCTGATTATGCATATATCATGGAATCCGGTAAAATTGTGCTGGAAGGTTCATCTGAAGAACTGCAGGACAATCCAGATGTAAAAGAATTTTATATGGGAATTACACAGGGGGGTGGCAGAAAATCCTTTAAAGATGTAAAATCATATAAACGACGCAAGCGCTGGATGTAAACCGAAAACTCAGGAGTACAATGTGAAGATACTGGTTGGTTATAATGGTGGCGAAGTAGGCGCAACAGCACTGTCCCTCGCCAGGGATTATGCAAAAACATACAATGCTTTTGTCTATATCATCACCTCGCTTGAGGGAGGATCATCTGAGAAGGCATCCGACATCAGAAAAGCAGAAGAAGGTCTTGTTTTTGCAAAAAAAATGATGGAAGACGCAGGAGTACAATGCGAGGTACAGCAAAGCGTCAGAGGGCTTTCATCCGGTGAAGATCTTGTCCAGTTTGCTGAAGACAATGAAATTGACCATATCTTTCTTGGTATAAAGAAAAGATCCAGGGTCGAGAAGATTCTTTTAGGCTCCACATCACGATATGTTATTTTAAAGGCTCCCTGCCCTGTCACTACTGTCAAATAGTGATGGCGTCGTGAAAAGAGTTCGCCTCAAGGGTAATCCAGCTTTATTTTTTCACGGTCAATTGCGCCGTCTTCTCCCTTGGGCAAGTCACTGATAAACTCAACATATCTTGGTTTCTTATAGCCGGCAATAAGGGAACCGCAAAACTTGATCAGATCATCTTTTGTCAGGGTAGACCCGGGATTCAGAGAGCAAACCGCTTTTACCCCCTCACCAAATTTAGGGTCAGGTACCCCGAAGACGCAAACTTCTTTAATTGCTTCATGCGCAAGGATAGCTTTTTCCACCTCTGCCGGAAAGACATTCTCCCCGCCCGGCTTAATGAGCTCTTTTTCGGCTTTTCGACCTTTAAAAAATAAGAACCCGTCAGAATCTACCATTCCAAGGTCTCCGGTGTGATGCCATCCTCCCCGAAAAGTGTGCTCATTCAGTTCGTTACCATTCCAATACCCCTGAAAAACCAGTGGCCCCCTGACGACAATTTCCCCGGTTTCCCCGGCAGGCTGGAAGTTGTCAAAGTCATCAGCAATTTTAATATTTACAAGCGGTGAAATGGCACCTGCTGATCCGGATTTTGCGAAGTATTCACCGAAGGTGATCAGACCTGACGTCTCAGTCTGTCCATACATAGTCCAAAATTTGGCATTCGTACAGGCTTCCCATTTCTTCACTGTATCAGGCATATCTAACCCTGCCACGATCTCAAGGCTGGAAAGATCAAAATCACCTTTCTCAAGAGTGTCTATAAGGTTTGCAACTATTGGGGGAAATGATCCAAAAAAAGTGACTTTTTCTTCCTCAATGAGTTCCAGAGCTTTTTGAGGATCAAATTTTTCCATTATTATGTTCTTGCCGCCGGCTTGCAGGGTAGCCAGGCCAAGGTTGACTCCCATAATATGAAATAATGGTAAAATATTCAAATAAGCTTTACTGTCATCAATTCCGTATGCATGGATAATCTGCTGGTTTGCCAGGATAATATTTTCCTGACCGAGAACAGCTCCCCGCGGCTTGCCGAGCATTGCCGCTGTATGAATGATCACAAATGGATCAGACGGACGACATGATGCAGCAGTTTCAAGGATTGAACTACCATACAAATCGGAGAAATCCCCCCCGCTTTCATCAACAACATAACAATGCTGTAGACACGAAAATGAGCTGGTAAGTGTTCTTGCCTGATCAGCCATTTCATTGTCACAAATTATCAGGGAGGGTGTTGTGTCTTCTATGATATAGGAGACCTCATCCTCACTTAATCGTCTGTTAATAAGAACAAGCACAAGGTTCAGAGCTGATGCCGCTCCAAACAGGTGAAAAAAAGCGGGATGATTTTTACAGAGTACGGCTATCCTGCTGCCGGCAGGAAGATTCAGATCTTTCAGGCCTCCGGCAAGTCTTGCCGTCTGCAAAAAAAGATCGGAATATGTACTCTCCTCAGTCCCCCGGCGAATTGCACAGGAACTACCTCTAAAGAGTGCATTTTTTTCATAGATATCAAAAAAGGTCAGGTTATAAGGACTATTCATAATGTATGGGCTCCCTGGAAGAAGGTAACTGCTCATATTCAGTGCTGACAGCTAATTGCTAAGTGCTAGTTGCCAACAACCTTATCTTACTTCTGCAATGTAATCAATACTGATGGCGTTGTAAAATTCTTCATATTCTTTAAACGAATCAGGCAACTGCCAACCCCGCCATCATCTGTGGAATCTGGTCGAGCTTCTCCTTATTATCGGTATCAAAGGTCTCAACGATTTTACCGTTATACATTACGCCGATCCTGTCGGATAAGACAAACGCCTCATTGAGATCCCCGGTCACCAGAAGAATCCCCGCCTGTTCACGGGCTTTTAAAAGCAGATTCCAGACGTCTTCGGTGGCAGCAATATCCAGCCCCTGGGTGGGTTGCTCAGCCACAATCAGTCGTGGTTTTCGATAAAACTCACGGGCAAGCACCATTTTCTGAAGATTACCACCTGATAATTGCCAGGCAAAAATGTCCAGGTCGGGAGGGCGAATATCAAATTCTTCAATAAGATAGCTTGCCTTTTCCCTGGCTACTTCTTTTCTCAGCCAAGGACCTTTTGTAAATCCACCGCGGGTTGTAAGTAGAAAATTATCAAGCAGATCCAGGCCCTGACAAGTTGCAAGGCCCTGCCTGTCTTCTGGTATATACGAAAGAGCGTTGTCCCATTCCGCTTTCCTGAAAAACTTCCGCCATTCCATACCAAGGATAGTCACCGTATCAGAAGGTGGTTTGCTGAGACCACAAATTGCCTCCACCAGAGGTTTCTGACCATTACCGGCAACGCCAACAATAGCCAGAATCTCTCCCTGTCGCAGCTCCAGGTTAATTTTTTTAAGGCCTGGACCGGACAAATTTTTCAGTCTCAACACAATCTGACGAGGCTCTACAGGTTCTTTATCGACCTGCAGGAGCACCTCTCGTCCAACCATCCGCTCGGCAAGTTCAGCCGTAGACGAGACATCTGAAGCTGCTACCCTGTCAACAATTTCGCCCCTCCTGAGGATTGCAATATTATCAGCAACCGTCATCACCTCTTCCAGTTTATGACTTATAAAGACAATGCCCTTTCCCTTTTTGACCATGATCTTCATAGTGGCAAAAAGATTTTCAGCCTCATTAGGTGTCAGCACAGCAGTGGGCTCATCGAAGATCAGAACAGTACTTTTGCGGTGGAGAAGCTTTAATATTTCTACCTGCTGTTTCTCCCCCATCGAGAGATCACTAATTCTGGCCCCGGGATCAACCTTCATGCCATACTGGTCAGCCAGTTGCTCAACCATTTGAGACATCTTTTTTTTCTTAAGCCAAAAACCACCTTTTTGACCAAGAAAAACGTTCTCTGCCACTGTCATGGCATCCACAAGCTTAAAATGCTGGTACACCATGCCGATCCCGGCACTGATTGCCTTCTCTGTGGTCGAAAATTGTACTGGTTTTTCACCCAGGTAAATGGTACCTGTATCCGGCAACATCTGTCCTGCCAGGATCGACATAAGGGTAGACTTGCCGGCCCCGTTTTCTCCCAGCAGGGCAAGGATCTTCCCTTCCATAATCTCGAGCGTTACATCTCGATTGGCCAGAACCTTGCCAAAAGATTTTGAGATGTTCTCAAGTCGTATAAGAGATCCTCTGCTGCTCATCCTCAGGCTCTCTCAATTCCTGCAATTGGCGTCACAAACTGAGATTCGGTGTCCCATGGAAAAAGAATCCAGGTATCCTGGCTCACTTCTGTGATAAAAGTGTCTACCTCGGGACGCCCTGCGGGTTTTGCATAGACAGTAGCAAAATGAGCTTTTGGAACCAGTCCTTTAACAACCAGGGCCGTCCGGCCTGTATCAACCAGATCATCGATAAGCAGCCATCCTTCCCCGTCACCATCAAAGCCTTTCAATATATCGGCTTCATTTTTTTTATCTTTCCAGTCATAGCCGGAAACACAGACAGTGTCGACGAGATGAATATCAAGCTCACGGGCTACAATTGCAGCCGGCACCAACCCCCCTCTGGTAATGGCAATAATCCCTTTGAAATAGTCCATGTCAAGAAGTCGCCAGGCCAGCGCCTTTGAATCTCTATGCAGTTGATCCCAGGAAATCGGATAGGTTTTTCTGTATGTATCATTTGTGGACATTCACATTCCTCTCTAAAAAATATCATTATACAGATCAATCAGCAGGCTCAACATTGACCCCAAGCGCTGCAGGCTCCTCATTAGTCTTTTTCCTCCAGGATGACATAACCAGAACAAATACCGTTAATACATAGGGCAGCATAAGCAGAATGGAGGAAGGTAATTGTGTGCCCAAAGCCTGGAGACGTAACTGCAGTGCCATAACAGAGCCAAAGAGATACGCTCCCAACACAGCACGGCCGGGCCGCCAGAAGGCAAAAATTACCAGAGCAACAGCTATCCACCCTCTTCCTCCGGTAAGATTGGTTGTCCATAAGTGGGTATAAGCAAGAGAAAGGTAAGCACCGCCAAGCCCCATAAGAAATCCGCCTGCCAAGATGCCAAACCAGCGATAAGCAAGAACGTTCAATCCGGCTGCCGTGGCAGCTGCCGGATATTCCCCAGCTGCCCGCAGACCAAGACCAAAGCGGGTAGATGTAAAAAAAAGGCACATAACAGGGGGAATACAATAGCTGATATATACAAGGATATCGTGTTTGAAAAAGATTGGCCCCAGAACGGGAATTGATGACAGCAGGGGAACAGCAACAGGGCTGAAACCGGGTGCAGAAAGTCCCACATAGGAAGTCCCCAGATAATTCGCTAAACCCGCACCAAGAATAGTGAGGGCCAGCCCGGAAACAACCTGGTTTCCCTGAAACCAGAGACAAACGACACCATGTATGGAGGTCGCGAAAGATCCGGCGATACCTGCTGCAAAAAAACCGAGAACCGGGCTGCCTGTATATCTGGAAACAATAAAACCGGCAAGTGCGCCAATAATCATCGCACCCTCTACACCGAGATTCAGCACCCCGGATTTCTCTGTAATGATTTCACCAAGAGTGGCATAGAGTATCGGGGTACCGGATTGCACCGCAGCAGCAAGGAGAGGGATAATAATAGTAATTATCTCCATCACTTCTTCCCCCGAACGAGACGATAGTGGGTGAAAAGCCCTCCAGCCAGAACAGTAAGTAAAATCAATCCCTCAATAATGCCCCCGAATGCTGCAGGTACCTGCAGGTCAAGTTGGATATTTTCAACCCCCACGCGCAAACCGGCCAGCAGGAATGAGGCTATACCAATACTCAAAGGATGAAGACGGGCAAGCCATGCAACGACAATAGCAGTATATCCATATCCTACCATTATGCTTGGCTGCAGTCTGTTTACAGTGGCGGAGGCTTCAAGAAAACCGGCCCAACCTGCAAGAGCACCGCTTAAGACCATTACCAGAACAACAAGCCGATCATAGGGAAGACCTGCATATCTGGCAGCTCTGACATTATCTCCACAGGCTTTGACTTCAAAACCCGTTCGAGTGAATTTAAAGAACCCCCAGACAAGCACTCCCAGGATCAGACAGTGTGCCAGCCCCCAGTTAATGGAAGTAGTACCAATCTTGCCGACAATGGCCTGCTCGGAGAATTCAGGAGTCATTGGAAATCCAAAACTGGTCGGATCTTTCCAGACTCCATACACAAGGTATTCAAGAAAGAGGATGGCAATGTAGTTCATCATCAGGGTAACGATGATCTCATTGGTCTTCAAACGCTGCCGCAAAATAGCAGGGATCATTCCCCATCCTCCCCCGGCAACAGCCGCCGCCAGAACCATTGCAGGAAGCAGGGCAATCTTTGGCCACTGAGGAAAACTGAGGGCGACCCAGGTTGCACCGATTGCTCCCAATGCGAACTGGCCCTCCGCCCCGATATTCCATATTTGCAATCTAAAAGCGATAGCAACCCCGAGACTACAGAGAAAAATGGGAATCGCTTTGAGAATACTGTCCTCGATAGCCCATCTGGAACCAAAAGCTCCCTGAAAAAGCGTTACGATGCCATCTACAGGAGGTGTACCACGGAGAAACAATAATAGTCCACTGAGCAGCAGAGAAAGTATCAATGCTGATAATAAAACAAGACAGGAGCCTCCAACACTCAGGGGCTCCTGTCTTTTTGTTATACGAATGTGAAACATCAATCTATCGGCAACAGTTCACCAGCAATTATTCAGTGGTTCCAACAACTCCCTTCACAAACCAGGTCATTCCCAGGAGCTCTATATCAGTTGCGGCTACACCGCCGGCAATTTTGACAGCACCTTTCTGACCTTTTATTGGTCCTGTGAAAATCTTTTTACCACCAATTATATCCGCCTTTTCCTTATTCACCTTATCCTGTACATTCTGAGGAACCATCGCCCCGAATGGTGCCAGATCAACGATTCCTTCCTTTAACCCGGGCCAGGCGGATTCTGCTTTCCACGTACCCTTCCTCACCTGCTCAACAACTTTTGTATAGTACGGTCCCCAGTTCCAGACAGGCGCGGTCATATGTGACTTGGGTGCAAAGGCTGACATATCTGAGTTGTAACCAATAGAATATACACCTTTTTCCTGTGCAGCCTCTTGCGGTCCCGGCGAATCCTGATGCTGGGCGATAACATCCGCGCCTACATCCAGCAACGATTTTGCAGCTTCCTTTTCCGTTGCGGGGTCATACCATGTTTTAGTCCATACCACCCTGACAGTAACATCAGGATTGACCGACTGTGCACCGAGAGTGAAAGCATTGATGCCGCGAATAACTTCGGGAATCGGAAACGCGGCAGCATATCCAATCACATTTGACTTGGTCATACTACCTGCCACAATTCCTGAGAGATAGCGGGCCTGATAGATACGGCCAAAATAATTGCTCATATTATCTGCCATCTTAAAACCGGAACAGTGAAGAAAAGCAACCTTGGGAAATTGTTTTGCCACCTTGAGCATGGGATCCATATACCCAAAGCTGGTAGCAAAGATTACATCGTATCCTTTACGGGCCATATTAAGAATTACCCGCTCGGAATCAGGTCCTTCAGGTACGGATTCCACATACGATGTGGTCACTCCATCCATTGCCTCGACGGCCTGACGTCCAACATCATGGGCATAAGAATACCCGGCATCTCCAATGGGAGAAACATAAACAAAACCAACTTTCATCTCTTTTGCTGCAAAACTAGCTGTGCAGAACCCGAGACTCAACATTGCCACAATCAACGCTTTCAACAGTCGCATCAACCCAACCTCCTGGCCCGAATTAATCGGAAATTTTAAAATTCTACGATAAATGGTTTATAAATTGTATTTTACAGAACCTGCTTCAAAAAGAGCTTTGTCCTCTCTTCCCTCGGTTCAGTAAAAAAGTGCTCCGGTGTTCCAACTTCAACAATTTTTCCCTCATCCATAAAGAGTACCCTGTCGGCTACTTCTCGGGCAAATCCCATCTCATGGGTAACAACAATCATGGTCATTCCCTCGCCGGCAAGCTGCTTCATAACATCAAGGACCTCACCAACCATTTCAGGATCAAGGGCGGAGGTCGGCTCATCAAACAGCATAACCTTCGGCTCCATGGCTAGAGCCCTGGCAATTGCAACACGCTGCTGCTGACCTCCTGAAAGACGGGATGGATACTCCTCTGCTTTTTCAGGGATGCCAACCTTCTCAAGCAGTGCACGAGCCTTTTCTTCAGCAACTTTTTTACTGCGCTTTCGAACTCGTCGCTGCGCCAGGGTCAGATTTTCCAGAACTGTTTTATGGGGGAAGAGATTAAACTGCTGAAAAACCATGCCGACTTCCATTCGAACCTTATTGATATTCGTTTTTTTGTCCGCAAGATCCACACCATCAATGATGATATGCCCTTCTGAAAACACCTCCAAACCGTTGATACAACGAAGAAATGTTGATTTACCTGATCCGGATGGACCAATAACAACAACGACCTCACCTCTTTCTACTTCCGTTGAGACACCATCCACTGCACGTACAGTGGTGCCATATCCATGAAAAAGTTTGACAACATTTTCGGCTTTAATCACTTACAGCGAGCCTCCGTTCCATATAGAAAACAACTTGCGAAAGTAGTGACGTGACCAGCAGATACATAGCGGCAACAACGAGCCAGACTTCAAAGGTGGCAAAGGTCGAAGTAATAATCTCACGCCCTGATTTAGTCAAATCAGTTATTGCGATAACAGATACCAGGGATGAATCCTTTATAAGACTGATAAACTGTCCCGACAGGGGTGGCAGTATCTTCTTAAACGCCTGGGGCAGAATGATATCCATCATTGTCTGGGGCATCGTCATGCCAAGGGATCTGGCGGCTTCAGTCTGTCCCGGTGGTATGGCCTGGATACCCGCCCTGACGATTTCAGCCACATAAGCACCGGCAAACAGAGCCAGTGCGCCGATGCCACAGACATTACGGCTCAAATCGAAAACCGTACCGAGAAAAAAATAGGCGATAAAAATCTGCACCAGAAGTGGTGTTCCCCGGATACACTCAACATAGATCATGGCAAGGCCACGAAGTGTATAGTTTTTCGACACCTTGGCTAGTCCCGCAACAAGTCCGAGTATAAGCGCGAACACTGAAGCTATCGCCGACAGCCACAGGGTTGTCCAGAGTCCTTTCATAAGCGGCCCCAGACGCCACTCCGAAGAAAACCCCACTGTATCATCTTCAAACAGTTCCTCACCTTCAGAAACCCTGAGCTCTTCCGTCTCTACCTCAACAGTAACAATTTCCGAACTTTCCGAGGTGAGAGTGACCGTTGTTGTTTTTCCGGCTTTTTCGACTTTTGTGACAATTCCATCAAAGGGGATCTTTTGCGCATCTTCCGCGAGGTAAAAAAAGTACTGCGGCACCCTGTACCAGCGCCATTGATAGTCAATTTGTTTAACCGCACCCCAAGTGCCGGCTGCCATAAAAATCAAGATAACCGCCAGCAATATTTTCCAGGGCCATATCTTTTCTGTGGCATTCAAAATAGGGCTTTCCTTATTTGCTGATAGACTCGTAAAAACAGAATCCTTGGATGGTATAGAAAAAGCGCTTCATTTGCAGCAACGAAGCAGGTAAACGGACCTGCAAGACTCCGGATGAAACGCTTTCGATGTGGGAGTTAATAACCTGGTTCTTTAGGAGCCTGTCCGAGAATGCATTTCTCCTCAACTCTTCGTTATTTCCATAAAAATAATGCTCGTAATATCACTTATATGACTGTGCTTATTTTTTTGAAAAACCTCGATTTGAGAATAAACGTTTATTCTCGGACAAGCTCCTAATGCCTTGGAAAAAATTTACTGAATCTCTTTCAGCCAGGCATCATCCTGGAACCATTTGTTATAAATCTTCTCATATACGCCATCATACTTGACCTGGCTCATGAAATTGTTCAGCCAGTTAAGAAAGTCAGGATCTCCTTTACGGATAGCCCAGGCAAGAGGTTCTCTGGTGAAAGGCTGATCAAGATGCACAATTTTTCCCTGGCCTTTCTGACCGAATGCAATTGCGTTAAACGGCAGATCATAAATAAACGCATCAATTTTCCCGTTTACTAGCTCAATAACGCCTTCCTGCTCTGTCTCATAGGAGATATACTTTGCTTTCGGGATAGAACGTTTGGTGGCCTGCTCGCCGGTAGTTCCGAGCTTTGAGGCAACCGTGTACTTGGCATCATTAAGATCCTTATAAGATTGAACTTCCCCGGCAAGTTCTTTTTTCAGAAGAATGGACTGGCCGATCAGGATATAGGGTTGAGCAAAATTGATCGTCATGTTCCTCTCCTGAGTGAGGGTCATTCCTGACATGATGACATCAAACTTGCCGGTCATCAGTGCTGGAATGATGCCATCCCAGGCAGTAGAAACCAGTTCCAGTTTTACACCCATTGCCTTGGCCATACGCTTTGCCATATCAACATCAAAACCGATGATCTCTCCTTTCTGGTTGGTCAACTCGAAAGGCATGTACCCCGGCTCCATCCCAACCCGCAAGACACCACGTTTTTGAATTTCAGAAAGGGTGTCTACAGCATAGACAGAACCTGCAGAAAAGGCCAATACCGCCAATGCAGCGACCAACAACAGCGAAAGTTTTTTCATCCTCATCTCCTATATTATGAGTTCAATAAAAAGAGGTTCCAACAACCCCTGTTCGAATAATCCCCTACTACTCAATATTGTATGCAATGAACCTTCTAATTAACACAGCCACACAGGTTGGACAACAGTATTTTTTTCTGCCGGTCAAATCCCTGCAAGATTTATTTCGACTGATAGATTAAGCTCACCTCCCGGATGAGTTCCCGACAAACAGGAGATGAAACAGTCTCATCCCTCTTTGCGTCCTGGCTTAATCCCTGCATGGTACAAATCAGAAAGAATATCAATATAACCGAATTTAAACATAATGTCAGACAAGCAAACACTGCTCACTTATATCGCCCTTACCATGTCGGTACTTTTCTGGGGATTATCTTTTGTAGCAACAAAAATCGCACTGCAGAGCTTCCCGCCTTTCTGCTTGATATTTTTCCGCTTTTTCGCCGCTTCGATTTTTTTCATTTTCCTGCTTATGCGAACGGGCTTCCCTACCCTCACATGGGACAACATAAAGCCTCTGCTCTTTGTCGCAGTTTTCCAGCCGGGACTCTACTTCAGCTTTGAAACAATCGGTCTGCAATACAGTTCGGCTACCAAGGTATCCCTTATTATTGCCACCATCCCCATTGTTGTCCTTTTCCTATCCATCGTGTTTCTCAAAGAACGTGTCAGAATCGTTAATATCATCGGTATTGTTATATCCATGTTTGGAGTGGCACTTCTGGTCTTTGGAGGAAAAAACGTTCATACTCTTCATGGGGGACTGTTAGGAGATTTACTCATTCTCGGGGCGGTTTTTTCAGCTTCAATTTATATGATAATGACCCGCAAACTCGGTGCAGCTTTCTCCCCAATTCAGATCACCGGCATGCAGATCATTTTCGGAGCAATTCTCTTTTTCCCCGCCTTTCTCTTTACCTTTCCACAAATAAAGTGGGATGCAGTGACAACGGGGGCAATTACAGCCGTAATCGGTCTTACTGTTTTTTCCACAATTGGGGCGTTTCTCTGCTATAATTATGCCTTGACCAGAATACCTGCTACCCGGGCCGCTGTCTGTCTCAACGGTATTCCGTTGATTACAGCATTTGGAGCCTGGATAATTCTTGGGGAAAAACTATCTGTTATGCAGCTTGCTGGTGGAATAATCGTTATTTCTGCAGTATATCTTGCCAACTACTC
>MAXH01000313.1 GCA_001750925.1 Desulfobulbaceae bacterium S3730MH12
CAGGAAAAAATTTTGCGGGTAGTTGAATACGGCTCATTTGAGCGGGTTGGCAGCTCTATATCAGTTGATGTTGATGTTCGGATTATCGGGGCTACAAACATGGATCTAATAGCAATGGCCGATAGAGATGATTTCAAACGAGACCTGCTGGACCGGCTTTCTTTTGAAGTGCTCTTTCTTCCACCCCTGCGATACCGGGGAGAAGATGTCATTCTCCTGGCAAATCATTTCGCCGACAGGATAGCCTATGAACTTGGAAGAGAGGAACTCCCTGTCTTCAATCGAAATGCACTTACAGCATTGGAGGCATACAGTTGGAAGGGAAATATTCGTGAGTTGAAAAATGTAGTTGAGCGTGCCGTATATCGATCGGATAACAGTGTAATAGGTGAGATTGTTTTCGATCCCTTCAGTTCTCCATATGAGCCTCTGTTAAAAAAAGGGGAAAGCAGCAGACCGGAACCTTCAGTGACCGGCCAGCCGAAGACTGACAAGCAAATCATTCCACTTAAAACCGCAGTGAAGCGTCTGGAAATTGAGTTGATACACAAGGCTTTGACACTGGCCCGTCATAGTCAGAAAAAAGCCGCGGCATATACAGGACTTACCTATGACCAGTTTCGCGGATTGATGCGTAAATACAGGAAGGAACTGAGCAATTATGATGATATCAGTTCTTCCTGACCACCAGGCTGGCATTGGCGATCGATGCCGGATTTGTATCTGTTTCAGCCAGGAGTTTTACCACTTGGTGATGGTGTAACTTTTTTATACCAATCAGGCTGCAGGTTTTGTTGTCCAGATCGGTGATCATAGCGATACGAATACGCTGCAATTTAGTCATCATCGCCATTGCTGTGCCGCCGTTTCCTTCGTAATCTCGACTGAGCTGTTCAAAAGCCTTTGCATAGCCTCCCATTTCAAACCAGGGAAGAAAGGTGGTCGAACCAATTCCGTCACGACATTCACCGTAGATAATCAGCAAGCCGCCGTCTTTGACAAACATTGCCGCATTGTGGATTGCCTTGTGGCTCTGAATGAAATTAATATCTTTTGGAAAACCTCCGGCTGAGGCGACCACCAGATCAAATTGTTCAGATTGCAGTTCACAATTTCTGCCATGTATGGCGCATCCCTTTTCATAGGTTTCCCAGCTGTTGCCAAAGAGCATGTCGGTAATTTTCCCGTGAGAATTAAGGATGCCGTGGATGGAAAGATCAGCAGTTTTTTTTGCAGCGATCTCAAAGAGGTCAGCGGCAAGAGGGTTATTTTTTACAATGCCGGGTTGACACTGGGGTGCCAGGGTTTTCTGCCGGGAGTCAAGATAGAGGCCGTGGTTTTTATAGATCGCTCTCCGCTCGCCGCAGCCGGGAAAGAGGAGTTTTCGACCACCCCCGTACCCGGCAAAATAGTGGTGTACAATGGGCCCCATGGTGATCACCGCACTGGCTTCCATAAGATCACGCCGAAAACGTATCGGTGTTCCCCGTGAAGAAGTACCCAACTCCACAAAAAGATCCTCATCATGGCAATTATGGTGGATAAAGGTAAACTTATCAAAAGTTTGACCATAGAGTCTTTTGCACTCCTCATCGCTCTGGACTGGATGTGTGCCGTAGGCAATAATAAAACGAAGGTTTTGAGGCTGCAGACCGTGTTCCAGCAGGGTCTTTGTAAGCAGGGGGAGATAAAGGGGATAATCACAGAGACGGGTTTTATCGGTGACGACTATGATCGGATGTGATAAATCGAGAGGGTTTTCCTGCAAAAAATTGTTCAGTCGGGAGCAGAAAAGACTGTTATTCATGGCTTGAACCGGTTCATGAATAGACAGGTTAATTGTACCTGGGGGAAACTTGGTCTGTAATTTTTGCTTTCCCAGCAGGATTTTTAAAGAGATCGGTGTGGCGTTCACTGTGAGACCACTGTTCTTTTCGGGATTCCTTTAATATTTATAAAGAGAAGGACACCAAAACATGCTGCTGCGCTGAGATGAATGACCAGTGAAGAGGGAGCGAGCAGGAAAAAAGCGAGAATCAGGGAAATCAGCCTAAATAACCAGTTAAGCCTGTTTTCAAGGTGACCCTGCAGAGCACCTGTAAATGCATATAACCCCACAAGAGCAAACAGGAAAATTTTAATTACTTCATACCATGAGCCGCCCAGAAAAGGAGTGTAGGCAAAGAGCAGAGGCATGATATAGATCCCCTTGGCGATTTTCCAGGATTCCAGCCCTGTAGACATTGGAGGAGTCTTGGCAATAGCCGCGGCGGTAAAAGCTGTAAGACATACCGGTGGAGTGACGTTGCTGTCCTGGCTGAGCCAGAAGATGATCATATGGGCGGATAAAAGGGCTAATGTTGCCGCCTCTCCAGTTACCGCAAGATCGCGAAGAGTTCCTGCAAGATCAGGAGGTACCGCTGCCAGCAGAGCAGCTGCCTGATCCAGCCCCATGGTCTGTCCAAGCAGTGCTGCTTTTTCCGGCAGAGCCAGCATAAAGACAGCCTTTGCCTCCTCAGAGAGAAGGCCGCCGGCTATGAGTCCTATAAGCTGGTTGTCAATAATAAGATTGTAGAGGGCTGGTGCAGACAGAGTTCCCAGAACGATATATGCTGCAGTTACCGGCAGTCCCATACCCAGCACCAATGATGCCAGGGCAATAAGGATGATGGCTATGACAAGATTGTTTCCTGCCCAGTTGGTAATCATTAAAGAAAAAGTGTTGCCGATACCGGCTGTGGCAATAACATTGACGATCAGACCGACACTGCAGAGAAGAATGGCGGTCATTATCATATTTTTCGCCCCCAGAGCAAGTGCGTCCAGTATTGCTGTTAACCCCATCTTATTGGGAGTCACCCAGGAGGCAACAATCACAGCCATTATGGAGATGCCGGCCGCGTAGGTGGGGGTGAAACCAAATATCAGCAAGCCGATCAGGACTGTGATGGGCAGGAGAAAAGGTAAACCGCCCTGTTTGAGCACATCCATGGCTTTAAGCCGTTCGTCTTCGACAACTTTAACATTGGATTTTTTTGCCTCAATGCGGACAAAAAAAGCGACCGTTGCAAAGTAGAGAACTGCCGGCAAGACACTCACTGTGACTATGGTTGTGTAGGGGATCTGTGTATAACTCGCCATAACAAAAGCGCCCGCGCCCATAATGGGAGGCATGAGCTGGCCTCCCGTGGAAGCTGCCGCCTCCACCCCTGCTGCAAATTTTGCGGGAAATCCGGCCTTTTTCATCAGCGGAATAGTGATCACCCCGGTGGAGGCTGTATTTGCAACAGCAGAGCCGGAAATGGTGCCGGTTAAACCGGAAGAAAAGACCGCTACAAGCCCGGGTCCCCCAACCGTTTTACCGGCTACGGCCTGGGCAAGGTTTATAACGAAATCGCCTGCCCCGGAGCGGAGCAAAAAGGCTCCGAAGAGGATAAACATAAAAACAAATGTTGAAGAAATTCTGGCAATATTTCCAAAAATTCCATCATCACCGTAGATGGATCTGAAAAGGATGGTTTCAGCAGTCAGGCCGCTGAATTTAAAGACCCCGTCCAACAAGCTGCCCCACCAGCCAACGTAAGTCAGAGCGAGGATTATGAGGACCGGGATAATCCATCCTGTGGTTCTGCGGGTAAACTCAAGTGCTGACAAAATCAACAGGATACCGGCAATCCATTCAGAAGTGGCCAGGTGGACTCCACGGGCATAGATGGCGTCCTCCATTGAGATCAAATAGATTGCCGATGCTGCAGCTGTCAGGCCGATACTGATATCGACAGTCAGGGTGAGGTTGCTTCGTTTTTCTCCTGGTCCACCAAACATCGGATAGGAGAGAGCGCAGAGCAGGGCGAATCCGGAGTAATGAAGTGCGTTCTGCCACAATCCGGGGAGGATACCAAAAATATTGAAATAGATATGCAACAGGGAGACAGCAATTCCTATGAAGAAAAGTGCTTTTTCAACCCAATCCAGATCTGCTGACCTGTCTTTTTTGCGTATTTTCACTATACCCCCGGCTTTCCTTGATACTTCCCCTGACTCTGAGCCTGCCCGAAATAGTTATTCCAGGACAGGCCCTTATGTGATGAAAATTATTTAGCCACCAGCTCTTCAGGAATTGTCAGTCCAATCTCTTTAAAGTATTTAGCAGCACCCGGGTGGAGAGGCATTGGCAGTCCTGCCAGTGCTTTTTCCGGCTTGATTGCCTTTGTAGCTTTATGGATTGCGTTGAGGAACGGGAGGTTTTCGTAGATGGTCTTGGTGATCAGATAGACAGCTTCCTCATCCACATCAGCTCTTACGGCAAGAAAGTTAGGTTGAGCGATGGTGGTAACATCTTCTTTTTGACCGGGATAGGTTTCTGCAGGGATGACATATTTAGTCCACAGATTCAGGCCGCCGTCCGCTTTTTTCGCCTGCTCATCGGTAAAATTGAGGATTTTGACCTTATCGCCCATGGCAGCCATGGCTCTGGTTACCGCACTGGCAGGGACACCGGCCGGGGTGCTCATAGCGGCAATCTGACCGTTCTGCAACGCATCGGCACTTGGACCATAGCCAACATGGATAAGCTCAAAGTCCTTTTCCGCATCCATCCCTAGATTATGTAAAATTGTTTTGTTTGAGCCGATTGTACCGGAATTTTTTTTGCCCAGGGCCAGCCTCTCACCCTTCAGATCAGCAATATCAGCAATGGTACCGGTTTTGGCTTTTTTAGAAAGTATGGTGAACTGTTCAACATTCTGCCAGAGCATGGTAACAGCTCTCATCTCTTTTTGCGGCCCGTCCTGAGCCAGGGGGCCTTTACCATTCCAGGCATAGTAGCCATAGAGCCCCTGAAGGATTGCAAACTGGACTTCATTTTCCCGCAGCAGTTTGACATTTTCACCGGAGCCGGCAGAATTAATGGCAGACATGCCGATTTTCATCTTTGGCTGGAGTTTGACTTTGGTGAGGGTGGAAATTGCAACTCCGACAGGATAATAAGTCCCTCCGGTACTTGCAGTTGCCAGAAGGAAGCTTTGCGGTTCAACGGCCAGGGCGTTACCCGCAAAGACCATTCCTGTTAAACAGGCGGTCACAGTAAATTTTTTAACTAATGATCCTAATGTCATATCAATCTCCTTGAAAAGTTGGTTATTGTATTTCCATTTGAATCCGAGCAGGAAATACCCTCTGTTACTCTATGCCACATGATTGAGACCACTCGGCTGATTTCAATATTTACATTATTAGTACCTTGATGGTAAGATCGTGTCTATAGTTTTAAAATGAATTTTGAGGTTGAAGTTGGATTTTAAGCCTTGGTTTCATAAGGCACTAAAAACAAATGGGGAACATTATGGCAAAAAAATACACTAAAAGCAGAACCTATGATGAAATTTCAAAACTCTATCCAGATGTAATGGCAGCTCAGGAGAATCTGGGCAAAACCATACGGCAGCTCGGGCC
>MAXH01000314.1 GCA_001750925.1 Desulfobulbaceae bacterium S3730MH12
GTTAGTTAAGAGCAAGTTTTGGTTTTTTCAGGTTTCCAGAAGAAAAATCCCAGGTTTTACTCTTTTTATTATATGTATAACGTATGATTAATAAGGTGCGACGACCTCCGCTGATCTCTGTACATTGCAGTTTGAAATAGAGGTTTTCCGGTGACTCTTTTTCCAGGGAAATAACAGGATGGGATAAATTTCCAGGAGATGCTGACGGGTAATGCTTTGTGAAAAGTGTCTGAAAGTTAGTTTCAAGGTAGTGTTGTTTTTCGTTAAGAAAAATCTCTTTTTCCAATGATTGTATAATTTCAGTACTCTCTGCTATTGTTTTCAGAAAATCACTATCATTAGCAAATGAGTTGGTTTTGATATCCCGGATTACCTTTTCGTGTCTGACCTTTGCTGCTCGCAGATTCTTTTCCTCAAGATATTTTTTGGCGGTCTGGCGGTTTTTAATGACAGAGGCCTGCAGGATGATTTTTGCCAGCTTTCTGATATTGACATCAGAATCGATCAGGGTGAATAAATCTTTGTTATATGAAAGTATGGCCTGGCCATTTTTGTAAGCATGAATGGCCTTATCCCAGTCACCCGAAGCGAATGCCAGGTTCCCGCTTTTGATGGCCTGGTAGAGTCGTGCGAGTTCAAGGTTGAGCGATACCTCTGATACGGTTTCCTCAACTATTTTGTCATTGCTTTTGCCAATAGCCAGTGCCCGCTGGTATGCCAATCTCGCATTCTGCCAGTCGGATTGCGCAAAGAGTGTATCTCCTCTCTGTTTAAAATCTTCAAATTGACATTTCCCCAGTTGTTTTTGCAATTGTTCGCTGTATTGTTGCTTGATTTCAGGTGGAAGTTCCTTGAGATATGCCAGGGTGTCTATATAGCTTTCTATAGCTTCTTTCCAGGACTTCTGGTTCTGTTTTTCCGTTGCGATCTGTATAAAAGTTTGCAGCTGTGCAGTTTGTAATTTAGAGGTCAGGCCAGGGAGTGTGGTGGTATCAACAATTGAGTTGTTGTTTCCGGTATCGATTGCTTTCTGTAATTTTTTAGAAGCGGCAGCCCATTGAGACTGTTTGAAAAGATCTGTTCCCTCGCTGCTGAGTCTTTTAAAAAGGAGCAATGTTTCTGCGTCTTCTTTGTTGAGATATTGTCCATCGACTAGAATTCTTCCTCCCAGCCCCTGTTGAAGTTTCTCGGAATGAAGAATTGTCTCGATTTCTGCTATGAGGTTGGTAGTTCTTTCCTGCTCAACGATTTTGACACCTTTGCTTTGTTGCAATGCAATTTCGCAACTGTCTTTTGCTGCGGTGAAACTGTTTATTTCAAGTTGATCCAGGCATTGGTTATAGGATTGTTCCGCTGAGGCCAGTTTATTGCTCTCGCCCTTAGCGTAGAAGTAGATCCCTGCCCCTCCGGCATGGATTACTGCCCATACAATAATGAAGAGTTTTATTCTTTTTTTCCAACCCGTTTTTTCTTGTACAATGTCTTTGTGGTTGTTGTCAGAAGTAGTGGAACAATCGGCTGCCTGTCTGGCGGTTTTTTTATAGTTATCAAGGACAAGTTCAGCATATTTCCTTTGCTCTTCTTCCTGTTCAATTGTGTCGCCTCTGTTGGCTCTCTCAAGTGCAATTTGTGCATTCAATACTATTTGTTCAACATCTTCTGGAGAAGATGTTGGTTCATCCACGGTATCGACCGTTATCTGCAGAGTAGATTCCTCGTCTGGTTTAATGCTGCCGGTAAGTGCTGATGAAAATGGCAGTTCATCATGATGTTTGGTAAACCAGATGGCAGCTTCTTCGTTAAATGCATTGGTGGTTGAATAGAATTCGCCATCAATCATTTGACCAATGTGGGTGATAAGCTCAATCAGGGTGCGATTCTGATGCCAAAAATCTCCCAGGCAGATTGCAGCTTGATCAAAATCAGGATGGAAAATTTTACTTTTCGGCTTGCAACTGGGGGGGAAGTGTGGGAAACCAAAAGGTATTGAGATTTCCACAACATGATTTGTTGCCCTGGTTATTTCGTCATCTGTCTGAATCATGCCGATGAGAGTGTATATGACCTCATACTGATCCGGAGGATCGCCTTTGACAGGACGTACGGATATGGTTTTGTGTGAGGTGAAATGCTCACTTACCTGTTCGGCGATTTCGCGCAATTGTTTAGATTCTATAGCCATAAAGTAGTCACAACAGTAGAAGAATTGATTGCTGTTTTTTATTAGTATATCAAGTCGTTTGAGTAACACAAAATAAAATATCAGTAACCTGGCAATAATTTTCAATAGATGATTACTCTTTAAGTGGGATTTTAAAATGGAGCAGAAAATTTTTCCGCGAACGCACGTAGTTTTTTTGAGAATTTATGAAACCGTTTAATTGTGTTTTTTCCATAGTTGAGGAAAAAAACTGTCCTCTTTATAAGGTCGGTGAGAAATTGGTGTTATCTGAGAAAACTCTCTCGTGCCCTGATGGAAAAGAGGTTTGCCTTATCCTCGTACGTGATATGACGGAATTACTCTTTCAGCTGTTGGGAGAGGCAACAGGAGCAGCTGAAGATAACAATAAAAAATACAATTGCAGTGGCTGTACGGGATTGATTAAATTTACATGCCTTGCCACTGATAATCCGGGCGATAGTGTTAAGGGAGGGGGAAGTGCTGCACTCATAGACTTGGCGGTGGAAAAGTTTTTTGGAAAAACTGTTCACAGCCCATTTCTTAGAACGCTTCCAGCCGGTCAGATTGATACGATCCTCTCGCACTTTAAAAAAATATCTTTCGATAAGGGAGCAATCCTTATACAAAAAGGTGAGCATAACAGAAATATATTTATTGTCTTTAAGGGAGAACTCCGGGTTGAAGACGATACCATTTTTCTGGCAGCCCTTAATGAGGGCGAACTCTGTGGCGAAATGAGCTGCCTTGGAGCTGATATTGCTGTTTCAACTGTGAGGGCGGCTGAAAAAGTTGAAGTTCTGGTAATTGCTGGGGACGATTTTGACAGTCTGCTCGGAAACAATGCTTCTGTTCAGGCTTTTTTGGCTCAGCTCATGGCAACCAGGTTGAGAGAGATAAATGCTGCCCGAGCGAGAGATTTTGAATCATGTATGAGTGGTAGACTCGATGAAATTGTGCCTGCAGAACTGTTCCAGATTTTTCATATGCACCAGAAAACTGGAGTTCTTGCAATGGAATTGCCAGGTGGAAAAGGAAAAATCTCTTTTCGTGAAGGATGTTTAATCAATGCAAGCTATGCAGGAGAGAAGAACCAGGAGGCAATTTTTAAAATACTGACTGAAAAAAAGGGAGTGTATCGATTCACCAATGGATTGTCTCCCCAAGAGATGAAGGTTGCGGAAATAGGTGATTTTATGATGCTGTTGATGGAAGGGGTTAAGCGGGTTGATGAAGAGTGGGAAGATTAAACTCTAAGGCACTGATTCCACCAAAGGGGGAAGTGCCAGTATCTCCCTAAACGAGGAAACATGAAACCGGCTATTCAGTGCTCTGTTTTTAAATGCAATTAAATCAACATTGCATGATGCTGCATGTTGTTCGTCAACCACTGAATCACCAATGAAAATGGCATCTACTGGATCGCAGTTATAGTGTTTAAGAATTTCCATCAGGGCGTCTGGTGCGGGTTTAGGGCGGGGAGCAATGTTTGCCGTCATGACTTTGCCGAAATAGTCCTCAAGTCCGTATGATTGTAGAAGGGGGATCATTGTATTGCTGCGGTTTGTTGAAATGGCAAGAGAGTATTTCTGCACGGTTGCCTTGAGAAAATCGACAAGGTCAGGTTCTATTGTCATATGTTTTAAAAAAGGCGTGTAACCTGTCTCCCGCCTGAGCTGGTGTACTTTATCCGGTGGAATCTCCTGATAGTTACGAAATATATACTTTATAGAATCATCGACGCTGTGCATGTGCACGAAGTCAACTTCATTTTCATTCATTTCCCCGAAGCCGAAGTGTGCCAGCAGGAAATTGTAATACATGCGATTTGCATTTCTGGAGTCGAACATGACCCCATCACAGTCAAATACGATAAGTTTTAACATAATTTAGTGCCTTACTTCATAAAAGCTGTAACAAAATACAAGAAAATCCAAAGTGCTATTTAACTCAAGTGGTTAATACCACTTCCAAGGCACTTATCCAGCGTAACTAAAAAGTTTCCATCTTGTCGGGCTAGGGATAGAGTTCTTTATACAGCCAGTCAATAGCAAAAAGGAGCAGTTTCTCGTCATTCAGAAGCTGTTCCTTTTCCAAGGTGGTAAGGTCTGTTGATTTAATCTCGTCCGAGAATAATTTTTCCCGGAAAGTGTCTATATTGTAAAGAGCAAGGGTGTACAGATCTGCCTGTTCTTTTGATGGGGTGAACCCTTCGCGGATTTTGTCATGCTGGAGAATGGGAGCAATGGCATCGTTAAACCGGTTATAGTTTTCGAGCCCCTGATCCTGGCTGTACCTGGCGATGTCCTGTGTCTCTTTTTCAGAAAAACCGTGACAGTGGGTTTCTTTCATCAGGACATAATGTTCTTCAATCGCATTATTCTTCACTCTGATGGCAGCTCTGCCAAGAGGGTAGGTGCGGCAGGCCGCAGGTCGGTGTTTGTAGACTGTGCAACCGGATTCAGCAACAAAGACACAACTGGCACGACCATCATCCACCATTGTTAAATAAAATCTCGGAAATGGTTCGCCGGGACTCTGTTCAACGATCACAAAGTTCTCAAGTAACTTGGCCGAATGCATATTTGTGCCTTTTCTCAGGCGCAGGACGTCATAGGGAGTAAGGGCAAGTTCCAGTAATCTGCAGCATTCTGTAAAACACGTTACCCCCTTATGACATGAAAAGGAAAACGGAGTACCTGGATCAATCCGGGTGACGTATTCAGGAAGTTCTGAGCGTTGTGACATAATGGATTCTATATCGGCCTGGGGAAACCATAGCTTTTGTGGAGTAAGCACTAAACTTTTTTAGGCTTCCATAGCGTGAGCAGCGGGCTGGCAATAAAAATAGAAGAATAGGTACCAACCAGCACTCCTGCTAAAAGGGCTAAAGCAAAGTCATGTATAACTGAACCGCCTATGAAGAATAAGGCAAGAAGAACCATTGCCGAAGTCAGCGAGGTTACAACTGTACGGCTCAGCACTTGGTTGATACTGTCGTTGATGGTCGCTGCAAGGGGTTTATTTTCCCCCTTGCGAAAGTTTTCCCGGATCCTGTCAAAGACAACAACTGAGTCATTCAGTGAGTAACCTGCGAGGGTGAGCAACGCTGTTACTATGAGCAGAGTAATCTCCACATTGAGGAGCCAGCAGATACCGAGAACCACAAGAACATCGTGGAAAGTTGCTATGGCTGCAGCAAGACCAAAACGGATATCAAATCTCATGGCGAGATAGACTATAACTCCGGCAAGAGAAATAATGATGGCCTGGATAGCCTTATTCCTCAGCACGGCGCTTACTGAAGAGCCTATTTCTGACTGGCTTTCCAGAATAAACTGCCTGTCAGCAAGGTCAGTAGAGAGGATAGCCCCGACTTTCTCACTGAGATTGGCAACAACTATTTCAGATCTTTTTATTTTAACAATAAGACGATGTTCATTTTCAACCTCCTGCAGGCTGACCTCTTTCATGTCATTTTTTTCAAATACCTGACGAACTTCGGCCATTGTAAAATCCTGACTGGCCTTATACTGAAGAAGAGACCCACCGGAGAAATCCACACCCATATTTGCTTTACCTCTGGCGACCTGAATAAAGGCAATGATACCGATGGTGACGAGAATTGCAGATATGCCATAAGTGATATTCTTCAGCTTCAGATAGTCAAGATTCGGTCGTTTAGTAAACTGGAGAAAGTTGAGAGCCTTAATCGGTTTTATCGTGTTGACTGTATCAAATATCACACGGGAGTAGAAGAGTGAAGCAAAGAGGTTAAAAATAATGCCTAAAGAGAGGGTAATGGCAAAACCTTTGATCGGCCCGGTGCCAAACATGAAAAGAGCCAATGCAGTGATCAAGGTGGTCACCTGGGAGTCGATGATCGTCAGGAATGCCTTGCCGAAGCCACTGTCGACACTTGCCCTTACGGATTTACCCAGGGCATATTCCTCCCGCATCCTTTCAAAAATAAGGACATTGGCATCAACGGCCATGCCTATGGAGAGGACAATACCTGCAATGCCCGGCAGAGTTAGAGTAGCATTGAGGATAGCCAGCCCGGTAAAGAGAAATAGAATATTCAGGATCAGGGCACTGTTGGCTATAACACCTGAAGTACGGTAATAGATGATCATAAAACTGAGAACAAGTATGGCTCCGAAAACACCCGAGTAAAGACCCTTTTGTATGGAATCCTGACCGAGGCTTGCGCCTACTGTCATATTCTGGATTATGTCCACCGGAGCGGGAAGAGCACCAACTCTGAGAACAATAGCCAGATCCGCTGCTTCTTCATGGGTAAAACTGCCGGAGATCTGTGCTGAACCACCGAGAATACGCTCCCGAATAACCGGGGCGGATCGCACAACCTCATCCAGCACAATAGCCATTCGTTTGCCCACATTTTTTTCTGTGAGTGTGGCAAAAACCTTGCCGCCCCGTCCTGTCATATCGAGGCTGACATAGGGCTCGTTAAAGCTGCCGCCGATCCTTACCTGGGCATTTTTAATCATTTCCCCTGTCATGAGAATCGTGTTCTCAAGGAGCAGAGGTGTCAGGGTCTCCCTGCCGGTCTGCTTATCGACATTCTTTTCAAAATGTATCGAAGTGTTGTCAGGTAACCTGCTCTGCAGGCCCCTGTTAAGTTTAGTTACGGATTCACCTTCAGTCCACTGGCCTGCTGAGCGGGCCTGATCGACGAGTTGCGGCAGATTCAGTCCTGCACTTTCAGCAACAAGTTTGAATTCAAGCTGTGCCGTGTCACCAAGGAGTTTGAGTGCCCGTTTAGGGTCTTTCACGCCGGGGAGCTGAATTACAATCTCATCATCACCCTGGCGGATGATCACAGGTTCGGCAACACCAAATTGATCAATACGGTTGCGAATGATTTCAAGTGATTGTTCTACCGCATGGGTTTTTATATAGTCCTTCTTCTCCTCTTTGAGCGTCAGGAAGATACGGGGGAAACTCCCTTCTTTGCTTTCAACCCGGGCAGTAATGTCAGGAAAATCTTCGGTTACTATCTCTCTGACCTGGTCAACACTACTCGCATTTGGCAGTGTGAAGATGATGGTGTCAGCCGACGATGAAGAAGTTCTGACTGCACTGATTGATTGTTCTGCAAGAGTGTCCTTGATGTCGGTTGCGGCAAATTCAAGGGTATTCTCTTCGGCTTTTTTTAGATTGACCTTGAGCACAAGGTGCATGCCGCCCTGCAGGTCAAGACCGAGTCGCAATCCTTCCGGGGCCATATAGGTTTTCCACCAGTTGGGGGCCCCGGAGTAAAACGAAGGCACAATTGTGACAATTGCAAACAGAATAAGTGATACAATAAAAGCAAGTTTTAGTTTTAGCATTGTGTTCATTGATACCCCTGCAGGCTCGATATGGTCGAAAAGGATTCTTCTTTGTTAAATTATATGTCAAACTCAGCGATTATACCTCAATGGCTGAATCTTGCAAGACTCAGCTCCTGTTTTTAATACCTTGGAAATTATTTTCTGCGTTTTGTGGCAGAGATAAGCGTAAACTTCGAAATTAATCCGTGAAGTTACTTATCCAGGCATTTCAAAAAGTTCAGATTCATTCGGGTTTATAAATTATGATGAACTCGTAAAAATTACTCGAAGTTCGGACTTTTTACGACGCCATCAATTATAGCCGGTTTATCGCTTCTGCCATACATGCAGCACCAAAACCGTTGTCTATATTAACGACCGCAAGCCCCGGTGCACAACTGTTGAGCATCCCGAGAAGAGCAGCGATACCTCCAAAACTGGCGCCATAGCCGATGGAAGTCGGGACCCCGATTACCGGGCAGCTCACAAGTCCTCCGATAACACTCGGCAACGCACCTTCCATGCCTGCAACCACAATAATGACTGCTGCGTTTGTAATCAGTGAATGATGTTCAAGGAGGCGATGTAAACCAGCCACCCCGGCATCATAGAGTTTTTCAACCGGATGACCAAGTGTGATTAGTGTCCTTTTCGCCTCTTCGGCGACTGGAATGTCAGAAGTGCCGGCGCAGACAACCACACTATAGCCCTTGTATTTGTCTGGTGATTCCGGTCTTGCATTACAGGTCAGCATTTGCGCTTCCTGATGGTAAATGAGCTGGGGCAATGCATCCACAACTAATGAAGCTTTTGGTATATCAACCCGGGTTGCCAGAAAAGGCCCACCATGTTTGAGCAAAGCTGATGCAATGGAAATTATCTGCTGCGAAGTTTTGGAGGCACCATAAATGACCTCGGGTATTCCAGTGCGTAATGATCGATGGTGATCCACGCAGGCATCAGGTAGATTTTCAGAGGGGAAATTGCGGAGTTTTGCCAAAGTCTCTTCGATGGAGAGGTTGCCGTCCTGGAGGCTTGAGAGAAGGGTGGTTAATGAGTGTAAATCCATAAAGATAATCGCCTCTGATGTCGAGAAACATCAAATCTGTTTATGAAGAAAGGTGTATTCGTTATTATTGTTGATAATTTTGTGAAAAATCATATGTTAGATGGCTGAGATTCAAATTTTTACAACGCCATTAAGAATCAGTAGTGTCCGGTTGGAAAATTGCAAAGCATCGAAAACGAATTCATGGGTAACTTTTGTCCGCTTTTGGCAGTAGATTTCTTGATTTTCAAATATTTTTCACATCCAATTTGTATCATGCGAGTTCCTCGCAGATAGCGTAGACTTCGAAGACTGATACAAATCAAATATGAAAATATTAAGAAAATACTACGAA
>MAXH01000315.1 GCA_001750925.1 Desulfobulbaceae bacterium S3730MH12
GGCATTGTTAATTTTGTATAGATATCACCTTCTAACCATCTGAAATAACTACCATAAAAAATCGAAAACTATACTTGTTTAACAATACCTATTTTTTCTACTGTAAAAAAGAAGTTAAGGCAAAGCTATGTGGCTTTGGGGGAAGCGATTCACTGCCTTGTTGAGAAAAGGAAGAAATGTTCTGGCTGCGATAGAGTTCCCCTCACTACTTGGATGGCTGTCCTTGCCTCCTCTTGTTGGATACATTGAGTAATTTGATTCACCGCAGTTGGTCAAGATGTCGTAATAATCAAAAACCACAACATTTTTGAGCTCATACTCGGACAACCAGCCATTTTCTATGTCTTTTAGCCAGTTGTTAAACTTTCTGGCGCGAATTCCTATTGCCTTTACAGAATTCTCAGTACCCAAGACATTCTTGATAAACTCCTTTGTCCTGCTGGGAATATTTTGGGCCAGAGGTGGAGCAGTTATACAAACAAACAGAGTATCTGGGTATTTCCTGAAATATTTGAGAATACTGTTGTATGCAGCCTTATAATTGGCTAATGTTTTCGAGGGGGAATCAGGATTGCCCGGTTCTTCCCCATCGCTTTCTATCTGGTTGTTGGGATAACAGGATTTGAACATGACAACTTGGTTTTTCGAAAGGACGTCGTATAAGTCGTCTTGCATATCGCATTTCAAGATGTCATCAATTTGATCTCTAAATTTAGCATTCCAATGACATATATCGGTCTTATCACCTATTTTTGAACCATAGGAGGCCTCATGCACTTCATAGTTATTCTCTTCCAGGAGTTTTCTAAGACCACCTCCATTGGGATGGGTCATGTAGATGCGCGACTTGGAAGAAACCTCCTTTTGGGGCCCAAGATCAGATAACCACTGTCCACCACACGAATGATGGATAAAAAGTATTTTTAGTTTGTTCTTAGGGTTAGCATTAGAATAACCAGACAAATCAACCTCCTTTACCTTGATCTCACTGATTTCTTTTGCATTGTCACGTTCACAGCCTTCCAAGCTGAAAGCAAGGATAATAACAACAGCCATGGCGGAAATGGAAGTAATGAATCTCATTAGTCCTCTCTTTCGAATCAATTTGAATGTCGAAATAGTACCTGACCTTGCTCAATCGAATCAAGCAAATCTAACCCAGATCTGAACGCAAACCTATTTCTTGCCGAGCCCTTGCATCGTCGATAAGTGCATTGTAAATATCTATATATCCTAACGCCATAGTGTTACTTGCATAACGGATGGTTACTCTGTGGTATGCGCCGCTTTTCAGTTCATTGGCAAGTTCTTTATCACAATGGAGCCGTCTTATTGCTATGGCAATGGCATCGGGCTTACAGGGTTCGATCAGCAATCCTGCCCTGTCCTGTTCCAAAACCTCGGGAATCCCACCGACTTCAGTTGCTACTACGGGGGTTCTCGCGTGCATAGCTTCCAAGAGTGTAATAGGCAAACCTTCCGTGAGGGAAGAAATGACGAACACATTAAAATAGGGCAAATACTGCTTTGCGTCTTCTCGATATCCGGACAGCATAACTCTATTTGTAAGTTCAAATTGCGCCACCAAGCCTTTCAAATAATCCCTTTCGTAGCCCTCACCCATAATAACGAGTTGAGCATCAATTCCTTCATCAATCAATAAGACAAGTGCCTCGATCAAGTATCTGTAACCCTTTTCCGTAGAAAGACGTCCTATGGCACCGATGGTGTAGCCGCCGCGACAGAAGCTGAGGATGTGCGGATCAAGATCAGCAGCATCCGAGGGTGGGAAAGTGGGAAGGTGGGGATGTGCGTGATCCTGAATGGGGATGCCGTTATGGATGACGTGGACTCTGGACTGATTAAGGCACCTTAAGCGAGAATGTGATTTCATGGCCTCACTGACGAGAACGACGGTGTCCATTAATCTTAAGCTCTTGGAATCAAGCCATTCGTAAAGCCGCATCCTGCCAAATCCATTACCCGTGCTCGTCCATCCATGGATAGTGGTAACCATTGGAATTCTACGGATTCTTTTGGGCATCAGACCAAAAAGGATGTTGCCCTTGTAACCGTGAGAATGGAGAATATCAACGCCTTCTTTCCGTGCAAATTTCAGCATTTTCAATGCCCCCATATAATTAGGTCCGGGAGTCATCCGAAATTTCTCAATCCTGAAACCCCGCATAGTTGCTTCTGTTTCAAGCGGCTTCTCCGCGATACCCTTCTCACCAATACTTGCAATAATCGGCTCAAGGCCTTGTTTGACCTGCTCGGTCACCAGGTTGAGCAGTACCACCTCTGCGCCGTAAAGACCACCCGAATCTATAATATGTAATACTTTCATGCTCATATTCACCCCTTCCTCGGTGTCCACATCACCTGTTTCTGGCCGAGCAGGAATTTGATAGATGCATGGGCAGCGGCGAGGTTTAGGAGTATAAAATAGCTTAGCATGTATAGCAGTCGTGAGGAGATCCCCCTTTTTTCAAGGATTGGAGATACGATTGCACCGAGATAGGCCATGTTTTGCAATATGAACAAAACTTTATAAAGGCCGCTTTCCGGCCAAAGGACCAGATTTGTTAAATAGGCAGCTATTAGAAAGATAAAGCACAGATACCGCAATACCTTGTGAGACAACAACTGCCATGCGAACAATTTTGAACGTGTGAGGGTGAAAAGGCATCGCATATCCCACAGTGCCCAAAGGGCTCTGAGGGAAACCCGAACCCTCATCCTGTATTCGTCTTTGGGTGCCTTGAGCGAAGGTTCCTTCAGAATTGCTGCAGGCTCGTACACAACCCTGTAACTCTGTTCCACCACTTTCAAAGGAAGCACAAAATCCGGAAGCTGATCCGGATTCATGGGCTGATATAATGATCGTCTGCACGCATCAATGCCGCCATCAACACCGACAACTGATCCTACTCTCGTTTCCTGGTAACGAAGGAAGTTCTCGTATTTCATGTACGTGGTACAACCATCCCCTATGGCCGTGCCATCCTGGTTGGTGTAAATCATCTTTCCGGTCGCGTAACCAACAGTGGAATCATTGAAATTTTGTGTCAACATGCGCAGAGCATCTTGGGCATATATGGAGTTGGCATCTGAGAAAACAAGAATTTCACCATTGGCTTGTCGGACAGCCATGTTCAACGCGGCTGTTTTCCCTGCACGGGGTTCCTGTCGCAGGAGTCTTACGCCTTGTTTTGTGTATTGTTTGACTATATCATCTGTTCTGTCAGTGGAACCATCTGAAATAACGATAATTTCGAGCTTGTCCTTGGGATAGTCAAGCGAAAGTTTGTTTTTCAAAGTAGATTCAATGCTCTCATCTTCATTATGGGCTGCAATAAGGAGGGTAACATGCGGTTCGTAGTCACCCCTTTCTACTTTTTTGTTTCTGATCATCCCAATCAAGAAAACCAGGACAGGATAACCAAGATAGACGTAGAAAATCATGAAGAGAGAAAAGAAAAATATTGTTTTTGACACAGGCATGTATAAAGAAATACTTTGAAGTACGGAAAAATGACTTGATGGGGAGGTTGTTTCGTCTCTATTTCTTACCACAAAGGCACGAAGAGCTCAGGGTTTGTTGTCTTTTACATAATTTAAGAAAACTGGGTAAAAAGAGCGAATAAACTCAAAGACGGTATCGCGGGCTTCAGATAAGGATTTCTCTCCAACTGATATACTTACGCGCACAAAGGCATTGTTTTCCTTTTCGTGAAGCAGCTTTTGCCACAACAAACTGATCTTTTGAGAAAGGGTGTCAGGATCTGTTTGATCATAAGACTGAAACCAGTATGCAACAAGTTCTTTTTCTTGACCTCGTGTCACAATCATGCTCAGGAGATGTATCTCATTCCCTTTGATCTTTAA
>MAXH01000316.1 GCA_001750925.1 Desulfobulbaceae bacterium S3730MH12
GGCGTAACTGAAAACTACGGCGGCACCGCCGGAAATATCGCTTATGCCATGAACCTCATGGGTGAATCTGCAGCACTATCTGCAACAATCGGAAGTGACCACCATAAATACTTCGACTGGTTAGGCAGCAACAGCATCAACAGAGAGGGAGTCAAAGTAATTTCCAGCGAGCTTACAGCCGGGGCATATATCACAACGGATCAGACTAATAACCAGATTACCGGGTTCAACCCCGGTGCCATGAAGTTCTCTTCCGAACTGGATTTTTCAACACTTGATCCTGAAAAAAGTCTCCTCCTGATCTCCCCCGGGAATCTGGATGACATGATTAACTATCCACAGGAATGCAAAAAAAAAGGGATCGACTATATTTTCGACCCGGGTCAGTCTCTTCCCATGCTGCAGGCTGAAGATCTGGTTGAGGCAATTACCGGCTGCAGAATGCTTATTGTAAATGATTATGAGTTCAACCTGATACTTGATAAAACCGGACTCAATAAAAACGATCTTATAAACCGGACCACAGCAACAATCATCACATACGGAGAAGCCGGCTCAAAAATTTTCGGTCAACACGGGATATATGAAATTCCAACTTATACAGCCAGACGGGTTATTGACCCCACCGGTGCCGGGGATGCGTACAGAGGTGGGCTTGTCAGCGGAATGATTCAAGGCAGGGATCTGGAAACCTGCGGCAGGCTTGGAAGCGGCTGTGCCTCCTTTGCCGTTGAATGCAATGGCACCCAGGTCTACACATTTTCTCAAGAAGAGCTGGAAGCACGCATGAATTTGCAAGAATAGTCCTCCCAGGAAGTCTTATACTACGAACAGCAAAAAGAAAAAGATCAATATTCAAAGGAGTCCTGTATGGCCGGAACCAGCCTGATAGCTCTAATTGATGATATTGCAGCAATTCTCGATGATGTCTCCGTAATGACGAAGGTGGCAGCGAAGAAAACTGCGGGTGTACTGGGTGATGATCTGGCTCTGAACGCCGAGCAGGTATCAGGTGTCCGTGCAGATCGGGAGTTACCGGTGGTCTGGGCAGTGGCCAAAGGTTCCTTCAAAAATAAACTGATCCTGGTACCTGGCGCACTGGCGATCTCCGCATTTATTCCCTGGCTGATTACGCCTCTGTTAATGATTGGTGGTGGTTATTTATGCTACGAAGGTTTTGAAAAACTGGCACATGTATTTCTTCACAGTAAGAAGGAGGATACGGCACATCATGATAAAGTGGCCAAAGCACTCAGTGATCCGGGCACGGATATGGTGGCTTTCGAGAAGAAGAAAATACAGGGTGCGATCCGGACAGACTTTGTTCTCTCTGCCGAAATCATTGTGATTTCCCTGGGCACTGTCAAAGACGCACCATTTGCAAGCCAGGCTGCAGTCGTGTCAATTATAGCCTTCACTATGACTGTCGGTGTTTATGGCCTGGTTGCCGGTATTGTTAAGCTGGATGATGGTGGGCTGGCACTGATAAAATCCACAGCAAAAAACAGTTGGGGAAGTTTTAAGCGCAGGTTGGGCCGTGGGATACTGGTATTTGCACCTTATCTGATGAAAACATTGTCCGTAGTAGGGACGGCAGCCATGTTTCTTGTTGGTGGCGGGATTCTGCTGCATGGCATTCCCGATTCCCATAGCTATGTGCATCAAGCTGTTCTGGCTGTAAAAAGTATTCCCAAGGTTGGTGGTCTGTTTGCAATGCTCACGCCCATGCTGACAAATGCGGGTGTGGGAATTATCGCCGGCGCACTTCTTATGACCATTAACAGTTTATCGCAACGTCTCAGGGGTAAACCACAACCACAGGCATGATCTGCTCAAGGCCTTTAAATGAACTCCTGCTCCAAGATACCTCCCTGGAAAACCTTGGCCTTTAAAACAGGATCAGGTACAGTATCTGCGGAATAGCGAAGGATTTAAGTTTTTACAACGCCATGCCTGTCAAAATGATATAAGGAGCTGATTCAGATGACTGACTTTACCTATCAACCCCCCTTTCCGCTGGCTGAAGATGAGACAAAATACCGAAGGGTTGAAGGATCTGAAAAATTTGTCACCGTTGACCGGTTCAACGGGCAGGATATGCTGAAAATTGACCCGGAGGCACTGACAGTACTGACAAATATAGCCATGCGGGATTTGTCCTTTATGCTGCGCCCTGAGCATAACAAACAGGTGGCAAAAATTCTGGATGACCCGGAGAGTTCAGCCAACGAGAAAGGCGTAGCACTTGCCTTTCTTAAAAATGCTGAAGTATCCTCACAATTTGAACTGCCACTGTGTCAAGATACCGGAACAGCAATTATCATGGGGAAAAAAGGCCAGAACGTCTGGACCGGGACCGATGACGCCAAAGCACTCTCCAGAGGAGTTTTCAAAACCTATACAGAAGAGAACCTGCGCTACTCCCAGACCGTACCACTGGACATGTATACCGAGATAAACAGCGGCACCAATCTGCCCGCACAAATTGATCTCTACGCCGTTGAAGGAACCGAGTATAAGTTCCTGTTTATTGCCAAAGGTGGAGGCAGCGCAAACAAGACCTATCTCTACCAGGAGACCAAGGCTTTACTTAATCCGAAGACTCTCGAAAATTTCATGATCGAGAAAATGAAGAGTCTGGGCACTGCCGCCTGCCCCCCCTACCACCTGGCTTTTGTTGTCGGCGGAACAAGTGCCGAAACTACCTTGAAAACTGTAAAACTGGCATCCGTCAAATATCTTGACGGACTACCGACCCAGGGTAACGAGCATGGACGTGCCTTCCGGGACATTGAGCTTGAAGAGAAGATGCAGATAGCTGCACAGAACCTCGGTATCGGTGCACAGTTTGGTGGTAAGTACTTTACCCATGATATCCGCATCATTCGACTACCACGACATGGTGCTTCCTGCCCGGTAGGTATGGGTGTCTCCTGCTCAGCCGACAGAAACTTAAAAGCAAAAATCAACAGAGAAGGATTATGGGTAGAAGTTCTTGATGGTGACCCGGGTAAGTTAATCCCCGAGCAGTACCGTGGAAGACATGGCCAGGGAGTACAGATAGACCTGAACAAACCTATGAAAAAAATACTGGCCGAGCTGACCAGACATCCGGTTGGAACCTCCCTGCTGCTCACCGGTACTATTATTGTCGGTCGTGATATTGCCCATGCCAAATTCAAAGAATTACTCGATGAAGGCAAGCCACTGCCTGAATATCTGAAAAAGCATCCCATCTATTATGCCGGTCCGGCAAAGACTCCGGCAGGAAAACCATCCGGATCTTTTGGTCCGACCACGGCCGGCCGCATGGACAGCTATGTCGACCTGCTCCAGTCCCATGGCGGCTCAATGGTCATGATTGCCAAAGGCAACCGTTCACAGCAGGTCACCGACGCCTGTCAAAAACATGGTGGTATCTACCTCGGTTCAATCGGTGGCCCGGCCGCGATCCTGGCTGAAGAAAACATCAAAAAGGTTGAGTGTATTGACTATCCTGAACTCGGCATGGAGGCTGTCTGGCAGATTGAGGTTGTTGATTTCCCGGCATTTATCCTGGTGGATGACAAGGGAAATGACTTCTTTTCCGGCCTGATGTAAAAAGTCACAACAGCAGAGCATACATTTTAAAA
>MAXH01000317.1 GCA_001750925.1 Desulfobulbaceae bacterium S3730MH12
GGCATTATTGCTGAACTCGATGTCAACCAGGCCCAGGTTCAGAAAGAAATCGCAGCCGGCGCTATTCCTCTTTACAAGCGCTCCATTGCCAAGACGGAGAACACCCTTAGTATATTGCTGGGCCGCCTGCCCGGTGGTATCAAGACGCGGCAAAATACGGACGGGCAGCCGCCGCCGGATATTCCGGTAGGCATGCCGGCCGATATTCTGGAACAACGCCCGGACATCATCCAGGCTAAATACCAGCTTAAGGCACAAACAGAGAATATTGGAGTTGCCGAGGCATTGCGCTGGCCTGCAATCTCACTCACTGGAACTCTGGGTGGAGCCAGCACTGAGCTTGGCTCGATCGTCACTGATGGTGGCGTCTGGTCGGTGGGTGGCACGCTGTTGGGGCCGGTTTTTGATTTTAATAAGAACAAAAGAGGGGTGGAGATTGAAGAACAGAAGATGCAGCAGAGTCTTTACCACTATGAAAACACTGTACTGAATGCGTTTCGGGAAGTGGAAGATGCCTTGATTGAGATTACCACCTACCGCGAAGAGCTGGCCGCCATTGATCGTCAGCAGAAAGCCTCGAAAAATGCCAATGAACTGTCCAAAGAACGATATGACAAGGGCGTGAGCAGCTACCTCGAAGTACTCGATACGGAACGTACCCTCTTTTCCGCAGAATTGCAGTTGTCCCAACTGCAGCAGCAGTACATTAACGCCTACGTCGGACTCTATAAGGCACTTGGCGGCGGCTGGGCTGACAAAGCAGATTGGGAAGCAAGATGATATGAGTAAAAATACAAACCTTCTTGCAGATAGCGTAGACTTCGAGTTCCTAACCGGACACTACTGACTATCAGTGGCAAATCACAAAAGAACTGCTGATTACACCTGATTTCCAGTTGATTACAGGAATAGGGGAGGAGGGGAACGATCTGGGTTTTGTTATGGGGCTTCGTGCAGGAGTAGTTTTTTAATCCTTTACCATTGCCTGTCCGTGCAGGGTTCGCTGCTATGTCGGACTGTATAAGGACCCAAGCATTCTAAAATTCCGATTTATTCGGGTTAGCAGGCCATTGGCTTCATATTTATTTTTGGTACCTGCTATTTTCATTCATCCACTGCATGATGGCCTGCCAGTTGTTTTTATCATACTTTTCAGTAATGGCTTTTTCAGAGTTATATATTCCTGCGTGCCCGACAAGAGGGTTATGGAAATGGGTTTTAATTTCACTTTCTATATAATCGAATATTGCAACACAGGTTTCGACAGGACTGATATTATCCTTGCCGCCTGAAAGAACAGCAGTAGGACAGGTGATTCTTGAAAAATCCTTATCGGCAATGCACTCGGCTTGTGTTCCAAATTTGAAAAATGAAAAGAGATCTTTATACAATCCACCGGGAATCGCGGCAACGACATCCTTGTCCATCCAGCTTTTAAATACATAATCCCGTTCAGTACTAAAATTGTCATCAAGCATCTGTTGAAACAAGCTGATATGTCTGTTTGCAATATTGGCTGTGTGGTAAGCACCAATATAATAATTGAGATCCTCCATCAGCCGCCAGCTCTTAGCCATCCTGTGAGCTGACATGCGATTCCCGCTCAGCTTAAGATAATCTTCAATATCCTGCATCGATACACTGTCGGCGACTTCCTGTAAGTGGTTGTCTCCCTGACGCGGATCAAATGGAGCACCTGCGAGTACAAAAGTATTGGCATCATCAGGGTTATCGGCCAGGTTCCATGCATTGAAATATCCCATCTGACATAATCCTACAATATGAGGAGCAAACCCTGTGGAGGTTTTTATATTCTCAATAGCTGAATGAACACTGGATAGATATTCCGGCGTTGCCTGGTCGAGATTTTTCTCAAGTGGATCCTTACATGAAAATACTGATACAGGTCCGAAACCGTTATTGACGAATTCTTTTACAAGACTCGATCTTTTTCCCGGGCTGTATCTGGAATTGTAATCTGCAAGAGCTATAGACCGCCCGGTATAGGCAATGAATATTATTACAGGCTTATCTCTGATACCATTGTCAACATCACACACAAACAGTTCTGCCTTTTCATCTTCCCATGCAGTATGAAAAGGGAGAGCTGGTTTCATCGGTTCAATTTCCATTGTTGCATGGTGCAGATAATTCAGCTGTCGCTGTGGATTAAACATATTTATCTCTTTCTGACCGGTATTAGGTATTCCCCAAAAAGCCTGAGTTGAGCTGAGACAGTCCTTGTAAGATTCAAGAATATAGTTAACACCTGTTAAATACGGAGAAAAAAACATCCGGGCACAATTTACCGCATAGTTGACCGGAGGATGAACAAGATTTTCCTCATAATCTACGAGATGTTCTAACAAGCTGAAGTTCATAGCTGCTCTGGTACCTTTACCTATCATAAATAGTCCTCTACAGGGTACTACCCTGCATCTTTTTGAATGCCTTCAGGTATGGTTTCGCCTGGCAGGTCACTTTTTACATCGTCGAGGGGAATTCACCTGTCTCTTTTTTGTCAATGGCCGCATCAAACACCAAAAGGGTCTCTCCTGCCAGCAGATTTTTCGTTTTCTTTCTGCTGGCTGCGGGCAATCCTGAAAAGTGAGGTAAAGCGCATCACCTCTTTACCGTTTTGATCCTTTACCGTTGCCTGCCCGTGCAAGGTTCGCCGGTCAGTTTCACTTTTTGTTACTACCGCATGGGCGGTGACAATGCCTTCCTGTACCGGGGCCAGAAAGGTCGATTCGAGGGAGAGGGTGGCAAAATGAGTTCCGGGGGCCAGCATCGATTTGCAGGCTATGGCAACAGCCGTGTCGGCCAGGCTGGTCAGGGCTCCGCCATGCAGAAGGCCGGCACCTTGGGAAAACTGGTGGAGAAAGGGCATGGAGAGGACGGCATGGCCGTTAGCTGCGCTCTTAATCTCCATCTGCAGCAGACTCTCAAAAGGGGCACAGGAGAGCCAGTTGTCCATCCTGATATGATGGGGGCCGGTATTTTTCATTGTGTACTCACTCTATTCTTAACCCCGATCACCGGTTCAATGGCAGAGGAGGCGATCCAGCCCTTGCGGCCAGTTTCATCAGTTATATAGCTGAACTCACCGTGGGTTTTTTCAGGATAGACCAGTCTGCCCTGTTGAATCGAGCTGGTGGAGGTGGCTGAGCCGAAGGGTGAGAGAAGCAGGCGGCTGTCGCTATCTGTTACAACCGATGGTTGCCACTGCTTATGACGGGAGAAACCACCGATCACACAAAGGATAAAAAGCATACAGCAGCCCCCGGTGACAACTCGCTGCACCTGGACGGAAAAAGAGAGTTTAAGCGATGCAAGCTGAAACGTGCTGAAGAGCAGCAGGAGGAAAAAAGCAGAAATAGTCCACTGATTGAGATCCAGCAGCTGAAAAAAACGTTCCGACCATGAATAATCTCTCGGAAAGAGACCGCTTTCCTTCCTGATTAATTGTAAATTGCCCTGGATGTCGGAATTGGAAGGCGCAAGACGCAGGGCGCGCTCATAGTTGAGAATTGCCTTTCCCGTCTGTCCTGACTGAGCATAACTGTTGCCAAGGTTAAAGAGCAGCCCGGCGCCATATCCTGACGTTGTTGTCAACTTCTCGTACATTTCCCCAGCACCAGTGAAATCTCCTTTGCTATAGGCTTCATTCCCCTGCTCAAAGAGATCCAGATTGCTCTCAGCGACAGCCACGGTCGGGGTGATAAATATGATTACGAGCAAGAGAAGCAGGGGGCAGGAGACTGTCAATTTCATATAAGTTCCTCCAGCTCTTTCTTCAGTTGTTCAAAGTAGATCTGCATAGTTTCAGATGAAAGTTTGCTGGTTCCATAAGCTGCCTGTTCTGCGGCTGCAAATATTTCTATCAAGTCAGTTGTGTGACCGAGTTTGTCTTTAATGTCAGCCAGGCTGATGGCGGAACCCTTGATCTGCCAGAGTAGTCCGAGCTGCTGTTGTATCGATTGCCGGCAAAGAGCGAGAAAGAGGGATCCATCACCAGAATCCTTTGCCTGTGAGAGCTTGTCGAGATCACCCGCCAACAACTCCTGTCTTCTTTTTTGAAGTTGAAGTTCTGGATGTTTTTCCTGGTTACTGAGACGCAGTCTGAAGAAAAAATCAAAGAGGAGAAGAAGGATACAGCATCCGACTGCGGCGAGAAACCAGAGCCTTTTATACAGAGGCATGATGGACTGATGAAATGTGCCCGTTTCCAGGTGGAGGGGGGCTAAACCCTTGATACTTTCTACTGCTTCAGCTGCAGGCTGAGCAGATTGCGGCTTTACCGCTGTTGCCGTATGTACGGATTGCTGCAGATTTATGGGGCTGTCAGGCTTTGCAATATTGACAGCAATGGGAGCACTGGCAACAGTTATATAACTCCCTTTTTCAGGGTCAAAATAGCTGAACGAAAGGGGGGGGATATGCTTAAGACTGCTGTTTTTGGATACTATCGCCTGCTCAAACAGTTTTTTGCCGAAAGGGTATGTCTTCTGACTGGAATAATCGGTGGTGGGGGAATAGGTTTTCCAGTCAGATGTCGCCGGGAAGAGTGGAGATTCCACCCGGTCAAAGTTGCCTTTTCCTGTTATTTCAAGGGTCAGGGTTATCGGTTCGCCGACTTCAACTTCTTGGGGGAATGCATTGACTGTAAGCTGGAAATCACCAATTGCTCCAGTGAAGTTTTCCGGTCTGCCTTTCTCTGGAGGTTCTACCGCTTCAAAGTGAAGTTCAGGACTCGTGACCTTGATTGGTTTTCGCTGAAGGCCGCCAAAAAAACTGTCAAAAAGTGAATCCCCAAAAGGACTGTTGCCGCCAAAGGGTGCCCTGGATCTCTGCTGCTGAAGGAGCAGCGTGGCGTCAAGTTCAAAGAGAATTGGATGGCGGCCTGCCTTTATGCCGGACAGAGTGGTGTTCCAGCTCAGCACATGATATATCACACCTTTCAGTTGCTCCTGGTTCTGTTCAGGTTCATTACTTAAAGGCGACATAACTACACCGTCTGCTTTGAGGGCCGGGGGAGAACTGATAGGTTCCCATCGATATTTCCTATTAAAATAGGCTTTGATTCTGAGGGGGACTATCTCTCCGGTATAATGTCTGCCAATCTCGCTGACCAGAATAAATGCAATATTGTTTTTGCTGGCTAAAGTGTGTGTATTTGGGTTGTTAGGTTGAGAACCCTGGCCTATCCCGGTTACTTCAAAGGTAATAGGCTCTGTCTGCACCGTCTCTTTACCGGTGGTAATTGAGATTGGTGGAATGGTATAGGTGCCGGGTTGGAGTGGTTGTACTATATACAAATTTGAGATGGATGAAGAATAGCTGCCGTTTATTATGTTGATCCTGCTTGACTGACCACGGCTGTGGAATTGAAGCCCCTCAATTTCCTTCAACGTTATATCAGCAGAGCGGGCTCCGGTAACTATAATGGTCAGTTTTGCTGCACTGTCAACGGGAAACGAGTTTTTGGATAGAGATGCCTCCACCGTTATTTCAGCCCGGGCCGGGAGTGAGAGGAGAGGCAGCAGCAGGAGACAAATAAAAAAAGCAGAGAAATTACGTCGCTCCATTACCAGTCTCTCTCTGTGGCCTTATTCTCAGTCCTACCCCCGGTGGGCACAAAATTAAGCTCACCTTCCTCGTTTCTAAGACCATTGAGCAATCTTTCTGCCTCTTCTCTGGTCATTTTACCGAGCTGCTGTCTCCGGGCATCCATTGCTGCCTGTTCCTTTTTACTGCTCTCTTCCATTTTCGCTTCATCACCTTTTGCCGGTTGCTCTGCGCCATTTTTATCACTTTCCTGCGGCTTGCCTTTATCGCCTTCGCCCTCTTTTTCTTCAGGTTGAGTAGAGTTCTCTTCACTCTGCGAATCCTGCTTCTGGTTTTCTTCTGAAGGCTGATTTTGATCACTTTTTTGCTCTTCTTTGCCCTTGTCCTGCTGCTTCTGTTCTTGTTTTTCCTCCTGTTGCTTCTGCAGCTCTTCCAGCTGTTTTTTAATCAACTCGTAGTTGTATTGCGCATCTTCATCTTCGGGGGTAAGTTCCAGGACGGCTTGCAGGGACTCCAGCGCCTGCTGCCATTGTTCTATTGTTGCCTGCGGGTCTCCCTGTACCATCTCCAATCCCTTACGGTAGTAAGAATTGCCGCGATTATAGTATGCTTTCTTCTGTAAATCGATGTTATTACTCTCCAGAGTCCTGGAAAATGATACAATGGCATCATCAAACATATTGTTTTTATAGGCAGCTGTGCCGAAGTTATAGTGCAGTTCCGGATCGTTTGGAGATTTTTCCAGCTTTTGACTGTAATATTCAGAGGCTGCAATGTAATTACCTTCATTGTAGGCCTGTTCTCCTTCAGAGCTCCGGGCTTCTGCATGCAGTCCCACTGCAAACAAAAAGACGAGGAGAAGAAGGTTACCGTTTCGGCGTATCCTGCGGCTTACAGATTTTATTGATGGCAGTGCCAATGCTCTTTTAGATTTTCTTTCACTGATGAGAAAGTCACAGATAAGGAGAAAGAGTGCCAGGGCTAATGGGTATTCAAATCGTTCAAGGGGAACCTTATGCCTCCTCTCCGCCAGTTCTTCTTTGGGGATAAGGGCCAGTTTCTGCTGGTAGACGGTTTCCAGCCCCTCTCCGCTGCTGCCAAGGGGGACATAAAGGCCGCCTGTTTTCTCGGCGATCCGGCCCAGTGTCTGTTCATCCAGTTTTGAAGTGACAAATTTCCCCTGGCTGTCCTTGACAAACCCTCCTCCAGGCAGCGGGATAAGTTCACCCTCTTTTGTCCCTACGCCGACCGTATAGATGGTTAAACCCTTTTCAGCTCCATCCGTTGCAGCTTTGAGGGCGTCACCCTGCAGATTTTCACCATCGGTGATGAGAACGAGGATTTTATGATTCACATTATTGCTCAGTGTTGTTGCCGCCGTGTTGATAACCTCTGCGATATCGGTTCCGCCCTGGGGGATAATATCGCTGGTAACTGCAGAGAGTGAGTGTTCAAAAGCATTATAATCCAGGGTAAGCGGACACATAAGAAAAGCAGAACCGGCAAAGGGGATAAGTCCCACACGATCTCCATCAAGCTGGTGCACAAAATCGAGAATGGCGAAGTGGGCTCTCTTTAACCGGTTAGGTTTAATATCTTCTGCAAGCATACTTTTTGAAGTATCGAGAGCAAAGAGTATATCAATGCCCCTGCGCTTTACTTCAACCCACTTAAAGCCATATTGAGGCTTGGCAAGTGCCGTAAAACTGAAGAAAATAGCGGCAATGACTAGGATATTTTTTATACGTCGTCTGGGGTTTGAGATATTTCGGGTGAGTCGGTCCAGTAGCTTATGGGCTGCAAATTTTGCCAGGGTTACTTTTCTGCGCTGCTGGAGAACACGGATAACAAGAGTGAGGGTGATACAGACACCAAGTCCACAGATCAGCCAGAGTGGTTGAGCGAAATTCATCGGTTATTGACCTCTATGGGAGCTTTCTGCGGGATATGACGATTTCAATAAAGAGCAGCATCAGCCCGGCAAGGATAAAAAGCGGAAAGAGTTCACGGTAATTCTCAAATTTTTTAATTGTCCTGATGGTTGTCTCCATGGTGTTAATCTCTTCATATATTTTTCCAAGGGAAGCTGTATCAGTGGCACGAAAATAGCGTGCCCCTGTTAGCTCGGCAACCTTCCGCAGGGTTTTTTCATCGATGTCTACCTTGACGCGGACAAGCTGGCGCTGGCCAAAGGCATTGGTTACCGGCATGGGTGCCTCCCCCCTGCTGCCCGCACCAATGGTATATACTTTGATATTAAGCGTTTCAGCAGCTTCTGCGGCAATAAGAGGTGGGATACGGCCACTGTTATTCATACCGTCGGTGAGCAGGATCAGGATTCGTGATTTTGACTTTTTATCCCGCAGTCTGTTTGTGCCGCTACCGATTGCAGAACCGATTGCCGTACCATCTTCCACCATCCCTATCTGCAGGGATTCAAGCCTTTTCTTTAACCAGTCATGATCCAGGGTTAAAGGGGAGACCAGATAGGGGCGACCTCCGAAGGCAAGGAGGCCGATACGATCATTGGGCCGCTGCTCTATAAATTCTTCCACAACCTTCTTAACTACTTCCAGCCGGTTGGTTGGCTTTCCCCCCAGGGTGAAATCCATGGCTTCCATGGAACCTGAGACATCTACAGCAAGGAGGATGTCGATGCCGCTGGCTTCAATTTCGGTGGTACTGCTCCCTTGCTGCGGTCTGGCAAGCGCGAGGATAAAAAGAGAAAACACGACCAGGCGCAGAAGGAGGAGAAGAGTTCCCGGTCGAGATTTCCTGGCGGTCGCAAGAGACGCAGCAAGGGAAGTCGAAGAAAATGTGAGAGCGGGGGCAGCACCTCTTTTACCATAGAGTAGAGCTAAGAGTGGCAAAAGGGTGAGAAGCCAGAGTAATTCGGGGTGAAGAAATCTCATGGCCTGGTCTTCTCCACAAAACCAATAATTGCGCCTTCCATCAATTCCATGTTCTCCTGCATAGGGATCTGATGGGCAAATTTGGCCATATCACACTGTTCAAGGCAGGTTTGCAGCTCAGTCCTGCAGTTGCGAATAGATGGATCGGCGGAGGAACTGCCCAGGGTAGAGAGAAATTCCGGGGTGGTTTGCCGGGTCGACTTGATACCAAAACGTGATTCCACATAGTTTCGGAGTATCAGGGATACCCGATCCATATAGAGCAGGGCCCGATCGGGAGTAAGCAGTTTTCTAGCTTCGGTAATTTCAGAGAGTGCTTTTTCCCAGGGCGGGGTTGGTGGAGTCGTTGACTGTTTTCTTTTCTTTAACAGCAGAAATACTGCAACAGCGAGGAGCAGTAATAGAGCAATAACTCCACCATAGAGCAGTATCCCTGCCTGTTCCTTCAATTCCAGGGGACCATAAATATCCCTTATCTCTCTAGGTTGATTGGCGGGCTGTGGCTGTTGCAGTGAACTTGTATTCTTTTGAGGTTTAGTAAGCAGTGTCAATGGTGCATCTGTCGTTTCCTCTGCAAATGCAGACAGAGGAAGGAGAAAGAAGAGCAGACAAAACAGGGGGAGCAGGTATCTCATTTATGCATTCCTCCCTTTTCGAGCGCCGAAGAAATTGAGCAGAGGGGGGAGATAAGGTGCGTCTGTGGACAGATTGAGAATATCTATTCCCGCTGAGCGGATAGTTTTCTGCAGAGATTTATGCCTGACTCCCGCCAGTTGACTATACTGCGTGCGGATGGACGGATCGGAAGTATTGAGATCAACCTGCTCACCGGTTTCGGCATCCTCAAGAGTTAACCATCCCACATCCGGAAGGTCAAATTCACGGGGGTCGGAGACAATCACCGCGATAAGGTCATGTCGTCTGTTGGAAATCTGCAGCTTTGGCTGCAGATCGTTGAGACTCTCTTGAAAGTTGCCCGGCAGACAGAAGTCGGAAATAAGGAAGTTGATACATTTTCGTTTTATCACCCGGTTGACAAAATCAAGGGGAAGTTTGAGGTTAGTGTCTTTTCCCTGGGGCTGGAAGAAGAGAATTTCTCTTATGATCCTGAGGATATGTGTCTTACCCTTTTGGGGAGGAATATAGAGTTCGACGAAATCGGTAAAAAGAACAAGACCAACCTTGTCGTTATTTTTTACCGCTGAAAAAGCAAGAACCGAACCAAGCTCAGCCATCATTTCCCGTTTGGAGGAGTCGGTTGAACCAAAATCTCCTGAACCACTGATATCGATCATCAGCATGATGGTCAGTTCCCGCTCCTCGGTAAATTTTTTGATATGCGGGATACCTGTTCTGGCGGTGACATTCCAGTCTATGGATCGGATATCATCCCCCGGGACATATTCGCGCACCTCATCAAAGTTCATACCGCTTCCCTTAAACACGGACTGGTAGTTGCCGGCGAGACTGTCATTGACCAGTCTGCTGGTGCGAACCTCCACCTGGCGCACTTTTTTAAGGATTTCTTTGGTTAGCTGGGTATCCATAGCGAGAAACTGAAACCTTAAGGGACCGGCACAGTATCGAGGATTTTTCTGATAATATCCTCACTGCTGATGCCTTCCGCTTCGGCCTCATAACTTATTCTCAACCGGTGGCGCATAACGTCCAGCGCTGCACTTTTAACATCATCCGGGGTTACATATCCCCTCCCGGCGAGAAAGGCAAGACTGCGGGCAACCGCCTTCAGGTTAATTGTTGCCCGGGGTGAAGCTCCGGTTTCTATATAATCCTGCAGGTCGAGCTTAAAACTCTGAGGGTCACGGGTGGCATAAACAAGGGAGACGATATAATCTTTTATCTTATCGTCCATATAGATACTGTTAACTACTTTTCTTGCAGCAAGAATATCTTCAGGGCTGGCAACCGGCATGACATTTATTTCGGAGTCAGTCAGATCGAAGGCATCGAGAATGCGTCGTTCATCGGCCAAACTCGGGTATCCGACAATCACCTTGAGCATAAAACGATCCACCTGGGCCTCCGGCAGGGGGTACGTTCCCTCCTGTTCGATGGGATTCTGGGTAGCCAGTACCAGGAAAAGTTCCGGGAGCGGGAAGCTCTGCTCGCCAATGGTTACCTGTTTTTCCTGCATTGCCTCAAGAAGTGCGGATTGTACCTTTGCAGGAGCACGGTTTATTTCGTCCGCCAGAATAAGTGAGGCAAAAATCGGACCCTGCTTCACCTCAAAGCTGGTCTCCCGGGGATTATAAATTTCTGTTCCCACGATATCTGCAGGAAGCATATCCGGGGTAAACTGGAGACGCCTGAAGTCTGTCTGCACAGCCCTGGCAAGGGTTTTGACTGCCAGGGTTTTTGCCAGCCCGGGAAGCCCTTCAAGGAGGATATGGCCACCGGTGAGCAAGCCGACCAGAAGTCGTTCGACCAGCTGCTCCTGGCCGATAATTACCTTGGTCATCTCATTTCTCAGGGGTGACACCCAGCCGGAGCTGGATTTGACCGCCTCGTTAATTGCCTGGATTGAGTTATAGACTTCATCCGGGGGGGTCGTTGCTACAGTCGAGGGACTGCTCAGTTGAGTCGGTGATTGAGATGATTTATCAAACATTGTGGCTCCTCAAAACATGCTGAATTGTTACATTTTAAAGTTTTACGTTCGGTGGAATAATTGCTCAGACCGCAATATAACCATTAATTATTACACAATCCTTTCATTAACATTACAATGTTGTAATGTTTGACGGGTGAACAGGTTGCTGGGAATGACGGTGCAGGAGAGATTTATTACGAGTTCGTTAATATTGGAAAAAAGAAGGCCATAGTAGGGAAAATCCTTACTATGGCCAGTTCTCGTAGTTTTTACGACGCCATCAGTTTCTGCTTCCGCCGAAGAACCTAAGTAGCATCAGAAACAGATTGATAAAATCAAGATAAAGGGCAAGAGCGCCCATGATCGAACCTTTAGTGATTGCCTCCTGGCCCTGGGACATGATCCCTTCTTCCCCCATTCGCTTTATCTTCTGGACATCGTAGGCGGTCAGTCCGGTAAAGATAAAAACGCCGATCATGGATATCATCCAGGACATACCGGAGCTGTGCAGAAAAATGTTTACAATTGAGGCTATGATTATTCCAATGAGTCCCATAAAGAGAAATGAACCCCAGCCGGAAAGATCACGTTTTGTGACGAGTCCGTAGATGGCCATGCCCCCAAACATACCTGCCGTGATAAAAAATGTGCCGGCAATGGAAGAGCCGGTATACCTGAGGAAAATTGTAGAGAAAAACAGCCCGTTAAGGAGTGAATAAACGACAAAGAGAGCTGATGCGGTCGATGCCTGGATTTTATCAATTCGGGCAGAGAGAAAAAATACCAATCCTAATGTTCCAAGTGCGATAATAATGAATAGAGGGGAGCCGACAATGACCTGGGCCAGGCCGGATGCCGCGGTGAAATAGGCGACGAGACCGGTCAAACCAAGCCCGACAGCCATCCAGTTGAACACCTTTGCCAGAAAAATGGAAGCCGCATCCTGCCGGGCCTGAGTGATGGTTATAGGTTGTGTGGTTGTTTGCATAGTTACTCCTTTTTTTGCATAAGTATACGTTGTCGAGATCCCTGTTCAGAATTATATCCTGTCCTGAGACGCTGATTTTTTCTTCAGTGGGCTATTATAAGTATTTAACATGGGAATTCAATGGGGAGCCTTTTTATAAGGCATTAAGGATATAGATTGAAGGAATGGTTAAAAAGTCATAAAAAGAAGAGAGTAATCAAAATGAAAATAAAAAAGGGAGTAGCTTATGGAGTTTGAAACCGTTCTCGTCGAAACAAACGAAAAATTTGTCGGAATCATAACCCTGAATCGTCCGGATCAGTTAAACACGTTCACAAGTCAAATGGCTGGTGAACTTCATAGTGCACTTCTTGCCATGGAGGCGGATTCCCAAGTCCGGGTTATCCTGCTAAAAAGTTCCGGCAGAGCTTTTTGTGCCGGGATTGATGTCAACGAGCTTGCCGGAAAATCGGCTACAGAGTACCGGGAATGGATAGAGTGGATGGAACAGCCTCTGGTGGCTGTTTCGGCGATGAAAAAACCGGTTATTGCACAGCTGCAGGGTGTTGCCACGGCTAATGGTATGGGGCTTGCGGCGGCAGCAGATTTAGTTATTGCCTCCGAACGAATTAAAATGGGGCTTACTGCTATTAACGTGGGACTCAACTGTGTCGGTCCGATTCTGCCTGTTTCACGTTGTGTGGGAAGGAAAAAAGCCTTAGAATTACTTCTGTATGGAACCCTGCTTAAAGCACAGGAAGCCCTCGATCTGGGCTTAATAAACAAAGTTGTCGCTCATGATGAACTGGATGAGGCGGCCCTGAACTGGGCGGAAGATCTGGCAACAAGAAGTCCTCTTGCTGTGCAGAATGCAAAAAGTGCCTTCTATCAGTCAGAGGATATGGACTATCAGAAACAGTTCCAATTCATGAATGAAGCTTTTGCCCGGTTATGTACCACCGATGATGCGAAGGAGGGAGTCGCGGCATTTTTTGGAAAAAGGAATCCTGAATGGAAGTTGAAGTGATCTTTTCGGGGTGGAGGATGGTAATATGAATGATACAAAACATGTGGTTTGTCCTCATTGTGCGGTTGTTAACCGTATCCCTGTCTCACGGCTTACTCAGAACCCGCAATGCGGGAAATGTGCTCAGCCCCTTTTTACCGGGCAACCCGTTGAATTGACAGAGAGCAACTTTCAAAAACATCTCAGCCGAAATGATATCCCTCTGCTTGTGGATTTCTGGGCCCCCTGGTGTGGACCGTGTAAAATGATGGCACCGGCCTTTGTTCAGGCCGCGGCGCAACTTGAACCCAATGTCAGGCTGGCTAAGGTTGATACCGAATCTCAGCAGAATCTCGGGGCGCAGTTTAATATCCGTTCCATTCCGACCATGGTTCTTTTTGCGGGTGGCGTTGAGAAAGCCCGCCAGTCCGGAGCAATGGATAGTGCTGCTATCAGCAGTTGGGTACGCAGTCAGTTGGTATAACTTGTGAGGGAACTGTTGAATGGAATATAAAGATTATTATGAGATCCTCGGCGTTGACAGAAAGGTCACTCAGGATGAGATAAAAAAGAGTTATCGGAAACTTGCTCGAAAATACCACCCTGATGTAAATAAGGCTGCTGATGCGGA
>MAXH01000318.1 GCA_001750925.1 Desulfobulbaceae bacterium S3730MH12
ATATTTTCCTTGAGCACACCATGAAGCATACCGGCAAGAATCGTATCCAGATCAAGGTGCATAGAGGCAAGGGTAGAGGCAACCTCAAGGACGTGATCAACATACGATTCTCCTGAGAAATGCTGCTTTCCTTTATGCACTCGACTGACAATTTCCCATGCATCATCAATAGGGGTCAGATCTACACCGTGCAGATAATTTGAGGCAAGGACTTTTAACCCTTTTAATCCATTAGGGTTTGTGATCAATGGTTGTGACATTGTTATAAACCGTACGTTTATTCTATATTTGCTCTATCAGCAATTTTTGACATCAGAACCGCAACCACCTGATCAGGACTCACCTCTTCCGTCTCACCACTCTTACGATCTCTCACTTCAACAAGTCCAGAGTTGGTCAGACTTTTGCCAACGGTGACCCTGAAGGGTACTCCCAGAAGATCTGCATCTTTGAACTTGGAACCGGGACGCGCATCCCGATCATCAAGCAGAACATCAACACTTTGAGATTGAAGCTCACTGTACAACTGCTCTGCCGTTTCGGTGATTTTTTTATCCTTTAAACCAAGGTTGAGAACGATAACCGTATATGGCGCCAGAGGGACAGGGAAAATTATACCGTTCTCATCATGATTCTGTTCAATCGCAGCCGCTACAACCCGACTGACACCGATACCGTAACACCCCATGACAAAAGGTTTTTCCTGACCGTTTTTATCCTGGAAAGTTGCCTGCATTGACTCTGAATAACCGGTACCGAGTTTAAAAACATGTCCCACCTCAATTCCTTCGGTCAGTTCCAGTTTTCCGCCGCACTCGGGGCAGGGATCAGTGGTTGTAATCTGTCGCAAGTCGGCAACCGCACTTGCCTCAAAATCGCGATTAGCATTGACATTTTTCATATGGTAGTTCTTTTCATTGCCACCGACATAAAAATTCAACATCGATTCTACTTCCTGGTCGACAACAATCTTTATGGTGAGACCGACAGGACCGAGATATCCAGTAGGTACGCCGGTAATATCGTACACCTGTTTATCATCAGCCATTTCGACATCGGCTGCACCAAGAAGATTTTTCAGCTTAACCTCCTCCACCTTTCTGTCTCCCCTGACCAGCGCGGCAACAGGTACACCGTCAGCTATAAAGACCAAAGTCTTGACAAGCTGATCCGGTGATATCTGCAGGAATTCACAGACCGTGTCGACTTTTCGTTTGCCTGGAGTCTCTACCTTCTCAAGCTCGGCAAGGGGTTCGACCTGCCTGTTTTCTTTTAGCCTGATAGCCGCCTTTTCAATATTCGCAGCATATTCACACTCCCTGCAGAAAACGATAGTATCCTCCCCGGTCTCAGCCAGCACCATAAACTCATGGGAAAAACTGCCGCCTATAGCTCCAGAATCTGCCTGTACTGCCCTGAAGTCAAGGCCGCAACGGGTAAAAATTCGTCTATACGCCTCATACATCTTCCGGTAGCTGATCTCCGCATCACCATCACTGGCATCAAAAGAGTAGGCATCTTTCATGATAAATTCACGGCCCCGCATCAGCCCGAACCGTGGTCTGATTTCATCACGAAATTTTGTCTGGATCTGGTAGAGATTAATTGGCAGATCTTTGTAGGAATGTAACATTTTACGGATGATATCGGTGATCACCTCTTCATGGGTTGGACCGAGGCAGGATTCCCTGTCATGCCTGTCTCGAAACCGCAGAAGTTCCGGACCATATTTTTCATAACGGCCTGATTCCTTCCATAAATCAGCCGGCTGAACCGAAGGCATAAGCAGTTCGTGGGCCCCGGCACGATTCATCTCTTCCCGGACGATATTCTCCACTTTACGTATAGCAGCGAGACCATAGGGAAGATATGAATATATACCGGAGGTGAGTTTATGCATAAATCCAGCCCGCAGCATCAATCTGTGACTCACAATTTCAGCTTCAGCAGGAGTTTCTTTCAGGGTCGGCAACAGTGTCTCGGAATAGCGCATATCGTTATTTTATTTTCCAGTTTTCGGGGTTTTAACATCCCTGGTTTCCATTTTCTTTAGCTCCGCCATAAAAACATCCATCAGTTCATTTTCGTTCACTTTCTTCCATACTTTCCCCTTCTTGAAGATAATACCAACCCCGTTACCGCCGGCAACACCAATATCCGCCTCCCGAGCCTCCCCCGGGCCATTCACAACACAACCCATAACAGCTATTTTCAAGGGTGTTTCCATAGTCTGAACATAGTTCTCGACCTTTTCCGCAAGACTGAAAAGATCAATCCTGGTACGCCCGCAGGTCGGACAGGAGATGAGTTCCGGCCCCCGCTCGCGAATCTTCAGTGAACGCAAAAGCTCAAACCCGACCCGAATCTCTTCCACCGGATCCCGGGTAAGAGAAACCCTGAAGGTATCACCAATCCCCTGGCTGAGGAGCAGCCCCAGGGCAACACTGGATTTGACAGTTCCGGCAATCAGTCCACCGGCTTCGGTAACACCAAGATGCAAAGGATAATCCGTTATTTTTGAAAGTTTGCTGTATCCATTTACCGTGGTAAGAACATCGGCGGATTTTATAGATATTTTGATATCATAAAAACCGTACTTCTCCAAAAGCCTCACATTGCGCATGGCACTTTCAATAAGTGCATCTGTATTATGAGCAGTAGGGTAACCAAAGGTTTTCAGAAGATCTTTTTCAATCGAACCGCTATTTACACCGACACGAATAGGAACCTTATGATGATGGGCGGCATCAACAACCCTTGCTACTTTTGTCTCACCCCCAAGATTACCGGGATTGATGCGAATACCATCTACCCCCTGCTCCATAGCTGCAACCGCCAACCGTGAATCAAAATGTATATCAGCTATGAGGGGGATGGATATACCATCACGAATTGCCCTGACAGCTGCCACAGCCTTTTGATCAAGGACAGCGACACGCACTATCTCACAGCCGGCATCCTCAAGTCTGTGAATTTGAGCTACAGTAGCATCAACATCCCTGGTATCCGTATTGGTCATGGATTGTACAGATATAGGACTATTCCCGCCGACTTCCACATTGCCCAGGAGAATTTTTCTGGTTTGTCTTCGAAGAATCATTGCTGA
>MAXH01000319.1 GCA_001750925.1 Desulfobulbaceae bacterium S3730MH12
AATGAATCAAAAACTGAATGTCACATCTTTAAGCAAGCAGGTCTATGACCATTTACTTGAACAGATGAATAATGGTGCTTTTCTGCCAGGTTCAACCATTAATATTTCAAAATTCTCAGAACAGCTCGGCGTGAGCAAAACACCTCTTCGGGATGCGTTGATCCATCTGGAGCTGGAAGGTTTTGTCACAATTTTACCACGGCGTGGCGTTAGAGTAAACGTGTTGACCCTCCAGGACGTAAAAAATGCGTATGAACTCATTGGGTGTCTGGAAGCTACTGTTGTGATGCAATGTTTTGAATTAATTACTGCGGACCATATAACAAAACTTGAAGAACTTAACGCAAAGATGCTGGAGATGATCAAGACGGATAATTTTGAATATTATTTTAAGACAAACATTGCCTTTCATAATACTTTCATGGACTTATCAGACAATGAACTGATAAAGAAGACCATCCTCCCTGTCAAACAGAGGCTGTACGAATTTCCAAGTAAGGTCTACATCAGTGAATGGGAAAAAGGTAACTGTGGAGAACATCAGCAGTTTATAGATTGCCTGAAAGATAAGGACCCGAAGGGGGCCGCCTCAGTGTTGAAAAATATCCACTGGTCATATACGGTTCAGGAAGATTACATTCTGAAATTTCATGCCATGAGAGAAGAGATGATCGACCAGGAACAAGCCAGCCGTGAGAGATCTTGAAAAGTTATCTCGGTAATTCTTCCCATCGGAAAATACAGAATATTATCCAGAAGAATGAAATCAAAAAAGTTTCCGGCTTGTCGGGCTTGGTTAGTTATCAAAAAATAGGCCCCAGGGTCAGTTTCAACCATAGGGGCCCATGACATGCGATGAACTAACTCAGTCACCAGTCAATCTATTTACACCTTAATCCTTTCCAAATTCAGCAAGATACTCTCCGAAGAACTCTTCCTCAGTCGGCATATACTTTTCTTTCGGAATGGAGAGAAGGGTGTAGTTCAAAAAATGACTCCAGTTTATGTTTCCACTGGTGATATTCCCGGCCCAGCTGCCACCGCCCAGAGTATCTGTTACAGGAAGTCCGCAGTCCCAGCCACCACTGTTGGCATGGGCGTGTGGGAAACCGCAGACAACACGGCCGACATTGGCGCTAAGTGCCAGTTGCACTCGCTGATTATCATCCTCGGTGTGGATGGAAACTGAATGACCTTCACCGGAGAATTTAAGAATCCGATCAAGACGATCAAGTATTTCATCGAAATCGTCCCACTTCCAGACGGTCAAGACCGGAGAAATCTTCTCCCCGGAGAAACGGTCTTCAGGGCCAACTTTCTCACCGATTACCATGAGGAACTTGGTATCATCGGGTACCGTTAAGCCGGCGTTCTTGGCATTTACCGTTGCGGGCTTTGCTACGACATCACGGTTCAAATGGGTTCCATCTGGCCACATATAGGTTCTGAGCTTTTCGCGTTCTTCAGTAGAACAGAGGTACCCTCCCTGTTTCTTCAACTCTTCAAGCATGGCATCGTAGGAATCTTCATGAATGGCTACTGCATTTTCAGAAGAACAGGACGCCGAGTTGTTGGCAATCTTGGAAATTTTGATTTTTTCGGCAGAGGCTGCAAGGTCAGCACTTTTGTCTACAATGGCGACAACGTTACCGGCACCAACTGTCTGTGCAGGCTTGCCGGCAGCATAAACGACCTTAACCAGAGCAGCGCCACCCGTTGCCACTGCATAATCAGAGACACTCATGAGAGCAGAAGTTGCCGCATGGCTGGTTTTTTTGATGCATTGAACCAAATCCACGGGTGCGCCGACCTTTTCAAGGCCCTTGCGGACATGCTGAACTGTTTCGTAAGAGGTTGCCTGAGTCCTGGGATGGGGTGTTACGATCATCGCGTTCCTGGTTTTAAGTGTACTTAAGGCCAGGCAGCAGATGGTCGACTCAGGGTTTGTGCAGGGCACAACATTGGCAATAACACCAATGGGTTTGGCGAACGTCCGAATGCCAAGAGATTTGTTCTCATCAATCATGCCGCAGGTTTTTATACCGCGCTGATCCCAGAGCGTCCCCAGCGTTTTATTCTTGATTTTTGCAATCTTGTCTTCTTTGTTGCCGATCCCTGACTCGTCAACGGCCATGTCGCCCAGTTTTTTTCTGACATCGTCTTTTACCAGCTCCCAGGCAACCGCCTGAACCATCATATCAACTTTTTCCTGGGACCAGAATTCAATTTCTTTAAATGCTTTCCTGCCTTTCTCATACATTTCCTGCACATTATCTTCCATGCTTTTCTCCATCTACATTATTTAGTAAAAACTTAAACCACAGAGTTCACAGAGAACGCATAAGAGGAAAAAGATATTCTTTTCTCTATGCTCTCTGTAAACTCTGTGATGAAATAAAATGTCTTTTGGGTTGTGGGTATCGCCCGCTTTAGGCTTTAGCTAAAAGCCTAATTGCTAACAGCTTTGCCCGCAGGGTATTATAATTTACCTACTTTTTTCATTCCGGATTTCTTACTGGGATCTGCAACTTCTTCAATAATGCTAAACCCGCTACCTTTAATTTTTTTCATCTCCTCAAAACGCGCCTTCCATTCCTGCGGAGTTTGACATACAGCAGACTTTGCAACTTTGGCCCTGTCTTTTAGCGGTGGAACCGGACGCTTAGCGACTCCGTCATAATTCTCTTTTGGAGACAATTGCTGCCCCATTCTTGAAAGTTCAGATCTTTCTACTTCCTCGATATAATGCGCACCTGCACCAAAGGCGCGGGTAATAGCAAGGATTGCCCAAGTGGCTTCAGGGGTAAAACCAAGATCCTGCATTACAGAACCCGTTGCCCCGAGCATATCTATATCCACCGGTTCTGAACTTGTCGCCTGAGCCGCCTTTACAACCTCTTTCATGAAGTCTATGTTCTTACCGGCAACACCAAGTTTTTCTGCACGAGCAATCATTCGTTTTGCTGCCGGATCTTTGAGCATCAGACTCGAAACACCCAGCGCCTCGTCGATACCATTCTTGCGAACCAGAAGTTCGGCGGTTTCGGTAAGTGTTAGATTATCCTGTTCTGCCTTGTTCAAATAGTCCTCATTTCTGTTGCCAAAGGTTGAATAAGCACCATAGGCATGGCCAAAGGCCATGACTGATGCACCACAAGCCTGGGTCAAAAATGTCTTGGATGTGGCAACTATCCTGGAAATAGCGGCCGGCCCGGAGATACCATCCTCAAGCATCAAAATCATGATATAGTTGAGCATTTGCCCTTCTTCAACAGTGGGGAACCGAGCCTGGTAATCCACAAACAGAACCTCGATAACCCCATAACCTTCTTCCATAATCTCAGTGGTATCGTAGCCTCTCGTAACAATCCTGTGAACATTTTTATAGGAAACTTCAGAAACCCACTGGAACGGTGCACGCTTGGTGTCCTGAGGCACGGTACCGTATTCTCTCGAATAGTAATCAAAGGGATTTTTCTCGCTACCCAGATTACCGATACCCCGTTCTTTTTTCAGATTGTTTAACTCGTCGGTTTTTTCTTGATCTAGATAACCCATTTTTTGTATTCTCCCTCTTTTTTCTGTTTCCTGGCGTATTCCTGCTGCTCATCCTTCTTAGGCACGATCCTGTCTTCCGGACCAACATACTTAATCATCGATAGATCAATCATCTGAACCATCGGCTCATTTCTGGAAGCTCCCCAGGCACGACCTTTTTTCATATTGTACAAAGCATGGGCGGCACAGCTGTATCCACGGACGATACTGCCGATACACCAACCTGCATTAGGAGAAAACCCTATTTCCATCAGTGCAGTGTTTCCAGAACCCACTACATTAACACCAACATAAGATCGACCGTCAGCCTTGCGCCTGGCATGAAAATATTTCTCAAGAGCGCGCTGAAATTCCAGATACACGCCCCCAAGTTCCAGTTCTTCCTGCTTTAGATGAATTGGTTCTGCCCTGGGGTCACTGTCGATGTGCTGAGGCTGCCCCATGCCCATCACGGGTGTACCACTATCCATATAGTCGTCCACAAGCTTCTTAGCCATTTCATCAACTGTTTTACCAGCTTCCAGGCCTTCTTCCAGGTATTTATTCAGCATGTATCCATGTGCCGCTCCCGGGCCATGAACTCCGCCAAAGGTAGAGATGGCCGCTGATATACAAACTGGGAGATTCGGCCTTCCTGCACTTACGCCGATGGCACCAACAGCTGACGGTGACATTGAGTGCTCCAGGAATACGCCCATCTCATACTTAAGCATTTTCTCTTCTTTTTCTGTGGGAATACGGCTCTGAAAAAGTACAAACATGGCATCAAAAAACGAGTAACCTTCTTCGGCCAACTCGCTTAGGTTGTAGCCACGCATCACTGTTTCTTCTTCAGTTTTGTAGGAAATTGCCGTCTTCCTGTCTAAGGTCGGCTCTCGATTCATTTTTTACTCCTCTGTAAATGGGGTTGCTCCTTCAATTCTTTCAGTTAGCTTCTTTTTCCATTGTTAACTCTGGTCAGGCAAAATGCCCTGGATTCAGGCAGGTGATTTACCCAAAACCAAAGGCTTTTAATAACTGATTTCATATTACAAAACAGGTACCATAAATCAAACTAATTATAGTAATGCAAACCATAACTACCTGTCATACTCCACCGTTTGCATTAACATTGTGTAACTATCCAGGTAGGTGAAAATTCAGCAAAAAGGAGGATTAACAGAACTCTTTTATGTTTAGAGTGAATCCCAGTTCTGTTATTCCACTGCATAACTCCTGAAAGGCTTCGTCCAGAAGCTCTTCTTTCTCTCCGAGACCTGTAATGGTCATTATTATGTCCAACTCGGAGTTCTCCCCGATGGCTGTGGCCAAAGATTTAGTATAAATCTCAGGATATAATTTAACAATGCGGATAAGTATCGGTTCCAGCAGGGATTCACTGCCGCATTTGACGGCAACACGACGTGATAGAGCCTCTCCTTCCCCAAAGATCTGATCGAAGAACTGTTTCAAGGATTGATTAACAATAACCTTCTGTTCAGAAGGTACGCCCGGAATACTGATAATGGCAGTCTGCCCAACCTGGAGTAAAACACCGGGAGCAGTACCCGTGGCATTAAAAAGAGGTTCGGCGCTCTGAGGTAAACAGGCCATTTTTTCCCTTTCTGGAGTCAAGCCCCCTTGTGACACTATTCCCTCAGCAAAAAAATAATCATACTGTTTTCTAACCATATCCAGCGCTTCCGAATGAAGAACTACCTCCCGATCGGTTCCTGCCGCGACAGCTTGAAGCGTTAAGTCATCTGATGTCGGCCCAAGTCCTCCGGAGGTAAAGAGGAGGTCAATCTTTCGGCTCACAGCTGCCCGCACCGCCTCTGCAATGACTTCAAGTGCATCGGGGAGAACTGTCACCCTGACAACTGTACCGCCGCGCCCATGCACCATTTTGCATAACCAGCTCGTATTGGTATCTATAATGGTACCGGATAAAATTTCGTTTCCGATAATAAGAATTTCAACATTCGCTGCTTTTTGCATGCTCCCTCGCTAAATCATGACACTGAGAACAAATTACGCTCTTGCTCCCCCGCAGAGCGTTGGAACCAGAACCGTGACAGGCGTCAACCTATTGCTCATTGACAGGGTAGTTCATCCTTTTCATAATTTGAACGGTTTTAAAGCGACGATTTTGGCTGGATTTTGCTCAGCTGATTAACAAAAAGCTTGAAAATTTACTAAAGGTCTACTGAAAATTTAACATCCGCCATGGTTTTATCGATTCGACCAGTGTCCAGGTTGCTTCCGGAAATTGTATTTTTACAGAGCTTCAGACTAATTTTACCGCTACGGTAATCAAAAGCGGATTCAACCATTTTTATGCCCATTTTAATTCCCTGGTCCATCAGATTGTCCATTGTGGTCTCCTTGTCCTCCCCGGAAATAATATCTCTATAACGGATATTATCTGGAATACGCATGGAGTCGACCTTCAGGTTGGCATAAAATCCACCAAGATATTTTTTTTCAACAAGTCCAGTTTTAGATAGCATCCTGTATATTGTGTATATATACAGGCTACGGAATCGCTTGAAAAAGGTGATTTGTCTTTTCAGACAATCAGAAATTACCTGCTCAGAGGTATTCAGAATTGAAGCGACCAACAGATCCTGGGCGGCAGTCGGTTTGACAATTCTATCAAGATAAAAATCATTATTAAATCGCTTGTCAATTTCTGTTTCGTAATGCCAGTGCAGATATGAGCTTCTGGCTGCCTCCTTGTCGTTATTTTGGGGCTTATAACCGCAAAAATATCCGATAATCGGATGAAAAACGATATCCATAGCACAGTGGGTCAGAAAACCGCAGATAAAAGCCAGATTTTTTTTGTCCCCAGTATGCTTTATCCGCTCAAGCACATCGAAAACCAGCTGGTTGCTGAGTGTCCCGGTATTTCCATGGAGAGTACTGGAGATGTCTCTTATTTTTTTTTCACGGCTGTAAGAAAATGTGTCCGGGAAAATTGCACCAAGATAGTAATAGTCAATATTGCTGACAATAAGTTCTCTAAGCACGTCTATTACTATCTGTTCTTTGACGACATCTGCAGCCCAAAGGTGGGTATTTTCAAATGACATTATGTTTCATTGCTCTTTAGAGTACATTTAATTCACGACCAACCTTCACAAAAGCAGAGACGGCACGATCCAGCTCAGCTGTGGTGAGGGCTGCTGAGATCTGGACTCGTATCCGCGCCTTTTCCTGTGGTACAACAGGATAGGAAAAGCCAACGACATAGATGCCTTCTGTAAGTAATTTGTCGGCCATCAACGCGGCCAGCTTAGCGTCTCCCAGCATGATCGGTACAATCGGGTGATCTCCAGAAGTAATCTTAAAGCCAGCTGCCTTCATTTTTTCCTGGAAATAATTGGTATTCAATGCAAGTTTGTCTCTCAACTCGGTGGAGACGGATAACATTTCAATCGCCTTTAGCACTCCAGCTGCAACTCCTGGTGGTAAAGTATTTGAAAATAGATAAGGCCGGGAACGCTGGCGTAAAATTTCGATAATCTCCCTGCGTCCACTGGTAAAACCGCCGGAGGCACCTCCAATGGCTTTGCCAAAGGTAGAAGTGATAATATCGATCCTGTCTTCAACCCCATAATATTCATGCGTCCCTCTGCCTGTTTTGCCTATAAATCCGGTAGAATGTGAGTCGTCAATCATTACAAGGGCATCGTATTTTTCCGCTAGGTCACAGATTCCACTCAAGTTGGCAATGGTACCGTCCATGGAAAAAACACCGTCACTTGCGATAAGGCGAAACCGGGCATCAGCAGCTTCCCGAAGTTGGGCCTCCAGATCTTTCATGTCGTTGTTTTTGTATCGGTAACGGCGGGCCTTGCAGAGTCGAATGCCATCAATAATACTGGCATGGTTCAGCTCATCGGATATGATCGCATCCTCGGGGCCAAGGAGAGATTCAAACAACCCGC